>JBIKND010000193.1:0-6885 GCA_044358905.1 Pirellulales bacterium | reverse complement strand
AACCTCGAGAGCTGGCTCCCCTGGCGGGAAGCCGCCGAGCGGCCCGTGCCGGGCTACGTCGAGGAGGAACTCCGCGGCTATCTCGAGTGCGGCATCCTCTGCTTCGGATTCGCCCGTGCCCTGTGCGCAGGCTGCGGCCAGGCGTTCGTGGTGGCGTTCTCCTGCAAGGGCCGGGGCATCTGCCCGTCCTGCAACGGCCGCCACATGGCCCAGACCGCCGCGCATCTCGTCGATCACGTGATTCCACCCGTGCCGGTGCGGCAGTGGGTGATCTCCGTGCCCAAGCGACTGCGCGGCATGCTTGCCGACCGCCCCGCGGCAGTCGCGGCCCTCACGAAGATCTTTCTTGATGAGATCGAGCGGCTGCTGTGCGCTGCCGCAGGCGTCACCGGGGCCGCCAACACGCTCACCGCCGCCCGCCCGCGGCTGGGCGCCGTTTCCTTCCTGGACCGGCTCGCCGATCTCGTGCCCCCGCCGCGGAAGCACCGGCATCGCTATCACGGGGTTTTTGCACCGAATCACAAGCTGCGAAGCGTACCGTGGCCTGGGAATGCCCGCGACGACCGGCCCGGCACGCACCTGTCAGCGACCAGCCCGGGCCAGATCGCGACTCACCGACCAGGAAACGGTTTCGGAAGTGCCGTTGACCTTCCTATCCTTGAAATCCTCACCTCCATGAAAGGAGATGGCCATCCTCAGCCATCGTCGATCTCGTCGGCGAGTGCGTCGCAATCGACCCGGAACGAATCCTCGCCGTGGCGGGCAAGGGCCAGCAGGAAATCGGTGCGGTCCAGACCGGCGACGCTGGCCGCCATTTCCTGGGAGATGGTGCCCCGGCGATACCAGTTCATCGCGGCGGCCAGCCGCAGTTCACTGCCAAACCGAGTCGGATCTTCCCGCATCACGGCGAAGACTTCATCGGGCATCTGCAACGTGACAGTCGTCATGCGACCTCCTCGCTGCCAAGTATATCCACCGCTGCCGTCGAGGCGGGCGCGGACGATGAGACTGGCGCCTGGCGGCCCCCTCGCGAGCCACCTCGCAACCGCGGCTAAATAGTTAACCACTGGGCCTTGACGGCGCCGGGAGGGCGGTTAATATTTTCACCGTCCACGCTCGGTGCCCCGGAACCCTCGCCCATGCCCCGCCCGGCCGAACCCAGCCTCAGTCGCCGCGAACGACAGATTCTCGACGCCGTCTACGCCCTCGGGCAGGCCTCGGCGGTCCAGGTCATGGCGCAGCTTCACGATTCTCCGAGCAAGGCCGCCGTCCGCACGTTCCTCCGCATCCTCGAGGAGAAGGGGCACCTCGTGCACGCGGAAGAGGGGCGGACCTACGTCTACCGGGCCAGCCGTCCGCGTGAGCGGGCCGGCTCGGGCGCGCTGCGGCGCGTGCTCGACGTGTTCTTTGGCGGCTCGCTCGAACAGGCGGTGGCCGCGCACCTCGGTGAATCGGCCGACGATCTCGACGAGGCGGAACTCAAGCGTGTGGCAGGTCTCATCCAACAGGCCCGCAGGGCCAAAAAGGATCGCCGGTCATGAACGAGCTTCTCGTCAGCGTGGCCGAAACCGGGCCCAGCCTCACGATCCGGGTGACCGTGCTCTTCGCCGCGGCTTCCGGCGTGGCGATCGCCCTTGCAAGGGCGTCGGCAGCACAGCGGCATCTCGTCTGGGCGGCGGCCCTGGCGGCGTCGCTGGTCCTGCCCGTTATGCACGTCTGCGCGCCCGAGTGGGGAGTGTTGCCGGCGTTCACGGCGAAACACACCAGTTCGCCCGCGACGTTCGAGGCCCCCATGGCAGGCGAGAGCCCCTCTGCTTCCATGGCCGTGGCGTCATTCCAAGAATCTCCCCGGGGGGCGGAGCCGGCGGCCTCGGCTGCGGTCTCGCCGCCGGTGTTGCCGGCACCGCCGAAGGCCGCGGCGCTCGCGATCTCCGTGTCGGTCGGCCAGGCGATTGCGGTTCTGTGGCTGACGGGCGTGCTCCTCGGCTGCGTGCGATTGGCGCTGGCCGCCGGCCGCATTCGGCAGTTGGCTCGCCGGGCCGATCCCGCCACCGGAAGAACGGCGGCGCTGCTCACCGAGCTGGCCCGTGAGTCCGGGATTCGTCGGCCCGTGCGGTGCCTTGTGTCGCGGCAGTCGATCGTGCCGATGACCTGGGGCTGGCTGCGGCCGGTCGTGCTCCTGCCGGCCGACGCGGCGTCATGGTCGGCCGAGCGGCTCCGCGTGGTGCTGTTGCACGAACTGGCGCACGTCAGGCGCGGGGATGCGGCGACGCAGTTCGTGGCGGAACTGGCCCGCAGCCTCTACTGGTTCCATCCGCTCGCGTGGTGGGGCGTGCGCTGCCTGCGGGTCGAGCAGGAGGCCGCCTGCGACGATCGCGTGCTGGCTGCCGGCGCCGCCGCCGAAGACTACGCCGAGGAGCTGGTCGCCGTGACGGCCCGTCTGCCTCACGGCCTGCAGGCCGCGGGCCTGGCCGTGGCGATGGGCCGCCGGCACACGATCGAAGGCCGCGTCCGCGGGATCCTGGCGGACGACCGCGACCGCCGCCCCGTGCGAATGGTGCGGGCGGCCGTGATCGGCGGCGTGTTCGCGATGCTCGCGACGGTGGCCGCGATCGTCGGACCGGCGGCCGACGCCGAGGACAAGGCGGCGAATACCGGGGGAGAAACTCGCGGGTCGGCCGCCGCCGCCGCCGGCGCGCAAGAACCGGCCGACCCGCTGCTCAGCATCCGCAGCCTCACGCCGGGAGAAGCCGCACGGATCGTTCGTGACAAGGAGAAGGAGCCTAGCCTCCGGGAATGGTACGACTTCGCAAAGATGCGACGCTTCCTCTCGGAGATGGGATACACCGATCGCCAGATTAGCGCAACGATGCGGGAGATGAAAAAAAGTGTTTGGGAACGTTTTGTGACGGGTGAAAGCGTCAGCCCATCCCTTCAAATCGTGCTCAACCGATTTCGGGAATGCCTTTTCCTTCCCAGCCTCAGTACCCTAGACGCCGAAACCGCCAAGGCGTTGGCGAGCGGGGAAACGGAGGCAGGGAGGGGGACAGCTTTCATCCTCGACCTCCCGGGTTTAAGCACCCTCGACGCCGCCACAGCCGCTGCGCTGGTGGAAAGGAGGGTCGAAAACTTCATATTGAGCCTCTCCGGCCTCCGAACCCTCGATGCCAACACTGCCTCGGCGCTTGTGGGAAGGGCGGAAAATGACTGGGTGCTCAATCTCTCCGGCCTTCAAACCCTTGATGCCGACACCGCCTCGGCGCTCGCACAAGGGCGCGCGGAATGGCTTGTCCTTCGTGGTCTTGCCACGCTCTCCCCCGAGACCGCGAAGGCACTGACGAGCGGACGGGTCCAGGGCCTCTTTCTCGCCGGGAGCGTTCTTAACAACACCACCGCCGAGGCGCTGGCGGACGTGGGCAAGCTGGGCTTTTACGGCCTGACCGCTCTCGACAAAGCCGCCGCCAAGGTGCTGGCAAACGGAAAGGTTGTTTCGATATTTTTGCCGGACCTGCGCGATCTTGATGCCGACACCGCCGCGGCGCTGGCGAGCGGGAATATGCGCGTCCTCGCTCTTCCCGGCTTGAGGACCCTCGACGCCGCGACCGCGAAGGCGTTGGCAAGTGGGAAGATAAAGAGCCTGGAACTCGCCGGGTTGAACTCCCTCGACGCCGCCACCGCCACGGCGTTGGCAAATGGGAGCCTGACCTACCTCACGCTCTCAGGGGTGAGCACGCTGGACGGCGAAACCGCCGCAGCGTTGGCAAACGCGAAGGCCAAGAATATCGACCTCTCCGGGTTGACCACCCTCGATGCGGCCGCCGCCACGGCGCTGGCGAGAGGGAATATGAATGACCTGGTGCTTCCCGGCTTGAGAACGCTCGACGCCGCCACCGCCAAGTCGCTGGCAAGCGGGAAGATCAACAGCCTTGAACTTGCCGGGTTGAGCACCCTTGACGCCGCCGCCGCCACGGCGCTGGTGAATGGGAGCATCAGCAACCTGATTCTCGCCGGCTTGACCACTCTGGACACTGAAACCGCCGCAGCGCTGGCGAATGGGAAAATCGAGAATATCAACCTCTCCGGACTCAGCGCCCTCGACGCGACCGCCATCGAGGAACTGGCGAAATGCACAGGACGAGTCCACACGTCCAGCCCGGAGAGCAACTCCGCGATCAAAGCCGCCCGGTGGCGGCTTGCCGCCCGGAAAACCCCCGCCAAGTTGCCTTCCGACACAAACACCATCGAGAGCCTCACGCCTGAGCAGGCGCGAGTGTTGGTGCAGAATGCGTTGCTGGAAGAACTCGTTCGCCGAAATCCCGATGAACGAGAAAGGGCCCGTATTTTCAACCACAAGGAGACGATGGATCTTTACGAGTCATGGTCAATCCTGCGGCTCAACGGCCTGACCACTCTCGACGCTGAAACCGCCAAGGTTCTCGCCGCCTTCAAGGGGATTCTGGACCTCGATGGCCTGCCCGCTATCGATCCCGAAGCCGCTCGGCTCCTCGCCGGAGGTAATTGCAAATGGCTACGCCTTCATGGGCTCAAGACGCTGAGTCCCGAGACGGCTCGGGAACTCGTGAAATCACGACTTGAGGGGCATGCGATTTCCTTGCCCCAACTCGACACTCTCGATGTTGCAACTGCAAAGGTTATCGCGACGTACGATGGTCAAGAACTGATCCTGAGGGGCTTGGTCGCTATTGATGTCGATGTAGCGAAGGCACTGGCGGAGTACCGGGGCCGCCTGCACCTCGGTCTTACGACGCTCGACGCCGAGACCGTTGAGGCGCTCGCGCCCGCGGGGTACAGGGAAAAATTGTCGCTCGATGGCCTGGCCACGCTCGACGCCGATACGGCCAAGGCACTGGCACAGTACAAGGGCTCTCTGGTACTCCGCGGCCTGACCACTCTGGATGCCCCCGAATCCGTGGCCATCGCCAAGGCCCTGGCCACGCGAAAGGGCCCGCTGGCGCTCCCCAACCTCAAAAAGATCTCCCCCAAGACCCTCTCGGCGCTCATCGAGAAGGAAGACATCGACATCCCCCTGATCGAGACGCTGGAACTGATCCCCGAGCCCGACGGCAGCCCGACCGAGGATTTCGTGATCCCCGAGCGGTTCCAGAAGCGGTAGGCTTTGGTTCCCGCCTTGGGCTCCCGGACCTTTCTTCAATCTCTTGCCAGCCAACACCCGGCGGTGTAGTGTTCATCACTACCGAATAGCAGGGGTCGTGTGGTCATGAAAACAATTTCGGCGGCCGACGCGAACCGACATTTTTCCCGCGTTCTCCGCGAGGTTTCCCAGGGAGAGCACGTCACCGTGGTCTCGCGCGGCAGGCCCGTTGCGATCATCGCACCCGTTCGGGGCAGCGGACGAGAGCGGCAGTCGGCGAAACGAACGTTGCTCAAGCGTTTGCGAAGACAACCCGTGGTTGGCGTTCGCCGCTGGACCCGCGACGAACTCTACGAAAACTGACCATGCGGGTCGCCCTCGACACCAACGTGCTCGCCTATGCCGAGGGTGTCGGGGATGCGAAACGGTGTGGCGTTGCCATCGGCCTCGTTGAACGCCTGCCGGAGTCCGCGGTTCTGCTGCCGGCACAGGTGCTCGGCGAGCTGATGCTGGTCCTGACGCGAAAAGCGGGGCGGACACGCGAGGTTGCCCGCGACGCCGTGCTCGGCTGGGCCGACTCGTTCGACGTCATCGACTCGACATGGGCTTCGTTCCAGTCGGCGTTCGATCTCTCCGTGACCCACGAGTTTCGAATGTGGGACGCGCTCGTGATGGCGGTCGCCGCTGAAAATCGCTGCCGCATCGTGCTCAGCGAAGACCTGCAGCATGGTTTCACATGGCGCGGCGTGACGATCGTCAATCCGTTCCTACCGGATGAGTCGCCCCTGCTCGCGGCCATTCTCTCGCAGGATGCCTGATGCTCGAGCCCGGCCCGTGCTCGCTCAGCCGCGTAACCGATCGTAGAAGGCGAGGGGCGACAGGATCTCGATTCCCCGAAATCCGCCCAGAGCCGGAAGTTGCTGGTCTCCGGTGACGAGGCACGACACCGCACCGGCGGTTGCCGTGTCGAGCACCAGCCTCACGACACGGCCTTGAAGACATCTTCGTCGGTGACGAAACCCTGTGCCTCGGCGAGCGGCACCGTCATCTTCCGGATCGCGGCCATCTGCTCGCTGGCGATGAACCGGCGCAGGGACTCGCGAACCAGTTCGCTCGACGAGCGGTGCGTGCGGCGACTCAGGGCGTCGAGCTGCCGCTTCAAGTCGGGCGAAACCCTGACGGTGAGTGTCGGATCCATGTACGACATTGAGTTCCATGCAGGCCGCGGAGTGAAGGTGATGCAAGACGGCGCCCCGCCGGCTGCGGCTAAACAGTTAACCACTGGGCCTTGACAGCGACGGGATGGCGGTTAATATTTTCACCGTCCACGCTCGGTGCCCCGGAACCCTCGCCCATGCCCCGCCCGGCCGAACCCAGCCTCAGTCGCCGCGAACGGCAGATTCTCGACGCCGTCTACGCCCTCGGGCGGGCCTCGGCGGTCCAGGTCATGGCGCAGCTTCACGATTCTCCGAGCAAGGCCGCCGTCCGCACGTTTCTCCGCATCCTCGAGGAGAAGGGGCACCTCGTGCACGCGGAAGAGGGGCGGACGTACGTCTACCGGGCCAGCCGTCCGCGGGAACGGGCCGGCTCGGGGGCGCTGCGGCGCGTGCTCGACGTGTTCTTCGGTGGCTCGCTCGAACAGGCGGTGGCCGCGCATCTCGGCGAATCGGGGAACGATCTCGACGAGGCGGAACTCAAGCGTGTGGCGGGTCTCATCCAACAGGCCCGCAGGGCCAAAAAGGAGCGACGGTTATGAACGAGCTTCTCGTCAG
>JBIKND010000037.1:0-23502 GCA_044358905.1 Pirellulales bacterium | reverse complement strand
CATGGTGCAGATCATGCTTCCGGAGAAGGCATTTCTAGGATGGAGGGGATGTCACTCGGTCACGGTCGCCAGACGTGGCCCCCACGACTCGCCGCTTCGCAGCATGGCATTGAGGATGACCAGGAGCTTCCGCATACACGCCGTGAGCACGACCTTCGGCGGCTTGCCTTTGGCCAGGAGGCGAGCGGCGAAGGCTCGGATGACGGGGTTGTGCTTCTTGGCACTGAGGGCGGCCATGTAGAGGCCGCTGCGGACGGTAGCCCTGCCGCCCCAGATCTTTCGGCGGCCGCGGAACTGGCCGCTGTCACGGTTCAACGGGGCGACGCCCACGAGCGAGGCGACCTGCTGGCGGTTGAGCCGTCCGAGCTCGGGGAGTTCGGCCATGAGGGTGGCCGCAGTTTGGGATCCGACGCCCGGGACGCTCTTGAGCCGCTCGTACCGGCCTCGCCAATCGTCGTTGGACTCGACGAGCTGGATGATGGCCTTGTCGATGCGCTTGAGGTCCTTGTCGATCGTCTCGATCAACTTTCGGACGCTCTTGCGCACGAGGGGTGAGTGAGCCTGCTCGCAGCGGTTTTTCTCGGCGACCCGGTGATCCACGAGTTGCCGCCGCCGGACGATCAGTTCCCGCAGCTGCTCCTGCTGCTGGCAGAATCCCTGCGGCACCGGCTGAGTCATCTCGGCGAACCGGGCGATGACTGCGGCATCGAGCCGATCAGTCTTCGCCAGGATGCCGAGGGATTTGGCGAATTCCCGCACATGACGCGGATTGACCACGGCGATATGCTGGCCGACGACGGCCATCTCGGCGACCAGATCCCGTTCGTATCCTCCGGTCGCCTCGACGACGGAGAGGCACGCTCCTGCCGGCGGCAGGAGCGAGAGAAGCTTCGCACGGCCTTCGGCCGTGTTCTCAAACTGACTTGGCGAGCCAGGCGGCAGACCAAAGACCTCCAGGCTCTCCTTGGCGACATCGATCCCCACGTACACGTCATACCCATGAGACATAAAAAAGTCCCTTCCTTGCAGATACGAACTCGAGCCGCGTAAGCGGCGTCGGTTCAGGCGGCTGTTCGGGCTTCTATGACATGACCGGCGACGATCTAGCTCAGCTACGGCCTGCGAAGGCCTGAGGGAAGTCGATCTGGCGCCGGTCTCCGCATCGTGACACGCCGAACGACGTCGGCGACCACGGACGGAAGGATCAATTTCGCTGGCCACCCCCGCCTGGGGCAACATACAAGGGAAGACGCGTCGCTCTGCTGGATGCCGGACCCTATTCCCTCGGCTCGCGCCTCGGGCTTCACGGGCATGGGATCTGTTCCTCCGTACGATTCACGGGCACCGAATCCGTCTGCCGTACGATTCACGGGCACGGAATCCGTTCGCCGTACGTTTCAACGACCCCGCGCGCACCGGTCGGCGCTTACGATTCCATTCGCTGGCGGATCTCGAGGAGCACGCTCTCGTTGTCGCTGCCGCGGATCGGCCACGAGGCGATGCGCCGCACGAGCACCCGCTTCGCGAGACCACGGTGGCGGGCCTCCGCCTTCTCATCCTCCCAGCGCGGCCCCTTCACCACCAGCATCCGGCCGTACGACCCGGCGAGCGGCTCGAACCAGCGGAGCAGTTTCTCCAGCGGCGCCACCGCACGGATGACGAGCGTGTCGAAGCGTTCCGGGCCGGTGCCGCGGGCCGACACGAGGGCCTGTGCCGCTCCCTCGTGCACCGGGATCACGACGCCGATCTCGCGCAGGATCTCCGCCACGGCCCGCGCCTTCTTGGCGACGCTTTCGGCGAGCTCCACCCGCAGATCCGGCCGCAGGATCGACAGCGGCACGCCCGGCACGCCACCGCCCGTGCCGACGTCGAGGATCCGCTCGCCGGGGGCGAGGTGGGCGGCGATCGCCACGGCGTCGCCCACGTCCCGCGAGACGAACTTCTCGACGTCCGTGTGGCGGGTCAGGTTCAGTCGCTCGTTCCAACGCCAGAGGCTCGCCGCGTAGGCGGCGAGCCTCTGGGTCGAATCCGCAGGCACGTCGATGCCGAGCCGGGCCGCCTCCGCGGCGAGCGCCGCGGCCAGCGCGGCGGAGGGCGAATCGGACGGGCTCACTTGATGAACAGCATCTCGCGGTAGGTGGGCAACGGCCACAGGTCGTCGGGCAGGATGACCTCGATCTGGTCCGCCGTCTCCCGCAGCGCCGTCATCGCCGGGATCACGTCGCCGTAGAAGTGCGTGACCTCGGCCCGGAGGTCGCCGCCGCCGTGGTGGCCAAGCGCCTTCTCGAGCGACGCGATCCGCCCCTCGAACTCGCCTACCAGCTTGGTGAGCTTGTCGAGCGTGCCCATGTGGGGCGACTGGCCAAGGCCCTTGAGCTTGGAGGCGATGTCGACCAGTTCACCCTGGTACCGGTAGCCAGCCGGCAGAATCATCGTCTTGGCGATCTGCAGGGCGGCCTGGGCTTCCGTGTTGATGTCCTTGCAGTACCGCTCCATGTAGATCTCGTAGCGGCTTTGCATCTCCCGCTTCGAGAGCACGCCGTACTTCTCGAACATCTCCAGGTTCTTCGGGGCCACGAGCTGGTCGAGGGCCTCCGGCGTGGCCCGGTTGTTGGGCAGCCCGCGCTTCGCCGCCTCCTCGTGCCACTCCTGGGAGTAGCCGTTGCCGTTGAAGATCACCGCCTTGTGCTCGGAGACGATCTTCTGCAGGAGCTTCTCGACCGCACCGGGCAGCTTCGCCTGGTCACCGCCGGTCGCCTTCTCGAGCTCGGTGGCGATGTAATCGAGGCTCTCGGCCATGATCGTGTTCAGGGCCACGAGCGGCCCGGCGATCGACTGGCTCGAGCCGACGGCCCGGAACTCGAACTTGTTGCCGGTGAAGGCGAACGGGCTCGTCCGGTTGCGGTCGCCGGCGTGCTTGGGCAGCGGCGGCAGCGTGTCGACGCCGACCGTCAGGGTGCCGGTGCTCTTGGAGCTGGTCGCCTTGCCCTTCTCGATCTGCTCGAACACGTCGGAGAGCTGCTCGCCCAGGAAGATCGAGATGATCGCCGGCGGGGCCTCGTTGGCGCCGAGACGGTGGTCGTTGCCGCTGGAGGCGACGACGGCCCGGAGTAGGTCGCCGTGCTTGTGCACCGCGCGGATGACGGCCGCGCAGAACACGAGGAACTGCATGTTGGCGTGCGGGGTCTCGCCCGGCTCCAGCAGGTTGCCGAGCTTGCAGCCCAGCGACCAGTTGACGTGCTTGCCGGAGCCGTTGATGCCCGCGAAGGGCTTCTCGTGGAGCAGGCAGGCCATGCCATACTTCTGGGCCACCCGCGTCAGCGTCTGCATGATCGCCTGCTGGTGGTCGGTGGCGATGTTCGCGTTCTCGTAGATCGGGGCGATCTCGTACTGGCTGGGGGCCACCTCGTTGTGGCGGGTTTTCACCGGCACGCCGAGCTTGAACAGCTCCCGCTCGCCTTCCATCATGCAGGCCAGCACCCGCTCGGGAATCGCACCGAAGTACTGGTCCTCGAACTCCTGGCCCTTGGGAGGCTTGGCGCCGAACAGGGTCCGGCCGGTCATCGTCAGGTCGGGCCGGGCGAAGAAGAAGTTGCGGTCGATGAGGAAATATTCCTGCTCCGGTCCGGCCGACGCCGAGACCTGGCCGATGTCCTTGTGGCCAAACAGGGCGAGCACGCGGCGGGCCTGCTTGTCGACCGCCTGCATCGAGCGCAGCAGCGGCGTCTTCTTGTCGAGCGCCTCGCCCGTCCACGAGCAGAAGGCGGTCGGGATGCAGAGCGTGGTGCCGTTGGGGTTGTCGAGGATGTAGGCGGGGCTCGTCGGGTCCCAGGCGGTGTAGCCGCGGGCTTCGAACGTGGCCCGCAGGCCGCCGGAGGGGAAGCTGGAGGCGTCGGGTTCGCCCTGGATCAGCTCCTTGCCGGAGAACTCGGCGATCGCGTCGCCGTCGCCGGTCGGGGTGAGGAAGCTGTCGTGCTTCTCGGCGGTCAGCCCGGTGAGCGGGTAGAAGACGTGGGCGTAGTGGGTCGCGCCCTTCTCGATCGCCCAGTCCTTCATGGCGAGCGCCACGGCGTCGGCGATGCTCGGGTCGATCGGCTTGCCCTGCTTGATCGTCGCCTGGAGGGCCTTGTAGACGCTCTTCGGGAGCCGGTCCTTCATGACCGCGTCGCTGAAGACGTTCGAGCCGAAGATCTCGCTCGTGGGGGTCTCGCGGAAGTTCCACGCCTGGCCGTTGGACTTGTAATTGTTGATGGCGGCGATCGCACTGGCACGGGCACTGGTCATGGGAGAGTCCTTCTTCCTGGGCGTGGTGGGATAGGGAATGATTGCAGACGAAGGGCCATGGCACACCGATGGCATGCCGCGGTCCCCCGGCCAACGTGCCTGTCGCAGCCAGAAGAAGAAATCAGCGACGGGCGGTTGATCAGATCGAGTTTGCAGCGTATCGGCGGGAGAAAGTCAGTTCAAGAACCCCCGTCCTGCGGCCCGGTGGCGGCACCGGCATCAGCGGGAAGCCGTCGCCCGAGACCCCGGCTTGGAAGGGGTGGGGGCTCGCAAGACGGCGCGTCGGGCCACGTCGACCGCGGCGTCGAACGCCGGATCGCCGGCCGGTTGCGCGATCGCGCCGTCGATCGGCCGGGCCGCCGCGTGGACCGCCAGGTCGGGTTCCACGCCTACACGGCTGTAGGGCAGGCCGCGGGGGGAATAGAACTTGGCGGTCGTCAGCCGCATGCCTACGCCCGCCGACTCCAATGGGAAGATGCCCTGGATCGATCCCTTGCCATAGCTCCGCGAGCCCACGATCGTGCCCCGGCCGTGGTCGCGGATGGCACCCGCGAAAATCTCGCTCGAACTGGCCGAGTCCCCGTCGATCAGCACCACCAACGGCATCTTCCAGGTGCCGGGCCGGCCAGCCGTGTAGTTGAAGTCTTCCTCGGGGCTTCGTCCCCGCGTGGCGACCACCAGACCGCGCTCGAGGAACAGATCGGCGACGTCCACGGCGGCCGACAGCAGCCCCCCGGGGTTGCCGCGCAGGTCGACGACGAGCGATCGCATGCCCGCCCCGTCGAGCCGCCGCATCGCGGCCTCGAGATCGGCGGCCGTCGTCTTCTGGAAGGACGTCAACTTGAGGTAGGCAACACCGGCGGCGGGATCGAGCAGCCGGGCGTCTTCGATGCTTGGCACGTCGACGTGCTCGCGGCGCACCGTCACCGCCCGTGCCGGCGCCGGCGCCCGGAGGATGGCGAGCGTGACGAGCGAACCTTCCGGCCCCTGCAGCAGCTGGGCGGCCTCGTCGACACCCATCCCGCCGATCGAACGACCGCCCACGCCCACGAGATGGTCGCCGGCCCGAATCCCGGATCGCTGCGCGGGGCTCCCCGGAATCACGTGCACCACGAGCAGGCCATCGGCCGCCGCCTTCAGCTCCACGCCCAGCCCCACGAAGTTGCCCTCGATCTGGGCGTACAGATCGTCGAGCTGGCCCGTCGTCAGGAACGACGAGTATTCGTCGAGCCCGCCGACCGCGGCGGCGGCCATCTCCATCAGGGTCACCGCCGGCGGCACGCCCAGCAGGGAGTGGGCGCTGCGGGCGATCCAGGCCCCGAGGGTCTCGGCATCGCCCTGGGTGGCGACGGGCCGTGAGGCGACGATCCGGGCCACCTGTTCCCGGTAGAGAGCCCGGCGGTCCGGCGTGGCCTGCGTGGCGTGCAGCGCGGCGAACGTGGGGTCGTCGAGCGCGATTTCCAGGGCCGTCCGTCCGCGGGCGGCGAGCCGGGAGAAGTCGGGGGCGTCGACGTGATGCGAAGCGATCCGGGCCAGCACCTCGGCATACACCCGCCGGGCGTCGGCTTCGGCGAGCGTGGCGAGCTGGCGGCGGAACGCCGGCTCCGCGTGCCGCCGGGCGATGTCGCAGTGCAGTTTCGCCAGGTCGTACCGCTGGACGAGCGCGGGCGCCAGGGTTCCCTTGCGGGCGGCGGTCTCGCAGATGCTGACGACGTCCGACCACCGCCCCTGATGGACGAGGGTCGCCGTTCGGGCGGCAAGATCCTCTGTGGCCGCCGCATGGGCCGCGGGGGGCTCGGGAGCGACCGGGCCCCACTTGAGCGCCGGATCGGCCACGGCCACGCCGGCCACGAGGGCCACGAAGACGGCTGCGATTCCGCCCCCGAGAGAGGGACGCGTCGCGGATGACGACGGGGCGCGGCGGCCAGTCACGGGCAATCCGTTCTCGTGAAGCCGCGTCTTGTCGCGGCAGCCAGCGGCCTCTCCTTCGACCGCTCGCGATTATGGAACACGTTTTCGCGGCGGGCAAAAAAACCGCGTGGCCGCCCGGCCCCGATCCGGCCTCTTGCCCGGGCGGCGTGCCCCGACGACCGTTGCGGCCGTCAGCATCCGTCCGGGCGACACGTTGGTACCATGAGGGTTCGTGCCCGCGGCCCGCACCACGCCTCCCCTCCGTGCGACCACCATGACCTCCCCAATCGGCAGCCCCCCCTCCCGGGACGGTGTTCGCGACGGGACGGCCGCCGCGGATCCGCAGCCGACGCTCGTCCTGCTCGAGCGGGTCCGCCGTGGTGAGGAGGGGGCCGTCAACGGACTGCTCGAACGGCACCGCGAAGCGATCAAGCGGATGATCGATCGGCGCATGGACCGCGGAGTGCAACGCCGGGTCGACGCCAGCGACATCGTCCAGGACGTGCTGCTCGAGGCCAACCGTCGGTTGGGCGAGTACCTCACGAATCCCACGATGCCCTTCCAGCTCTGGCTCCGACACATGGCCCGCGACCGGCTCATCGACGCCCACCGCCGGCATCGCGTCGCCGCCAGCCGCAGTGTCGACCGTGAGGTGCCGCTGGCCGCGGACGACGATCGGTCCGGCACCGAGCTTGCCGGCATCGTGGTCGACCGGGAGCTGACGCCGGCCGCGGCGGCGACCTGGCACGAACTCGAGCGCCGGTTCGCCGCCGCGGTCGAAGCGCTCGACGAGATGGATCGCCAGATCGTGCTCCTCCGGCACTTCGAGCACCTCTCCACCGCCGAGGCGGCCGAGGTGCTCGGCCTCTCGAAACCCGCGGCCGGAATGCGGTATCTCCGGGCCATGCGCCGCCTGCGCGCGTTGCTGGGCTGATCGGCCGCGGTCGCCGGGGGCCGCCGCGGGGCTATCATCCTCGTACAGATTTTCCGGGGACTTCGAGCCATGACGCCGCCGACGGCCAGCCGCGCGATCGATGTTCTGCTCTCACCGGAGCAGGAAGACCGCCTCGCCGCGCTGCTCGACGAACTGTCCGAGGCTCGGGGGCCGGCGGCACAGGCCCGGCTGGAAACGCTGGCTGCGGCGCATCCCGAACTGGCCGGGCAGTTGCGGGAACTGTTCGCCGCGATGTCGATGGCCGACGCGGTCGCCGAGGAGTCCACGATCTTCGAGCTCGGGAGCGACGGCTCACCGGAGCCGCCGTCGAGCGGGTCATGGTCCGCGACGACCGGCGGGTTCCTGCCCGGCAGCACCGCGCTGCCCGCCGCCTTCGGCGATTATGAGTTGCACGAGGAGATCGGCCGCGGCGGCATGGGGGTGGTCTACCGCGCGACCCAGAAGAGCCTGGGGCGAACGGTGGCCCTGAAGATGCTCCTCCGACGGGATCTCGCCAGCCCCGCCGACCTGGCCCGCTTCCGCAGCGAGGCCGAGGCGGCCGCCCGGCTCGACCACCCCGGGATCGTGTCGATCTTCGAGGTCGGCGAGTGCGAAGGGCACCCCTTTTACAGCATGCAGTTCGTCGAAGGCACGACGCTCTCCCGGCGGCTGGCCGCCGGGCGTCTGCCGCCCCGTGAGGCCGCGGCGCTGTTGGCCAAGGTGGCCGACGCGGTGCAGGCCGCCCATGACCGTGGCGTGCTCCATCGCGACCTCAAGCCCTCCAATATCCTCATCGACGCGCTCGGCGAGCCGCACGTCTCCGACTTCGGCCTCGCCAAGCGGCTCGAAGGCGACGCGTCGGTGACCCACACCGGCGCGATCCTCGGCACGCCCTGCTACATGTCGCCGGAACAGGCCGCGGGCAGCCGCGGGGATGTCGGGCCGACGAGCGACGTGTGGAGTCTGGGCGCGATCCTTTACCAGATGCTCACCGGCCGGCCCCCGTTCCAGGCCGCGACCCCGATGGACACGCTCCTGGCGGTGCTCGAGTCCGATCCGCCCGTGCCCCGGTCGCTGGAGCGCGGCGTCGATCGTGACCTGGAGATGATCGCGCTGAAGTCGCTGCAGAAGCCCCAGGACCTGCGCTACGCGTCGGCCGCCGACCTGGCCGCGGATCTGCGGTCGTTCCTCGCCGGTGAACCGGTCGCCGCCCGTCGCGGCGGCTTCTCCGACGTGTTCGCCCGGCTGTTCCGCGAGACGCACCACGCCGTCGTGCTGGAGAACTGGGGCCTGCTGTGGATGTGGCACTCGGTCGTCGTGCTGGCGCTGTCGGTCACGACCGACCTGCTGGCCTGGCAGGGTGTGACCACACGCTGGCCGTATCTCGTGCTCTGGGGCGGCGGGCTGGCCCTGTGGGCGCCGATCTTCTGGGCGCTGCGGCATCGCACCGGCCCGGTCACCGCCGTGGAGCGGCAGATCGCCCACATCTGGGGCGGCAGCGTGCTGGGCAGCGTGATGCTCTTCTGGGTCGAGGATCTGATCGGCCTCGAGGTGCTGACGCTCTCCCCGGTGCTCGCCCTGTTGGCGGGGATCGTGTTCTTCGCCAAGGCCGGCATCCTCTCGGGGGCCTTCTACATCCAGGCCGCCGTCCTTTTCGCCACGGCGCTCGTGATGTGCGTGGTGCCCGCCTACCAGCACGTGATCTTCGGGCTCGTGAGCGCCGCCTGCTTCTTCGTCCCGGGACTCAAGTACTATCGCCAGCGCGGACGGACGGATTGAGCCCTACGATGAACGCCTGGGCTGGCCCAAGCCGGCGCGGGGACGTCATGAGTTGCCTCGCTGGCGAAGGTCTGCCACGCTCGGCATCCTCACGCCGATCCCCGCGCCTCCCCCGTTCGTGATGACCGAGCCAAAACATTGCTTGGACCGACTGTCCGCCAGGATCGCGACCATGAACCGATTGTGCGTTGTGCTCGCGTTGCTCGCGGCGTCGGAGTGTCTCTCCGCCGCCGCCGGCGACTGGCCGCAGATCCTCGGGCCTGACCGCAGCGGCATCGCCGCGGCCGACGAAAAGCTGGCCGACCGCTGGCCGGAGGCGGGCCCGCCAGTCCGCTGGCGGCGGGAGGTCGGCGCGGGCTACGCGGGCGTCGCGGTCTCTGGCGACCGGGCCGTGCTCTTCCACCGCTGCGGTGCCGACGAGGTCGTGAAGGGGGCGGCAGGCAACGACTTCGAGGTCGTCGAGGCGCTCGACGTGGCGACGGGCGAGAGGCTGTGGAGCATCGCCCGCGGCACCAATTTTCAGCCCGTGGTCGGCGGCGGCGACGGACCGCTGTGCACGCCCGTGGTGCACGCCGGCAAGGTGGTCACGTTCGGCGCGCAGGGCGTGCTCTCCTGCGCCGACCTGGCGTCGGGAAAGCAGCTCTGGTCGCGGCTCACGCACAAGGAGTTCGACGCCCGGGAGGGCTTCTTCGGCGCGGGTTCCACGCCGCTGGTCGTGGGCCGGGCCGTGATCGTCAACGTCGGCGGCCGCGGCAACGCGGGCATCGTGGCCTTCGATTTCGAGACCGGCAAGACGCTCTGGCAGCGGACCGCCGAGGCGGCGAGCTACTCGGCCCCGGTGGCCGTGGACGTGGGCGGGGCGCCGCACGTGCTCGTGGTCGCGCGGCTCTCGTGCCTGCTCATCGACGCCGCCACGGGCGAGGTTCGCTGGACGTTTCCCTTCGGTCAGCGGGGGCCGACCGTCAACGCCGCGTCGCCGGTCGTGATCGGCGCCGACCGGTTCCTGGTCACGAGCGCCTACGGCGTGGGCTCCGTGTGCGCGGCCTTCGACCGTGCGGCCGCGAAGCCCGTGTGGCAGGGAGAGGGTCCGCTGGCCACGCAGTACTGCACGCCGCTCCTCGTCGGCGACCACCTGTACGGCATCGACGGCCGCGACGACGTGCCGCCGGCCGATCTCGTGTGCGTCGCCGCGGCCACGGGCCGCGAGGCCTGGCGGGAGCGGAACTTCGGCTACGGCACGCTCCTGGCCGCCGACGGCAAGCTGCTCGCCGCCAAGACCGACGGCGAACTCGTGCTCCTCCGGGCGACGCCCGCGGGCGTCGAGACGCTCGCCCGCTGCCGTCCGCTGCCCGGCACGCTGCGGGCCCTGCCCGCCCTGGCCCGCGGAAAGCTCTACCTGCGCGACGACGCCACGCTCATCTGCCTCGACCTGGCACCGTGACGCCGGCTCCGAACGGCCGCGGCAGGAAGTCGGCGAGGCGGAACGTGCCGCCGCCGTCGATCACGATCTCGGTGTCGGGCCCGCCGAACTCGGCGATCACCTGCAGGCACGCGCCGCAGGGCACGATGCCGGCGACGCCCGCGCCCGCCGCGTCGGTGCAGGTCAGCGCGATGCGGACGAGCCGGCGATGCCCGGCGACTACGCCGGCGCAGATCGCGGTCCGCTCCGCGCAGATCGTCAGGCCGTAAGACCCGTTCTCGACGTTCGCGCCCACGAACGGCGGACCGGCGGCGTCCGCGAACACCGCCGCGGCGCCCACGTGCCAGCCCGAGTAGGGCGCGTAGGCATTCTCGGCGGCCTTGCGAGCGGCGGCGACGAGCGGATCGACGGGTGCGGACGCGGGCATGGCCAGTCTGTCGGAGCGGCGGAAGCGGAAGGTGTTCGACAACGCCGTCCCAGGGATATGATCTGCGGCCAGGGTTTGCAAGGCCGCAGGCAGGATGATCCATGGCCGCCGTCCACGTCTCCACGCATCCGCTGGTCGCCCACCACGTGGTCACCCTGCGGGATCCGCAGACGCGGCCATCCGAGTTCCGCCGCGTGGTGCGGCAGTTGACGCGGCTGCTCGGCTACGAGGCCACCCGCGACCTGCCGACCCACGACGTCCGCGCCGCCACGCCGCTGGGCACGGCGCCCGGGCGGCGGGTCGAGGATCGGGTGGCGATCGTGCCGATCCTCCGCGCGGGCCTGGGCATGGCCGACGGCCTCCTGGAGATCATTCCCGACGCCGAGGTGTGGCACATCGGACTGTTTCGCGACGAGCGCACGCTCAAGCCCCAGGAGTACTACAACAAGCTCCCGCGGAACTGCGGCGCGGCGGTGGCGATCGTCGTCGACCCGATGCTCGCCACCGGCGGCTCGGCGGTGCGCACCTGCGAGATCCTCCGCGACGCCGGCGTGCCGCGGATCATCTACCTGGCGCTGATCGCCGCGCCCGAGGGCGTGGCCTGCCTGGAGCGGGGCATGCCGGGGGTCACGATCCACGTGGCCGTGCTCGACGAGGGCCTCAACGACTCGGGCTTCATCGTGCCCGGCCTCGGCGACGCCGGCGACCGGCAGTTCGGCACCGCCGCCCGCGACTGACACCCCGGACCGACCCACGATGCGCGCCGTCGACCTGATCCGCCGCAAGCGTGACGGCGGCGAGCTGTCTGCTGCCGAGATCGGCTTTCTCGTCGGCGGCATCGCCACGGGCGAGGTCCCCGACTACCAGTGGTCGGCCCTGACGATGGCGATCCTGTGGCGCGGCATGACGCCGCAGGAGACGGCCGCCCTCGTCGCCGCCATGCTCCACTCGGGAACGGTGCTCGACCTCTCTGACATCCCCGGGCCGAAGGTCGACAAGCACTCCACTGGCGGCGTCGGGGACAAGACGAGCCTCATCCTGGCGCCGATCGTCGCCGCCTGCGGCGTGACGGTGCCGATGGTCTCGGGCCGCGGCCTCGGCCACACCGGCGGCACGCTCGACAAACTGGAGAGCATCCCCGGCTTCCGCATCGATCTCGATCTGGCGGCCTATCGCAGGATCGCGCGGGAGTGCGGCCTCGTGCTCATCGGGCAGACGGCCGAGATCGCGCCCGCCGACCGCGTGCTCTACGCGCTCCGCGACGCGACGGCCACCGTGGAGAGCATTCCCCTGATCACGGCCTCGATCCTCTCCAAGAAGCTCGCCGAGGGAATCGACGCGCTGGTGCTCGACGTGAAGACCGGCGACGGTGCCTTCATGGTCCGCGAGGAGGACGCCCGGGCGCTGGCCGAGAGCATGACCTCCATCGGCCGCGAACTGGGCAAGCCCGTGCAGGCGCTCCTCACCGACATGAACGCGCCGCTGGGCCGGACGGTCGGCAACGCGCTGGAGGTGCGGGAGAGCGTGGAGTGCCTGCGCGGCGGCGGGCCCGCCGACCTCATGGAGGTGTCGCTCGAACTCGCCGCCGAGATGCTCCTCCTCGGTGGGGCGGCCGGCACTCGTGAAGCCGCGCTCGAGCGGTGCCGACGCGCGATCGCCGACGGTTCGGCGCTCGAGCGGTTCCGCCGCGTCGTGGAGGCCCAGGGGGGTGATCCGCGGGTCTGCGACGATCCCGCCGCCGTGCTGCCGGGGCCGCGGGCGACGGTGCCGTTTCGCATCGACCGGGCCGGATACATCAGCCGGATGCTGGCCTGGCCGCTCGGTCAGGCATCGATGCTCCTCGGGGCCGGACGGCCGCGGGTCGACGCCACGATCGATCCCGGTGCCGGCATTCTCCTGCATCGACAGGTCGGAGACTTCGTGGCGGCCGGCGACGTGATCGCGGAGCTGCATTACGATCCGCGGACCGCGGACCTGCCGGCGGCATTGGCGATCTTCGAAACGGCGATCACCGTTGCCGCCGAGCCGCCGCCGCCCCGACGGCTGATCGTCGACAGGCTCTGATCCCGCCGGAGGCACGACGATGGAAGACCTCGACCGTTTTCGTGGCCTGCTCGGCGTGGCCGCGATCCTCGGGGCCGCTTGGTGGATGTCGGAGGACCGGCGGGCGATCTCGGCCCGGATGGTGATCGGCGGACTGGCCATGCAGACGCTGCTCGGCTTTCTGCTCGTGCGGTTCGAGGCCGGCCGGACGGCGCTCGACGTCGCCGGCCGCTGGGTGGAGTCAGTGCTGGCCTGCGCCGAGGCGGGGGCCCGGTTCGTGTTCGGCGATCAGCTCGTCGATCCCGCCGGTCCGGCGGGCTTCGTGTTCGCCTTCCGCGTCCTGCCGACGATCGTGTTCGCCGCGGCGCTGTTCGCCGTCCTCTATCACCTGGGCGTGATGCAGGTCGTGGTCCGGGTGTTCGCCTGGGTCACCGCCCGGGTGCTGGGATCGAGCGGCGCCGAGACGCTCAACGCCGCGGCGTCGATTTTTCTGGGGCAGACCGAGGCCCCGCTCGTGATCCGTCCTTACCTCTCCCGGCTCACGCGGTCCGAGCTGGCGGTGGTGATGGTCAGCGGCATGGGGCTCGTGTCGGGCGGGATCCTCGGGGCCTATCTCGCGGCCGGCTGCGCGTCCCGCGATCTGCTGACCGCGATCCTGATGAGCTTTCCGGCCACGATCTACCTCACGAAGATCGTGGTCCCGGAGACGGGCACGCCCGAGACGTTGGGCACGACGCGGCCGGCCGACGAGCGGATCGACCGCAACGTCCTCGATGCCGCGGCCCGCGGCACCCGGGAGGGACTGATGCTGGCGGCCAACGTGGCGGCGATGCTGATCTCGTTCACGGCGCTGGTGGCCCTGGTGAACATGGGCCTCGCCGGCCTGGGCGGTCTCCTCGGCTACGACGACCTGTCGCTCCAGGGCCTGCTCGGGCTGGCGCTGGAGCCGCTGGCCTGGCTGTTGGGGGTGCCCCGCGCCGACTGCCGGGCGGTCGGCGGCCTGCTCGGCACCCGCACGGTGCTCAACGAGCTCGTCGCCTACGGCGACCTGGGGCGGCTGAAGGACGTGCTGGCTCCCAAGTCGTTCGCCGTGGCGACGATCGCCCTGTGCGGCTTCGCCAACATCTCCAGCATCGGTATCCAGCTGGGCGGTATCGGGGCGCTGATCCCCGAGCGGCGGGCCGAACTCGCCCAGCTCGCCGTCAAGGTGCTGGTGATATCGACGCTCGCCAACTTCCTCTCGGCCGCCATCGCGAGCGTGCTGTTGGGGTAAGGACGCGTCGGTTCAGGCCAGGATTTCCGTGAGCACGCGGCCGCCTTCGACGCCGGTGAGCTTGGCGTCGAGTCCTTGGAACTTCACGCTGAAGGCGTCGTGGCGGATGCCGAGGCAGTGGAGCATGGTGGCGTGCAGGTCGTGGACCGTGCAGCCCCCCTCCACGACCTGGTAGCCGAGGTCGTCGGTCGCGCCGTGGACGAGGCCCCCCTTTACGCCCGCACCGGCGAGCCACACGCTCATCGACTTGTTGTGGTGGTCGCGGCCGTCGCCCCCCTGCGACATCGGCGTGCGGCCGAACTCGCCGGCCCACACGACGAGCGTGTCATCGAGCATGCCGCGGTGCTTGAGATCGGTGACGAGCGCCATGCACGCCCGGTCGATCTCCAGGGCCTTGAGCCGCACCCCCTCCTTGACGCCGCCATGGTGGTCCCAGTCCTTGTGGTAGAGCTGGATGAACCGCACGCCCCGCTCGGCCAGCCGGCGGGCGAGCAGGCAATTTGACGCGAACGACCCATCGCCGGGCTGGCAGCCGTAGAGGGCGAGCGTGGCCGCGGTCTCCCCCTGTGCGTCCATCAGTTCGGGCACGCTGGCCTGCATCGCGAAGGCCATCTCGTACTGCGCGATCCGCGTGGCGATCTCGGGGTCGCCCGTGAGGGCGTCGTGCTGGGCGTTGAGCGCGTTGACCGCGGCGATGTCGAGCCCCTGTCGATCCCGCGTCACGCCCGGGGGACTGCCGAGGTAGAGCACGGCGTCGCCCTTGCTCCGCAGCTGCACGCCCTGGTAGCGGCTGGGCAGGAAGCCGCTCGACCACTGCCGCGCGGCGATCGGCTGGTTCTGGCCGCCCTTGCCCAGCGACGTGAGCACGACGAAGCCGGGCAGGTCGGCCGCGTCGCTGCCCAGGCCGTAGGTGACCCACGCGCCCATGCTCGGCCGGCCCGCGATCTGCGAGCCCGTGTTCATGAACATGTGGGCCGGGTCGTGGTTGATGGCGTCGGTCTGCATCGAGCGGACGAGGCAGATGTCGCCGAGCACCGAGCCGATGTGGGGGAACAGCGCGCAGATCTGGGTGCCGTTCGGTCCCATGGGCGCGAACGGATGCTGCGGGCCGAAGCAGATGAGCGGCTTGCCTTGCAGCTGGGCGAGCTGCTGTCCCTTCGTCAGGCTCTCGGGCATCGGCTGGCCGTGCAGGTCGGCCAGTTTCGGCTTGTGGTCGAAGGTCTCGAACTGTGACGGGCCGCCCGCCATCGTCAGCCAGATCACGCGTTTGGCCGTTTGCGGCAAGGGAGGCGGATCGAGCACGCCCCGCAGCGGTGCGGCCGCGGCCGACTGCGACGCGGCCAGTGACGCCAGCGCCACCGTGCCGACGCCCTGGGCCGATCGGCCCAGAAAGGCGCGGCGGGCGAGCGCGATCTGCGTGGGCCCCATCCTCATGGCTCAGTTCCTGGTGATCGTTTCGTGGAGGTTGAAGAGCACGCGGGCCACGTGCGTCCAGGCGGCGAGCTCGGCTGGGTCGACGTCGGCCGGCACGGGAGCGAAGCCCACCGTCTGCAGGGCGGCGGCGGCGGACGGATCGGCCTGGTATGCGGCGCGGTGCCGGCGGTAGAGCGGGATCATCGTCTCCAGCTCCTCGACCCGCGGCAGCCGCTGCAGCACCTGCCGCCAGGCCCAGGCCATCCGCTCGTCGGGTGACCTGCCTCCTTGCTGCACGATCCGCGCAGCCAGGGCGCGTGACGCCTCGACGTAGGTCGGGTCGTTCAAGAGCACGAGCGCCTGCTGGGGGATGTTGGACCGCGACCGCTCCGCGCAGCACTCCTCCCTGCTCGGGGCGTCGAAGGCGAGCATGCTTGGGTGGAGAAACGACCGCTGCCACCAGGTGTAGAGGCCGCGGCGATACTGCTTCGCGCCCGTGTCGGCGGGATACGTGCGGGCCGGAAAGTTGAGGTTCTCCCAGTAGCCGTCGGGCTGATAGGGCTTCACGCTCGGGCCGCCGACCGTGCCGACGAGCAGGCCCGACGTGGCGAGCACGACGTCGCGGACGAGCTCGGCGTCGAGCCGCCAGGCCGACTGCCGGGCCAGCTCCCGGTTGGCCGGGTCGGCGGCGATCCGCGCGGCCGCAGCCACCGCCGTCTGCTTGTAGGTGGCACTGGACACGATCGTGCGCACCATGTGCTTCATATCCCACCCCGAGTCCATGAACTCGCAGGCCAGCCAGTCGAGCAGTTCCGGGTGCATCGGCGGCTCCCCCTGGGCGCCGAGATCGTCGAGGACCCGTGAAAGCCCCGTGCCGAAGCACTGCTGCCAGAGCCGGTTCATCACCACCCGCGCGGTGAGCGGATGCTCGCGGGACACGAGCCACCGGGCGAGGTCGAGGCGGTCGGGCTCGCGGCCCGCGATCACGGGAGCCGGGAGATAGCCCGGGAACGCCGGTTTCACGATCTCCCCGCTGTCGTCCATCCAGTTGCCCCGGGGCAGGATGCGGACGACGTCCGGCGTGTCCTTCTTCACGCTCACGAGGCACTTGGGAAGCGCAGTGAAGAACGTCGACCGTTCCTTCTCGGCCGCCTCGATGTCCCGTTGCGCGGCGGCGACCATCTCCGGGGCGTCGAGCCGCGGCACGACGCCCCGCAGCCGGCTCTTGGCGGCGACGACCGCCGCGTCGAGGTCGGCCAGCCTCTGCAGGTCCGCCGCCGGCGCCAGCAGCAGTCCGTCGCCGCGTTTCCCGATCGCCGGCTCGTCGATGTCGGCGAAGAAGGCGCCGAGCGCATAAAAATCCCGCATCGTGATCGGGTCGAACTTGTGGTCGTGGCAGCCGGAGCAGCCGGTCGTCTGGCCGAGCCAGACGGCGCCGACCGCCCGCACGCGGTCGGTGAGCATCCGCGCCTCGTAATCCTTCGCCTGGGCGCCCCCTTCCTCGGTGGTGAGCAGGAGCCGGTTGAAGGCCGAGCCGATCCGCGTCTCCTGGCTGGCGTCGGGGAGCAGGTCGCCGGCGAGTTGCTCGATCGTGAACCGGTCGAAGGGCTTGTTGTCGTTGAAGCTCCGGATGACGTAGTCGCGATACGGCCAGACGTTTCGCGGGTTGTCGCTGTGGTAGCCGATCGTGTCGGCGAACCGCACGACGTCGAGCCAGCCGATCGCCATCCGTTCGCCGTACTGCGGGCTGGCGAGCAGCCGTTCGACGACGTTCTCGTAGGCGTCGGCGGCCGGATCGGAAACGAAGGCATCGACCTCCTCGGGCGTCGGCGGCAGACCCGTGAGGTCGAAGGCGAGCCGACGGATGAGCGTGCGGCGATCGGCTTCCGCGGAGGGCTGCAGGCCGAGCGTCGCCAGCCGCTGGCGCACGAAATGGTCGATCGGATTGGCCCCCGTCGGCACCGCGGCCTTGACCGGCGGCTCGTAGGCCCAGTGCTTCTGGTACACGGCGCCCTCGTCGATCCAGCGGGCGAGCAGGGCCTGCTGCGCCGCGGTGAGCGTCTTGTGCGAGTCCGGCGGCGGCATCACGAGGTCCGGGTCGGTCTCCCGGATCCGCTCGATCAGCGGGCTGGCCGCCGACCTGCCCGGCACGATGGCGCCGGCGGCGACGGCCTCGTCACGGAGATCGAGCCGGAGGTCGGCCTGCCGGTGACTGGCGTCGGGGCCGTGGCAGTGGAAGCAGTTGTCGGACAGAAGCGGCCGGATGTCGCGGTTGAAGGCGACGGGGTCGGCGGCGGGTAGGTGGGCGGCGGCGAGCGCGACCAGGGCCAGGGCGGCAACCAGCCGGCAGGCGGAGCAGTGTGCCATCGGATTTCTCCTCCGGAAACCACCCGCTTCGCCGCCGGGGAGCACTGATGTCTCACCCGACGCGGGCCCGAGGGGCCGATCCGCGGATCCGAGACAAGTATATATCGGCATCCGGGCCGGATCAGCCGACGAAGACCGTCGCGAGCCAGTAGAGTCCGCCCGCCAAGGCCATCGCTACCGGCAGGGTCAGCACCCATGCCAGGGCGATCTCGCGGACCGTCTCGGGCTGGATGCCCGACTTGTTGGCCCACATCGTGCCGGCCACGCCGCTGGAGAGGACATGGGTGGTGCTCACCGGCATGCCGAGGGAATCCGCCATGGCGATCGTCGAGGCGGCGACCAGTTCGGCCGCCCCGCCCTGGGCGTAGGTGAGGTGCGTCTTGCCGATCTTCTCGCCCACGGTGACGACGATCCGCTCCCAGCCGAACATCGTGCCGATGCCCAGACACAAGGCCACGCCCATCACCACCCACTCGGGCACGTACTCGACCGGCTTGGTCAACTGGCCGGCCAGACTCTTGAGCACCTGGCGACGGTCGTCGGCGAGCCGGTCGCCGAACTGCCGCAGCAGCGTCCGCACCGAGGCGCCGAGTTCGACGAGCCGGGTGCGGAGTTCCCAGCGATCCTCGGCCCCCAGGTCCTGGAACGAGGTGCGGCCGTCGAGGCTCGCGAGCACGTCGCGCACCAGCGGCAGCGGATCGAGCGTGGCGAGGACGACGTCGTTGCCGGGAAACGGGTCGATCATCTCCTCGACGAGCGGCGACTCGAGCACCTCGGCGGCCGCCACCGCCGTGCCGCGACTCATCCGCGCGACCCGCGTGTTGGCGACGTGCTGCTCCTTGAGCGCGTTCATCATCGCGGTCAGTTCCGGAGCGGACAGCTCCTGTTCCAGCCGCCGCGCCGCCGCGGCCGTGGCCGTGATCTCCGCCGACGAGGCGCCCATGTCGAGGGCGTAGGCCGCCGGCACGATGCCGATGAGCACGAGCATGATCAGGCCCATGCCCTTCTGGCCGTCGTTCGAGCCGTGGGCAAAGCTCACGCCTGTACAAGTGCCGATGAGCAGGGCCCGGATCCACCACGGCGGCGGCCGATCGCCATGGGGCGGCTCGTAGAGCTCACGGGCGGGGATGAGCCGCTTCGCCAGCATGAGCAGCGCCGCCGCCAGCCCGAAGCCGACCAGCGGCGAGAGCACCAGCGCCATCCCGACCTCGGCCGCCTTGTGCCAATTGATGCCGCCGAAGGGCGAGCCCTGCTCCATCCAGGCGTTGGCCATCCCCACGCCCATGATCGAGCCGATGAGGGAGTGGGAACTCGATGCCGGGAGGCCGCGGTACCAGGTGGCGAAGTTCCAGAGGATCGCCGCCCCGAGCAGCGACAGCACCATCGCCAGGCCGCGGCCGGTCTTGATGTTGACGAGCAGGTCCACCGGCAGGAGGTGGACGATGCTGAAGGCGACGCCGATGCCGCCGGCGTGGACACCGATGAAGTTCCACAGCCCCGACCAGATCACGGCCGGCGTGGGCTTCATCGACTTCGTGTAGATCACCGTGGCGACGGCGTTGGCGGTGTCGTGGAAGCCGTTGATGACCTCGAAGCCGAACGCGATCACGAGCGCCGCCACGAGCAGGATCATCTGCCCGGTGCCCAGCGTCCCGACCGCCTCCAGGAACTCCATGCCGGCCTCTCCCTGCCGCGGGGCCGGAGGGCCGCCGCGGACGTGAACCTAGGCGGCGTCACCGGCCGAAACAAGCGTTTCTCCCGGCCTGAATGGAATTCTCACGAATCGCCCGGCCACCGCGGTCGGCGAACCCCACCGCGCCATGGGCCGTATGATGGCGGAGAGGAGACCGCAGGCCATGGCACGTGGGGACCGGCTGGAGGTCGAGCAGCGGATCGCCGGCTCGACCGTGACCTACATGCATCACGGGATCGACGTCGGCGACGGCACCGTCGTGCACGCCCGCCCCGATGACTTTCGCAATCCCTTCGGTGGCGGCCGCGTCGTCCGCACCAGCCGCGAGGAGTTCACCGCCGGCCGGCCCGAGCGGGTCACGACCGACCCGCCCGCCACGTTCCCACCGGAGGAGATCGTGGCCCGGGCGTTGGCCCACGTCGGGCGAGAGGGCTACTCGCCGCTGGTGGACAACTGCGAGCACTTTGCGACCTGGTGCGCGACGGGCATGCGGGAGAGCCGTCAGGTGGGGATCGTGATGGCCCGCGTGGCGGCGGCCGCGGCCCGGACGGCTGCGGCCGTTTCGGCCCGCGTGGCAGCGGGGGCGGCGGAGCGGGCGGCGGTTCGCACGGCCCTGGGAACGACCATCCGCGTCGGCCTGCGGACGCTGGTCCCGGCGGCGATCGTCGCCGAGGCGGCGGCCTTGGCGGCCGAGTGGACCGCCCACCAGCGCGGCGCGAGTCCCCAGGCCAGCCGCAACGCCGGTGAGGTGGCGGGTTTGACGACGGCCGCCGCCGCGTTCGCGTTGGCCGGCGTGCCCGCCGGGCCGGCGGGCGTGCTGGCCGGATCGATCGCCGGTGCCACGATGTGGGTCGCCGGGTCGGCGACCGCCGCGGCGGCGACGGGCGTATCGCGGTGGTTTCAGCCGTAATCGGAAAGCGATCCGGAATTCCACGCCACCCGCAGGGCGTTGAGCACCGCGAGCACGTCGATCGCCTCCTGGAGCAGGGCGCCCGCGGCCGGTGGCAGGTAGCCGGCGGCGGCGAAGCCCATGCCGACGAGGCTCGCGGCCATGCCGCCGATGGCGCTCTGCAGGGCCACCGACCGCATCCGCCGGCCGATATGGAACAGTTCGTCCACCCGCTCGAGCGACGAATCCATGACCACGGCCCCGGCCGCCTCGCTGGTCACGTCGCTGGCGGCGCCCATCGCGATGCCGACCGTGGCCGCCGCCAGCGCCGGCGCGTCGTTGATGCCGTCGCCGACGAACACGGTCGGCGCCTCGGCCGTCGCCGCCTCGACGATCTTCAACTTCCCCTCCGGCTGGATGCCCGCATGCACCTCCTCGATGCCGACGATGTCGGCGAGCCACTGCACCTCGCTGGCCCGGTCGCCGGAGACGAGCATCACGCGGGACAGGCCGTGGGCCGGGGCGAGATGGCTGACGAACGATTTGCCGTCGGCCCGCGGCGCGTCGCGAAACCGGAGCACCGCCTCCGTGCGGCCGTCCACCACGACCACGCACTCCAGTCCCCCGGCGATCGGCGGCAGCCGCTCGACGCCGGCCGGATCCACGGCCGCGAGCTTCTGGCGGCTGGTGATGGCGACGGTGTGCGGTTCGTGGCCGCCGTTGAGCGTTTTCACCCGGCCGGTGAGCCCCTGCCCCGGCTTCTCGGCCAGTTCCTCGACTTCGAGCAGGCGAATGGACCGCTCCGCGGCCGCCTGCACCACCGCGGCGGCGAGCGGATGCTTCGAATAGCCCTCCAGGCTCGCGGCCAGCGCCAGCACATCGGCCTCGGGCAGCGTGCCGACGAGCATGACGTCGGTGAGGTGCGGTGTGCCGTAGGTAAGCGTGCCGGTCTTGTCGAAGATCGCGGTCCGGCAGGTGTCGAGCCGCTCGAGGATCGCAGGATCGCGGATCACGATCCCGCGCTTCGCCGCCAGCGAAACGGCGCCGATGATCGCCACGGGGATCGCGATCAAAAGCGGGCAGGGCGTGGCCACCACGAGCACGGCGAGGAATCGCGTGGCCGAACCGCTGGCCCACCAGGCCGCCGCGGCGATGGCGACGGCCAGCGGCGTGTAGAGCGCGCCGAGCGAGTCGGCCAGCCGCCGCAGCTGCGGCCGCCGCTCCTCGCTCTCCTGGAGCACCGCCATGATCTTGGCGTAGCGGCTGTCGCCGGCGACTCTGTCAGCGCGGACCTCGAGCGCGGCCTGGCCGTTGATGGCGCCCGAGAGCACGGCCGAGCCGGGCGCCTTCGCCATCCGGTAGGGCTCGCCGGTGAGGTAACTCTCGTCCATCGCCCCACGGCCGGCGACCACCGTGCCGTCCACGGGGCAGATGTCGTGCGGTAGGACGACGATCACGTCGCCCACGGCGACCTCCGCGAGCGCCACGTCGGTGAGGCCGGCGGCGGTTTTTTTGTGGGCCAGAGTCGGCATCCGCCGCGCCAGGGCGTTGAGCACGTCGCCCGCCCGGCTCACGGCCCGCGATTCGAGCGCCTCGCCGCCGGAGAGCATGAGCACCACGAGCACGCCGGCCAGATACTCGCCGAGGAGGATGCTCGTCACGATCGAGATCCCGGCGAGAAGGTCGGAGCCGAACGTGCCGGCGAGGAGCTTTGCCAACAGTCCCCAGACCAGTGGCAGCCCGCCGAGGGCCAGCGCGCAGACGAGCGGGATCTCGGCCACCGTGAGTCCACGGCCGGGGAACCAGCGGCCCGGGTCGAGCGGCCCGAGCGCTACGGGACTGGCGCCCCGGCCCGACCAGGTGAGCACCGCCCAGGCCGCCAGTGCCGCGAGGGCGGCCAGGGCGATCGCCTCGTTAACGGGCCAGGTGCGGGAAGACGACGCGGGCGCGGGCATGGGGTGTTCCGGAAGCGGGCCGCGGTTCAGCTGTGCATCCGTGGCACGGGATCGCCACGGTCAATGATCGCGGCCTCTTCCGCCGCCAGCCAGTGGAGCCGCTCGCGAACGCTCTCCTCCGGGGCGAACCCACAGGCCAGTCGCACGTAGGTGGCGTGGTGCCGGGCCTCCGACTCGAAGAGCCCGCGGTAGAAGTCGCGGAGTTCCGGGTCGGTCACGTGGTCGGCGAGCACGGAGAACCGCTCGCAGCTCCGGGCCTCGATCAGGCCGGCCACGAGCAGCCGATCGACGGCCTTGCCGGGCTCTTCCTTGCGGATCCGTTCGTGGAGCCGCTGCCCGTAGCTGCTCGGCGACAGTTTGCCGAACGGGATGCCGCGGCGTTCGAGGAGGTCGAGCACCTGGCGGAAGTGCTCCAGTTCCTCGTTCACGATCTCGGTCATCGCCCGGGCGAGATCGACGTGATCGACGTAGGAGAAGAGCAGGTTCATCGCCACGCCGGCCGCCTTCTTCTCGCAGTGGGCGTGGTCCACGAGGATCTCGTCGAGCCCGGCATCGACCTGGGCGAGCCAGCGGGCGGACGTCGGTGCTTGCAGGCTGAGCATGGGGGGGCGCGGGACGAAAAGCGGGTTTGCTGCCGGCTTGGGACAAGTGTCATCATACCGTGGAGGTCGGGGTTGCCCCTGCCACGTCGCCGGACGTTCGCTGCGGCCATCCTGGCCTGCGCTCTCTGCATGCTGGCTGCGCTTCGCCATCCATGGCTCCGCTGGCCAGCAAGCCCGGCTCCATTGGCACGGGCAGCCCCGGACCTACCCGTGGGGCGAGACGATACAGGGCGCTGGTGCTGCGGCCCGGCGTGGGCGGAACAACGCTGGCCGTGATGGGGATCGCGAGCATCCTTTTCATAGCGACACCGACCGTCGCCCACCCGTGGCATCGCCATCGAGCGGAGGTCAGGGAGACTGGGATCGCCGATCAGGTGCCAAACGATACGACCGAGATCGATCCCTTTCGCCTCACCGCCGCGAAGAAGCCTGCGGCCGCGACAACCGTCGACATCGCCGCTGCGTTCGCCCCGTTCGAAAAACGCGGCGACATCAAGACCCGCCGCGACGAT
>JBIKND010000036.1:0-23882 GCA_044358905.1 Pirellulales bacterium | reverse complement strand
AAGTTCACTGCGGAGCAGATCATCGGGAAGCTCCGCGAGGCTGAGGTTGGGTTGGCTCAGGGGAAGACCGTGCCCGAGGTGGTGCGGAAGCTTGGGGTGACCGAGCAGACGTACTACCGGTGGAAGCGGGAGTATGGCGGCCTGCGGACGGACCAGGCAAAGCGGCTGAAGGATCTTGAGAAGGAGAACGCTCGGCTGAAGCGGCTCCTGGCGGATGCCGAGCTCGACAAGGCGATCGTTCGGGAGGCGGCCTCGGGCTGCCGAAGGCGTGCGCAGCCCAGCTTCTGAGCCCGGCGAAGCGGTGCCAGGCGGTCGAGCATGTGCGTGACACGCTAGGCCGTGACGTGGTGACCGAACGCCGGGCATGCCGGGTGCTGGGGCAGGCGAGATGCTGACGATCGTGGACGAGTTCACGCGGGAGTGCCTTGCGATCGACGTGGCTCGCAAGTTGACGAGCGAGGACGTGCTGGAACGGCTGAGCGATCTGTTCGTGCGCCGGGGTGTGCCGGACCACATCCGCAGCGACAACGGCGATTCGTTGGCAGGTCTACCCTGGTGATAGACACTGGTTCCATTCATGGGGGCAGGTCAGTGGCAGCCCGGTCGGCGCGCCACACCCGGCCCCGGCGGAGCCGGTCGGCGGCTCAAAACCGGCCACGGGTTCGGAAGTCCCGGCCGGGAAAATCGGCGCGCTGGCCGGTTATGCGAACCGACACCGCAAGAGGCTGCGAACAAACAACGGTCCCGAACGACTCAAAGAGGAACTCAAACGCCGTCGAGGGCACGATGAGCGTCCGGCGGGCAAAGTGACCTGCGGCCACTGAAACGAGGCGACATTCGCAGGGGGAATCCGTCCCGTCCGCTCAGCCGCGGGTCCACTCCCGATCCACGTAACGCCACGGCCTTCCCGCCGGCGCGGCATCGCGGACGATCTCCGGCAGCCGCGCCTCCGTCCAGTTGTCGAAGCAGATGCGGCGGGCGAACCGCAGGATCGTCCAGGGCATGCCCACCGCGGAAAAAAACTGGGGCCCCGCCGACGGCCACGGCCCGCCGTGCTGCATCGGCGGCGTGACGGCCAGTCCGGTCGGCATGCGGTTCTCGATGATCCGCCCCGCGCGATCCACGAGCAGGGGTGCGATCTCGGCGAACGCGGCGTCGTCGCCGCCGTCGCGGGCCGCGTACAGGCTCGCGCCCAGCGATCCCGGCACGCAGCCGAGGCCGCGGCGAAGCTCCTCGAGCGACCGACACCGGACCACGAGCGTGACGTTGCCGAAGGCCTCGAGAGGATAGGACGGTCAATGGGACTTCCTCCACCGTTGTCCGGACGCTGAGTTGCGTGTAGGCCCCGGTTGGTGCCTGGCTCGTGCCTGCCGGGCCGGTCGTCGCGGGGATTTCCGGGCTCTGTTCCCCCGCGGCGAAGCCATCCTGGCCTTCTTCCGCTTGCGAACCTCCGGTTCGAAGTGAGCCGGCTCCTGCCGGCCGCTTCCTCTGAGCCGGATGTCGCCACCTCACCCAAGGGCACTCGAGTGGAAACTCCTCCCCCACGCGGGCCATGAGTTTGGCCCACGCGATCCGGGAGGTGTCGTGGGAGGGCGGTTTGTCGCATGAGTCGCAGCAGTCGCCGGTGGTATCTCCGCCCGCCGCATGTCCGCCGACCGCATGCCCACCAGTCGCGGCATCACGCGGCTTGCCGACATTCGCTTTTGTCATGCGCCGTGACGGCGGGCCTGAGCTTGTGATTCTGGGCGAACACCCCTGGCTTGCTTTACGGCTGCAGGGCCATCCATGGCCCCTGCCGCCTCTGGCGGTCGGAGCCAAAGCCGAGGTTTGGCTCGACCGCCACGCCAGCCTCCGGCTGGCCGATGCCGGTGCTTCCGCGGTGGCGGCACGAGATCGGCCAGCCGGTCCAAGAAGTCACACGGCGAGAGTTCGACCGCGCCGCTGGCGTCCGGCCGCGTGGACTTCCGCCCGCGCCCCGGGCCGACCCAGTTGGCCGCCTTGTGCCGTGGCAGCACGTAGCGGACGCGACTGATGCGGCCGTCTTCGCCGCGGATCCGGTTCACTCCGAAGATCGCGTAGAGGGCCGCCCCGATGCCGGGCGAGAACCAGATCAGGCCTACCCAGCCGATGGTGCTCCGCGTGTCGCGCTTCAGCAGCATCGCATGCGCGGATGCGAGCAGGTTGATGACGACAAGCGTGCCGGCAAGCACGTGCGGCCAGAGCACGAGCCACCAGCGTCACGCCGCGGAGAAGAAGGCCTCCATGCCGGCAAGCGTACCCCGGACATCCCGGCGGGGGCGAGGCGGCGCCCGAACCTGGCATGGGCTTCGAAATCGCGGGAAACTATGATGGATAGGGTCGGTATTCGTCCCGCTGAGCCACCCGAGGTAGCACGATGCTCGCCGTTCGAGCCCTGTCCTGTGCGTGGATTCTCACCGCCGCCGTGGCCACTGCCGCCGACCGCTGGGAGCAGTCCGTCACGCGGATGCCGGCGGCCGGCGACCCCGCCCCGGCCGATGGGCGGTCGCCGGACGCGGAGCCCTTCGCCGTGCCGCCGGGCTTTCGCGTCGAGCGGCTGTTCGTGGTGCCCAAGCAAGAACTCGGCTCCTGGGTCTGCCTCGCCACCGACCCGCAGGGCCGGCTCATCGCCAGCGACCAGAACGACCAGGGGCTCGTGCGGATCACGCCCGCGCCGCTCGACGGCTCGGGGCCGACGCTCGTGGAGCGAATCCCGGCGAAGATCACCGCCGCGCAGGGCCTGCTCTGGGCGTTCGACGCGCTGTACGTCGTCTGTAACGGCGGGCCCGGGAGCGGGCTCTACCGCGTGACGGATCCCGACGGCGACGGCGCGCTCGACCACGTGGAAAAACTCCGCGACCTGCCCGGCGGCGGCGAGCACGGCCCCCATGCGATCCGCCTGTCCCCCGACGGCTCGCGGCTGTTCGTGATCGGCGGCAACCACACGAAGTTGCCTTTCAACGTAAAGGACGTCACCCCGCCCCAGACGATGGCGGGCATCCGTCCCAACCAGCGGCGGGTCGAACTGCCGCCGGACGGCACGAGCCGGCTCCCGGCCAACTGGGACGAGGACGAGATCATCCCGCGGATGTGGGACGCGAGCGGCCATGCCGTGGGCATCCTCGCCCCCGGCGGCTACGTGGCGAGCACCGACCGCGACGGCAAGGCCTGGGAGATCTGGACCGCCGGCTATCGCAACGCCTACGACTTCGCCTTCAATGCCGATGGCGAGATGTTCGTCTACGACTCCGACATGGAGTGGGACTTCGGCATGCCCTGGTATCGCCCCACGCGGGTGAACCATGCCACCAGCGGCAGCGAACTGGGCTGGCGGAGTGGCTCGGCCAACTGGCCGGCCTGCTTCGCCGACAGCCTGCCGCCGCTCGTCGACATCGGGCCCGGGTCGCCCGTGGGCGTGACTTTCGGCTACGGCGCGAAGTTCCCGGCGAAGTACCAGCGGGCGCTGTTCATCTGCGACTGGACGTTCGGCACCATGTACGCGATCCACCTCGAGCCCGAGGGCTCGAGCTACCGGGCCGCCAAGGAGCAGTTCCTCTCGCGGACGCCGCTGCCGCTCACCGACGCGGTCGTGGCCCCTGACGGGGCGATGTACTTCACGGTCGGCGGCCGTGGTGGCCAGAGCGAGCTGTACCGCGTGACCTACGCGGGCCCCGAGCCGACCGACCGTGTCGACGCGAAGGACGCCGCCGGCGGCGCCGAACGGGCCCTGCGCCGCGACCTCGAGGCGCTGCACCGCCGCGCCGCCGATCCCGCCGCCGCGGTGGCCAAGGCCCTGCCGCACCTCGCGAGCCCCGACCGCTTCACCCGCTACGCCGCCAGGATCGCGCTCGAGCACCAGCCGCTCGAGCTCTGGCAGGAGCGAGCCCTCGCGGGCCCCGAGCCGCGGGCACGGATCGCGGCCGCGATCGCCGTCGCCCGACAGGGCGAGCCTGCGGCCCAGCCCTCGGTGCTCGCCGCCCTCGACGCGATCGATCCGGGAGCCCTCGACGTGGCCGAAAGGATCGACCTCGTGCGCGGCTACGAACTCGCGATCGTGCGCCTCGGCGACCCCGCCGCCGAGGTGAAGGCGCGGATCGCCTCCCGGCTCGCGCCCCTGTTCCCTTCCGGGGCCTTCGAGCTCGACCGCGAGCTTTCCGCGCTGCTTGTCGCGCTCCGCGCTCCGGGCATCGTGTCGAAGCTCTGCGGCCTGCTCGCCGCACCCTCCGCCGCGGCCGGGGCGTCGAACCTCGCCCCCGACGAGGCCGAGCTGCAGCGGGTCGTGGCCCGCAACGCCCATTACGGCAAAGCGGTGCGCGAGTCGCTCGAGAAGCGGTCCGACCTGCTGCAGGTGCACTATGCCTACGTGCTGCGGACGGTGCAGGAGAAGGATGCCTGGACGCGTGATGACCTGAAGGCGTACTGCGGCTGGTTCAGTCGCGCCGCCGCCTGGGCCGGCGGTCACAGCTTTCGCAGGTTCCTCGCGAACATCGAGCGGGAGGCCCTGGCTGGGTACACCGAGAACGAGCGGCTCGTGCTCGAGGCCCAGGGAATTCTCGCGCGGTGGGTGCCGCAGGAGTTGCCGAAGCCCGAGGGACCGGTTCGAACCTGGACCGTGGAGGAGGTGCTCGCGGCGGCGGGCCAGGGCCTCGCCGACAACCGGAACTTCGCGCACGGCAAGCGCTCGTTCGCGGCTGCCCGCTGCATCGTCTGCCACCGCTTCGGCGCCGATGGCGGGGCGACCGGTCCGGACCTCACTCAGGCGGCGGGTCGGTTCCAGGTGCAGGATCTCGTCGAGGCGATCGTGCATCCGAGCCGGGTGATTTCGGATCAATACAAGGCGAGCGTCGTGCAGACCGCCGACGGCCGCGTGATCACCGGCCGCATCGTCGGCGACTCGGGCGGCAAGCTCGTCATCGTCACCGACCCCGAGGACGTCACGAAGTGCATCGAGATCGCGCGGGCCGACGTCGAGGAGATCACCACGTCGCCGACGTCACTCATGCCGCAGGGCCTGCTCGACCAATTGAACGAGGCGGAAGTGCTCGACCTCTTGGCCTACGTCCTGTCCCGGGGCAACGAGGCGGATCCGCGGTTCCGGAAGATCGCCCGTGCAGTCGTCTCGCCGCCGCCACCGACCACGGCTCCCGCCGGCCCCGTCTCCCCGCCTCCGGCTCCCATCGCCCACTGGACCCTCGACGAACCCGACGGCCAGGAGGCCCGCGACGCGATCGGCGGCCACCATGGCGTCGTGCGCGGCGCGCGACCGCACGAGCGGGGCGTCGTCGGACGCGCCCGGCTCTTCATTCGTGACGCGGGCGATCACGTCGAGGTGCCGTACCATGCGGACTTCGACATCCCCTCGTTCACCGTGTCGGCCTGGATCTGGCTCACCCAGCCCCCCACCTATTCTGGGATCGTCGGCACCCGGCATGGCGGCGACAAGACGTTCGACATGAAGGTCAACGCCAACCAGGTGCACGGCGACATCGGCACCGGCGAGGCGTGGATCGAGACGAAGGTCAACTTCGGTGCGAACGACGTCGGCAGCGACCGCCAGGGAGGCCGGCTGCAGGTGGGCCGCTGGTACCTCGTGACCTATGTGATCGACGATGCCGCCAAGCACTGTCGGCTCTACCTGAATGGCGACCTCAAGAAGTCGATACCCTATCAGGGCATCCCGCGGCTCATGAAGCCCGGCCAGACGCTGCGGATCGGCTGCTCGTCGGGCCGCGAATTCATGGACGGCGTGATCGACGACGTGAAGATCTGGAACAAACCCCTCTCCGAGGCCGAGGTGCGTTTCCTGGCGCACCCCTGAACCCGATGTCGCGACTTCTATCCTTCACCTTCGCGTGTCTCGCGCTCTCGACCGCATCGGCGGCGGCGGTCGATTTCGCGCACGACGTCGTGCCGCTGCTCACGAAGCACTGCGGCGAATGCCACACGGGCGACGCCCGGCAGGGCGGCTTCTCGATGAACACCCGCGAGGACATGCTCGCCGGGGGTGACACCGGCACGCCGGGGTTCGTGGAGGGCCACGCGGCCCAGAGCGAGATCATCCTGCGGGTGACCAGCGACGACCCCGACTATCGGATGCCGAGCGACGGGGAGCCGCTGCCCGCCGAGGCGATCGAGATCCTGCGGCGCTGGATCGACGAGAAGGCGCCCTGGGAGCCGGGCTTCGCGTTCGAGAAGAGCACGTGGGAGCCGCCGCTGGCCTTGCGGCGGGTCGAGTTGCCGCCTGCCGAGGACGGCCGCACCAATCCCGTGGACCGCGTGGTCGACGCCTATTGGCGGGAGCACGGTGTCGCCCGGCCGCCGCGCTGCGACGACCGCACGTTCGTGCGGCGTGCCACCCTCGACCTCGTGGGCCTGCTGCCCGACCCGGAGCGGGTCGAGGCGTTCGTGGCCGACGCGCGGTCCGACAAGCGGGCCCGGCTCGTCCGCGAGTTGCTCGACGACCGGGTGGCGTGGGCCGAGCACTGGATGACGTTCTGGAACGATCTCCTGCGCAACGACTACACCGGCACCGGCTTCATCACCGGCGGCCGTCGGCAGATCACGGCGTGGCTCCATCGGGCGCTCGTGGACAACCTGCCCTTCGACCGGTTCGTCCGCGAGTTGATCGCGCCTTCAGAGGAGTCGCGCGGCTTCATCGACGGGATCGTGTGGCGCGGCACCGTGAACGCCAGCCAGACGGTGCCGATCCAGTTCGCGCAGAACGTCGGCCAGACGTTGCTCGGCATCAACCTCAAGTGCGCCAGTTGCCACGACTCGTTCGTCGACCGCTGGAAGCTCCAGGAGACCTACGATTTCGCGGCGATCCTCGCGGAGCAGCCCCTCGAGTTGCACCGCTGCGACAAGGCGACCGGCACCATGGCCAAGCCGGGCTGGATGTTCGCGGATCTGGGCCAGGTCGATGCGGCCGCCCCGCCCCGGCAGCGGCTCGAGCAATTGGCCTCGCTGATCACGAAGCCCGACAACGGCTGGCTGTCGCGGAACCTGGTCAACCGGCTCTGGCATCGGCTCATGGGCCGGGGCCTCGTGCATCCGGTCGACAGCCTGCGGACGAAACCCTGGAGCGAGGATCTCCTCGACGTCCTGGCCGCCGACCTCGTCGACTCGGGGTGGGACGTGAAGCACGTGCTCGAGACGATCTGCACCTCGGAGGCCTATGGGGCCGTGACACCCGCGGTCGCCGGCCAGCCGCAAGGGAAGGACTACGTCTTCCGGGGCCCGCTACCGCGCCGCATGACGGCCGAGCAGTTCACCGACGCGGTCTGGCAACTCACCCGGGCGGCGCCCGTCGCGCCCGAGGCGAACGTGCAGCGGCTCCTGCCCGAGCCCGGCGCGCCGCCGCCGCCGGCCCCGCAGGCACGGTGGGTCTGGTCGAACGCCGAGGGCACCCCGGCCCAGGGGCACAAGCTCGCATTTCGCAGCACCTTCCAGCTGCCGGCGGCGGCCGAGAAGGCGATGCTCGTCGCGCTCGCGGACAACTCGGCCACCGTGTTCGTCAATGGGGAGAAGGTCTTGCCCGTCGAGCGCTGGCAGACTCCGGCGGTGGCCCCGGTCACCGGCAGGCTTCGCGCCGGCGACAACGAGATCGTGGTCGTGGTCGTGGACTCAGGCGGGCTCGCGGGCCTGCGGCTCGAGCTCCTGGTGCGGCTCCCCGACGGCGGTGCCACGGTGGTGGCCACCGACGAGAAGTGGCAATGGACGAAGACGCTGCCGAACAAGGCCGGCCGTTACCCGCCGGACAATCAGCCGACCGACTGGCAGGACGCGGCGGTGGTGGCGAACACCACCGCGTGGGCCAGCAGCGACGACGCGTTCGCGGCCCGGGTCGCGGCGTGCGGCGACCCGCGGCCGCTGCCGATGGTGCGGGCGGTCCTCGTGAAGTGCACGCCGCTCATGGCGGCCCTCGGCCGACCGAACCGCGACCAGGTGGTGACGAACCGGCCCGTGGACCTGACCACCCTCGAGGCCATCCAACTCGCCAACGAACAGGGGCTTTCCGACGAGTTCACGGCCGGGGGCCGCCAGATCCTCGAAACTCGTGGCCCCTCGGCCGATACGATCCTAGAATGGCTGTTCGAGGCGGCGCTCTCCCGGTCGCCCACGGCCGCCGAAGCGGCCGCCGCCCGGGAGATGCTCGGCGCGACGCCGACCCCCGAGACCGTGGCCGATTGCCTGTGGACGATCGCGATGCTGCCGGAGTTTCAACTGATCCGTTAGGAGGACCTCCATGCTGACCCGCCGCGACTATCTCAAGAGCCTCGCCACCGCCGCCGGCACGACGCTGCTCCTCCCCGAGCCACGGGCCCGAGCGAGCGGTGCGGCCGCCACGGTCGTCCACCCGGCGCCGAAAGCGGACGCGATCATCGTCCTCTGGATGGCCGGGGGCATGGCGGCTCCCGACACCTTCGATCCCAAGAATTACAAGCCGTTCGAGCCGGGCCTGGCCGTGGCCGACGTCATCAGCACGTTCCCCTCGATTCCCACGGCGATCGACGGCTGCCGGATCGTCGACGGCCTGCCCGAGATCGCGCAGGTGCTCGACCGGGCCACGCTGATCCGCTCGCACGTGCAGCCCGACCTGGGCAGCATTCTCCACTCGCGACACCAGTATCACTGGCACACGGGCTACGTTCCGCCGCAGACGGTGGCCTGCCCCCACATCGGCGCGTGGATGAGCCGCGTGCTTGGGCCGCGGAATCCGGTGATGCCCGCGTTCGTGAACATCGGCCAGCGGCTCGAGGGCATCGGCGAGAACGAGGAGATCAAGGCCTTCACCACGGCCGGATTCTTCGGCAGCGAGTTCGCTCCGATGAACCTTCCCTACCCCGAGCAGGCGGCGCTCGCCGTGCGTCCGCCCCGGGGGATGGAGGCCGGCCGGTTCGGGAGCCGCTACGAGCGGTTCAAGAAGCTCGTGACGGCGGGGCCACACGCCGAGTTCACGAGCGATTACCACCAGGAGTCGATGCTTCGCGCGATCGACAACGCCCACCGCCTGCTCGGCGCCAAGGAGAAGGACGCCTTCGACATCACCCGCGAGCCGCAGGAGGTGCTGGAGCGCTACGACATGGGGGGCGATGATGGCCGTTTCGGCCGCGGCTGCCTGCTGGCCCGGCGGCTCGTGGAGCACGGCGCCCGCTACGTCGAGGTCACGACCGAATACATCCCCTTCGTCCACTGGGACACGCACGAGCGGGGCCACGAGCGAGTGGCCAAACTCCACTCGATGATCGACCGGCCGATCGCGACCCTGATCCGCGACCTCGAGGAGCGCGGGCTGCTCGACCGCACGCTCGTGGTCATCGCCAGCGAATTCAGTCGCGACATGATCACGGAGGGGCAGCCGGGCTCGACGGCCAACGACCAGGCCACGTCGCCGAAGGACTTCCTGCAGAAGCCCGAGCACTACGGCCAGCACCGCCACTTCACGGGCGGCTCGAGCGTGGTGCTCTTCGGCGGCGGCACAAAGCGGGGCTTCGTATACGGCAAGACGGCCGACGAGCGGCCCTGCATGGCGATCGAGAACCCGGTCACGATCACCGACCTCCACGCCACGCTGTTTACGGCCATGGGGATCAGCCCGAAGACCGTCTACGACATCGAGGGGCGGCCCTTCTACGCCACCGAGGACGGCAAGGGCAAGCCGGTCGAGGCGATCTTCGCCTGACCGAGGCCCGATCGCGGCACCGCCGGCGGTTCGCTCACGTGCCGCCGTTCGGAGGCCGGGTCGGATCGTTGCCGTCGGCGATCGTGCAGTACCGCCGCAGCACGTCGATGTCGGTGTCGTTCGCGATCGCCTCGACGTGGCCGTCGAGGAACACGAAGTTCGTGACGCCCGGATGGCGGCTGCCGAACTTGCGGGCGCTCGGGTCGTCGCCGTCGGTCACGAGCCCGCCGCGGGGATTTCCGGGCTCTGTTCCCCCGCGAGAGAAAAGTTTCCATGTTCCGCGCAGACCTTGTCCGCATCCGGGCATCGGTGGGCTGGTCGCGTCGGCCTCACAGCGAGTGAATGTCGATCTCGGGCAGTTCGTCTATCCGTCCGTGAGAGATTGTCCGGTCGTCGTGGACCTGCACGAGCTCTCCCCTGTCGGCGGGCGGGCCACGGGCAGGAGAGACGGGCGGAGGCTCGAGCGGTTCGCCGAGGTGTGTCAGGGGCTGACTTCACGCGGGCGAACTGACGAGAGAACCGAACCAACCGCGACACCCCCACAGACTCAGGGGAGATCGACACCACCCAGCGCCACCATTTTCGACCGCCCCGCGCCGCCGTTTTCAACCGCCGTCAACAGACGCCCTGGGGCTCCCCCGCCTTCGACTCGGGCACGATCCCGGGGCTGATGATGCTCTTCCGCAACACGCTCTTCTGGGGCCTTGTCGCCGAATACAACGTGGGCATCTCCGACGACTCGACCCAGGCCGGCTACCAGCCGGTGGACATCGTGCAGTGGGCGATCTCGAAGGAGCTCAGCGACGACTTCCAGATCTTCGTGCACGGCTTCCAGACCAATCGGCCCTGCCGCGGCTGGTCGCCCAGACGGTGGTGGGGGCCGGATTCGTGTGGTTCCCGAGCGACCGGTTTCGGTCTTCGGAAACTGGGGCGCCGCCACCGACAGGAGTGGCCCGGCGACGACGTTCCAGGTCGGCCTCGCCAACTCGTTCTGACCCGGACCGCTTCCTGCGTCCCCCGAGGGGGTGCCCGCAGGCTCGCGCAGCGCGGCCACACTCCAAAGTCGGATGCGACCTCGCGACATCTCCACAAGCGTGATCCGGCCAGAGGACGTCCGGTGAGCAGGGGTTGCCCGGCTGTGGGCCTCGCAGGAGAGGTGAAGCATTCCCTGACGGCGGCTTGCCCCCCTCCCTCAAGCAGGTTTTTCACTCGCGGCGCAGGCCTTCCCCGAATCCGGCCGTCCGACAGGGGCCTGCCGTGCAGGGTCGTCCATAAAAATTGCTGCATCCAAATGGCGGGCTGCCACGAAGAACCATCCGGCAGGGCAAAAACCGCAGTGGATGCCATTTCGCATCACCATTCCAGGAGGTCCATCATGCTTCGCCGTCACCGCCATCGTCCCGGCCGCCGGGGACTCATCCGTACCCCGTTTCTGGGCGTCGAGGGGCTCGAAAACCGCCTCGTCATGGCCGCAGGCATCGGCTACGACGCCGCGTCACGAACCCTGACGATCGTCGGGTCGGACGGGAACGACTCCGCCGAAGTGAGGCAGCAGGGGTCGAACGTGGTCGTATCGCTCAACTCCGCCGCGGGCCAATTCAGTCGCAGCGTCAACGTGGCTCGGGTGTCGCGGGTCGTGTTCTCCGGGCTCGGCGGCAATGACTCGTTCACCAACCGCACTGCCATCGCCTCGCAGGCCGACGGTGGCGCGGGGGACGACGTGCTGAGCGGAGGTCAAGGCAGAGACGAGCTCATGGGCAGCGACGGCAACGACCAGCTCTTCGGCGGCGCGGGCAACGACATGCTCGATGCCGGTGCGGGAAATGACGCCGCGTGGGGCGGCGCCGGCAACGACCTCATGATGGGCGGCATCGGCAACGACCAGCTGAACGGCGACGCCGGCACCGACAGCATGTGGGGTGGCCTCGGAAACGACCAGCTTCTCGGCGGCGCGGGCAATGACTCGCTCCAGGCCGGAGCCGGCAACGACCGGCTCGATGGGGGGCTCGGCAGCGATCGCCTCGTCGGCGGCGAAGGCCTCGACAGGGAGGTGGATACCCTGGACCGGTTCGCGGACGGCGACGTCGACGGCGACGGCTACGACAACGACTACGATCGCATGGACATTCTCCTTGGAGTCGGCAGCGAGTTGGCCTATGCCGACGATGCCACCGTGGCCCCGATCATCACCGCCGTGAGCGGCGAAATCCGCGGCCTGCTCAATCTCGCCGCCGCCGACGCCGGGTTCCGGGTCCGCGTGCAACGGGAGCAATTCGGCGATCGTGTTACGGGCGTGTGGAGGTACCTGACGCCGGACAAGATCCAGGTCTGGGGACGGTGGGCCTATTCCACCACGAATCCCGCGGAGGTGAAGGCGTTCGTTCAATACCAGTACACCGGCCCCTACTCGGGCGACCCCGCCGACTACGCCAATCCGGCGAACTACGTGATCTCCGAGGAGAGCCGGCTGTACGCGGGCTTCCTGGGTGGCCCGTCGACGTTCGTCGGCTGGCTCCCCGACGAGCCAGCCGGCTTCTCCTACTCGGTTCCCGACGACCAGGCGACCGGTTTTCCGGTGCCCATCGAGGCTCTGAAGGCCGCGCTTTCATCGCTGCCCAATTTCACGAGCACCGACAATTCTTTGCAGGGCAATTTTTCCACGGTCCCCGGCCTGCCGGGCATCCAGCCGGTGATCGGTCTCGTGCGGACCATCGACCAGGTCACGCGGGCAGCGCGAGTCCGTCCGGTGCCGCAGGCCTGATGCCCCGCTGCCGAGGTCCGGTGAGCACGGCGTCGTTTGGTGACACGCCGGTGCTCGCCGGGCCGGGTTTCGGCGGCCATCCCGCGCTGGCGTCGCCTGCTCGTCGATGTATGATCCGCAGGCATACCCCGACACGGCCGTTTTGTGCCACACGACCTGCTCCTCACACGCATCGCAGCCGGCGACCAGTCGGCAGTGCCGGCCTGCGTGGCCCGCTACGGCCCGCTGGTGTGGACGCTCGTGCAGCGGCGGCTCAAGAACATCGCGGATGCAGATGACGTCGTGCAGGAGGTGTTCATCGACCTGTGGAGGTCGGCCAAGCGATTCGACCCGCGGATCGCGAAGGAGATCACGTTCGTGGTGATGGTCGCCAGACGGAGGCTGATCGATCACGTCCGGAAGGAGGCCTGCCGGCCGAGCGCCGCCCCGCTCGATGCGGCTCCGCAGCTCGATCCCGGCACCCCGGTCGGCGCTCGGATCGAGTTGGGGGAGGAAGCACGGCTCGCCGCGGATCAGCTCGCTCGCCTGCCTCCCGACGCCCAGCAGGTGCTGCGGCTTGCGATCTTCGACGGCCTGTCGCACGGCGAGATCGCCGCGCGGACGTCCCTGCCGCTGGGGACCGTAAAATCGCTCATTCGTCGCGGGCTCGACGCTCTCCGGCAGCATTTGAAGGGCCGGTCGCAGCGCACGCCCGCGCCCGTCGCCGGGGAGGCGAGGAAGGGAGCCGGGAGGTTTTCGCGATGAACGAGGACGCTCTTGCAACGATCGAGGGCGACTGGGACGGGAGCCCAGCCGGCGGCCTTACTGATCTGGCGCTCGCCGCCGCGGCGTACGAGTTGGCGATGCTGTCGGGTGACGGCGGGCGGACGATGCACGTCGTGCCGCTGCCCGTAACGCTTCGCGACGCGATCGCCAGGGAAGCGTTCGCGCATCTGCCACCGAGGGTGTCGGCCGCCGAGGCGGCGGGCCGCGAGTCGCGCGCCGGCGCGGCGCGGCCGACCGTGTCCGTGACGAAGACCCTCGGTGTGCCGTGGCAATGGCTCGTGGCACTGGCCGGCTGTGGTGTCATCGCGGGCCTGGGGTACGTGCTCGTGTCGCATTTCGTGCTCCCGCTGTGGTCGGAAACCGCCGTCATCCAGCGGAATGCTCCGGATCCGGCCGAGAAACGTCGGGAGCGGCTCCTGGCTGAGGATGCCGACGTGATTGCGGTCGACTGGGCGGCCGGCAAGGACCCCGCCGTGGCCAGGCTGCCGGCGGGGATGACGCACGGCGACGTGGTGTGGAGCCAGAGCCGCCAGCAGGGTTACATGCGGATCCGCGGCCTGGCGGCCAACGACCCCGCGGTCGAGCAGTATCGGGTCTGGATTTTCGATGCCGAGAGAGGCGCGGCTCATCCGGTAGACGGTGGCGTGTTCAACGTGCCCGCGTGCGACGCCGACGGCGAGGTCTGCGTTCCGATCGAAGCACGGCTGCCGATCGGCACGCCAACCCTGTTCGCGATCTCGGTGGAAAAGCCAGGCGGCGCGACCGTGTCGAGCCGGGAGCGGCTGCCGCTGCTCGCGAAGGTTCCGCGACGGTGAGAGGATGTGACCGCCAATGGAAGTCCGCCAGCGGTTTGTGATCGGTGAGCCACGGCATGCAACGGCATGCCCTCGAGCCCTCCACGGCTTCACGCTCGTGGAACTGCTCGTGGTGATCGCCATCATCGCCACGCTCGTCGGGTTGCTCCTGCCGGCCGTCCAGTCCTCCCGTGAGGCCGCTCGTCGCAGCCAGTGCGCCAGCAACATGCGTCAGGTCGGCCTCGCCGTGCTGCAATTCGAGAGCACGAAGCAGAAGTTGCCCGCCTGCACCGACCGCAATGAGTTCACGGGTGCTCCAGGCCAAGGGTTGAGCAACTCCGTGAGCACGCCCGGCTACAGTTGGATCGTCCACTGCCTTCCATACATGGAGGAAGTGGGCCTTTACGACGCGATCAGGGCATCGTCGGGAGGAAACTTACAGAACAGTCCATTCGCGGTCACGACGCGCGACGTCGGATCGGGATCCGGCGGCGCGCAGGCTTCGACCGTCGTCATCCAATCGCTCAGATGCCCGACGTTCTCCGGGAGCGGCCTCGTTGAAAGCAGCAGTTCCGGTCCGTCGAACGGGGTTTCCTGGACCGACGACAACCACTACGCAAACCTGGCGGTGGCTCTGACCAACTACAAGGCGAATGCGGGCACGCACCTCGTCTCCGGCTCGGCTCACATGAACAACGGCGCCATCGGGTATCCGGTCTTGGCCGGCTCTCAGGCGAACGTGCCCCGGCCGAACGGAGTGACTCTTGGTAGCCTGTCTGACGGCAGTTCAAAGACGATACTCCTCGCGGAAACACGCGAACGCGGGTATGCCGGATGGATCGACGGCGCTTCCTCATGGCTCACTGCGACCAACCTCGTCGGCACGGCCTCCGCGGGACCGCTGTACGCCGGCGGCAGGTGGAGAAGCAATCCCACGACGGAAGTGGTCATGGCGGCGGGGACGACCGCAGGCGTCGGCATCAACTACACGCCGGACTCGACGAACAAGTTCTTGAAGAACGCACAGTCGTTCGGGGCTTGGACTGTTTACGGCGACGGCATGGCCCATGGCGCGTCAAGCGACCATTCCGGCGGCATGGTGCTGCACGTGTTCTGCGACGGCCACGTTGGGCAGATCACGACGGACATTGACGCGACGCTCTACATGTCCAGTTACAGCAGGGCGAACAACGAGCCCGTGAGCCTCGATTGATGCTGCCAACAGCCGGCTGATACAAAGTCGGTGGCGTTCGTCACGGTCGCCACTCAAGTCCAACTGAATCGTGCTGCTGGGCGAGCGACGAAAAACTGCCGGGCCGTCCGCGTGACGCGACACGGCCGAACGCCCGTCGCGTTGCGGCGGCTGGACGTGAATGTTTTCTTCAAACCTCAATCAGCCGTCCGCCGCTACTGCGTCACGGGCCGGCGGAACTCGCCCAGTTGGGTGCGGACCTGCTGGAGCCGGTCCTCGAGCGACTTCAGCTCGTTCATCAACGCCTTGGCTTCGGGGTTCTCGGCGATCACGGCCTCGAGCTTTTCTTGCCACGCGGTCTGGGCGGCCTGCCGGGCCTTGCGCTCCGCGGCGACGCGCTCCTCGATCGTGCGGCCCAAGCGATCCCGCGCTTCGGCGGCGGCCCGCGCGACGTCCTTGACCCCCGCATCCTTGGACACGGCGTCCGTGGCGGCGTCGCGGATCTTCTTCTCGATCGCCTGGATCGTCTTGCGATGCTCGGTCTCTGCGTCGCCGGCCGCCTTGAGCTTCGCGGCTTGAGCGGCCACTTTCTCGTCGGCGGCGACCTTCTCTTCGATCGCCCGCCGGGCTGCCTCGGCGTCCTTGACCGCCTGGCTGGCCTTGACGGCCTCGTCGAATACCTTCCGCGCCTGCTCGCTGGCCTTGACCTCGGGGAGGTCTTTGAGCAACTCCTTCGTCTTCTTGTCGAGCGCGGCGTTCGCTTCCTGGAGTTTCTTGTGGGCGTCCGCGAGCCGCGGGTCGGCCTTGGCCGCCTCCGGGGAGTGGGGCTGGACGTGGGCCTTGCGGGACAGGTCCCGGAGGTCCGTCCGGCCCCGGGCGACGTGCCGCAGGTGTTCGTGTTTGGTCTCTTCGACCCGCCGCTGCATCTCGAGTTCGCTCGCCCGTGAGCGGGCTGCCTCGAGGGCGCGGCGCTGCTCCTGGACCTGCGGGTCGGCATCGGCCGCGGCCTGCTCGGCCTTGGCGACGTTCTCGCGGGCGTTCTGCTCCGCCCGCCGCGCCTCCGCGATCGCCTGGTCGCTAGCCATCTTCTCATCGAGCGCCTTGTCGGCGGCGGCGATGGCGGCCCTGGCGGCCTTGACGCTGGGGTCGTTGGCGAACTTGGCCCGCAGTTCGGCGAGGCGATCCGCGGCCGGATTGGCGGCGCGGACGAGCGGGCAGTGGAAGACGCCGGCCGTGGCGAGAGCGAGGCAGGTGGCGAACAACGTGGACTTCGGCATGGCTGGACCTCCAGAAGGGCGGAGAGGACGAAGTGGAAACCCCGATGGTTCGCGGCCCGATGGCCGCGCACGACCAGACAGTATAGTCTGTCGGAGTCCGCCGGCGGAGGCAACCGTCGGGCCGGGCAGAGGGAGCGGACGTGAGCCCCGCCTCCAAGCCGCGGGCTCCATGGCACGGGCCGAGAGGCGTTTCTTGAGCAACGGTACTCGGAAGCCGAACCGCTCCGACGTCCCCCGGCGCCCCCATCAGGTAGCATCCACGTCATGCCACGCATGGTTCTTGTCTCACGCATGTTTCCTGTCTTCGCCGTGCCGATGCTCGCCGCCGCGTCGGCGTCTGCGGCCGGGCCGGCCGCAGCGGTGCCCGCATCGGTCGCTGCCCAGGCCGACGGGCCGATCCGCAACCCCGCGGGCGTGCAAGGGTATGCCGTCCATGAATGGGGCGTGTTCACGATCCATCCCGACCTGGAGATGGCCAACGCGGCGCTGGCCGCGGAGTGGGCCGACTGCCCGAGGGAGCTCTACCGTACCGAGCCGCCGAACCTGCGAAACCTGCCGTGGCGGGGCGGCGTCGACAAGCCGATCGTCTACTTCCACTGGGACGGCGAGCAGCCGCCGCCGGAGCAGGGCCTGAAGATGAAGGTGCGGTTTCCCGATGGCCGGCCGGTGATCTGGTGGCCGGCGAGCGAGGACGGGGCAGGAGCCGAGCCCGCCGGCCTGGAGGTGACCGACTCCCTCTCCTGGCGGCTCTTTCTGCGGAAGCCGCCGGAGGGGCATGGCCCGGCCGGCGCGGGACCGCGTACGCCGCCGGTCGCCCACGACCATTGGTACGCGCAGGCGCGGACGGTGAAGGCCGAGCCGGTGTTTTCGTACGGCGGTCATAACCGCAGAGGCACCTTCATCGACGCCGAGCAGTTCGTCTACTACGACGGCCTGATGAAGCCGCTGGCGTTCCTCGAGGCGCGCCGCACACCGGCGGGCGCGATCGTCCTCGACGCCACTGCGCCGTATCCGATCCACGACCTGTGGTGCATCGACCGCACCGGCAACTCGGCAAAACTCGCCCGCGTGCCGCTCGTGCCGCCGGGCGAGCAAACGCTCGACCTCGACTGGAAAACCGTGGCCGCGGACGACTGGCATGCCGCCACGGCGGAGTCACTCGCCGCCGAGCTCGAAAAGACCGGCCTGCACGCCGCCGAGGCCCGGTCGCTCGTCGCCATCTGGCAGCCGGGCTTCTTCCATGCGCCGGGCCTGACGCTCTTCTATCGGCTGCCGCAGCGGGAGTACGACCGGGTGACGACGCTCGCGCTCGATCCGGTGCCGGAGACGCTCGTCCGCGTGGGGATCGTGCACCATGCGCACGCCGAACCGGAGCGGGCGGCCGGTGAAAAACCGGCGGCGGCAGGCGAGCCGGCGGGCGGGCGGGGCGGCCCGCCGACGGGGATGAAACCCCTGCAAATGGAAAAGCGGCTGACGGCCGCCGAAGCGACAAAACTGGCCGCCGCCGACCACGACCTCTGCCTGTTCGGGCTTTCGGGCCTGCCGGAGGGCACGGCGGCCGACGTGGCGGGTGCGTTCGAACCGCATCGCCACGTGCTGCGGGCGTTCGGGCTCGTCCGGATCGACGCCGAGGCGGCCGCGGCGCTGGCCCGACATGCCGGGCCGGTCGAACTTCCCGATCTGCGGCGGCTCGATTCGGTGGCGCTGGCACGGAAACTGTCGGAGCGTGAAGGATTCTTCGCGCCGGTTTTCGTGGCCGAGATCACGGCCGAGGTCGTGGCCGCGCTCGACGAGGGCAAGGGTTGGACGGGGGTGTTGCCGGCGCTGGCCGTGCTCACGCCGGAGGTGGCCGCGGCGCTGGCGGCCTCGAAAAAATGGAACGGGCAACTGCCGGGTCTGACGGGTTTCGATGCGGCCGACTCGGTCGCGGTGGCAAAGGCGCTGGCGAAACGCAAGGGCCCGCTTTCTCTGCCGAACCTCAAAAAAATCTCCCCGAAGACATTGTCGGCCCTGATTGAGAAGGACGACATCGCCATCCCGCTCATCGAGACGCTGGAACTGATCCAGGAGCCCGACGGCAGCGCCACGGAGGACTTCGTAATCCCACCGGGACTCGAGCAGCGGCAGAAACGGCAGCCGCGATCGCCCTCGCCTTGAACATCACCGCTGCCGGTCTGCCGGCGAGTGCCGCGGACTTCATCGCCCCCGCGCCACCGTGCCGCAGCCCGCCTACTCGAGAGCCTTCACGAACTCGATCCAGTCGGGCTCCAACTGGTCGAGCGGCTTGCCGTACGTCTCCTCCAGGCTCCGGATGCCACTCGGGTCGTCGGCGTAGGTGCGGCAGTAGCGGGCGTACCAGGGGAAAAGCAGTTGCTTCTCCTGGAGAAAGAAGCACAGGTAGCGGGACATCGCATAGGCGATGGCGCCCCGTTCGGCGAAGCATTTCTCGCTGTTTTCCAGGAACGCCCGCAACGGGTAGACCTGCCCGCCCGCGAGGGCCTGCTTGAGCTGCGGCAGCCGCCAGTTCACGAGTCCCACGAGCCCGCCCTCCCGGGGGTCGGACTCCTCGTACAGCGAGCCGAGGCCCTCGCGGACCCAGATCGGGTGCGTCTGGCCCAGGGCTTCCATGTCGGCGAAGTGCAACGCGTGAGTGAACTCGTGGGCGATGGTCCCGGCGCCGGTGCCCCGCCGGATGACGAGCGTGCGGGTGCCGTGGTTGTAGAAGCCGGCGGAGGTCCGCGCCTCCGGCCCGCCCCCGCGCAGGGCCGCGAAGGCCTCCGCATCGTCGGTGAGCACGACGATGAAGCCGCCCCGGCCCTGGTTCGTGAACAGCGTCTTGCCGTGCAGGCCGGTGATCGTCCGCAGGATGTCGGTCGTCTGCTTCCCGGCCGCAGCCCCGCCGGCGGCGATGACGACGTAGGGATCGTTCGCCTCCGAGACGACCGCATGGCTTTTGCCGAGCCGTTCGAGCAGCAGCGTGGTCGCCTGCGCGAGGAACTCGGCCACGATCCGCTCCCGATCGGCGAGCAGCGCCTGGAACTTCGCCTCCGTGCGGACCGCGTCGAACGCCTTGTCGGCCTGCAGCATGCCGAACTGCGTGAAGCCCGTCGCCACGGCCCGATCGAGCAAGGCCAGCGCCTCGGCCGCGTCGCCGCGGGTCGCGCTCTCCCGCGCGCTGAGGTACAGCGCGTGGGCGTGCCCGGCCGCCGTGGGGCCGCCCGGCCCCGGCGCCGCCCGGCCGGCCTTCAGCCGGGCGACGAATCCGGCGGAGTCGGCGTCGAGGTCGGCGATGGCCAGTTCGACCGCGGCGCCCGCCCGTGGGGCGATCCGGATGGTCCGGTCGCCGAGTTCCACCAGCGCGCCGGGCAACTCTGCGCCGTCTCCTGTCTTCCAGGTGCGGAAGAGAGCGAACTCGACCTGGCACAGCTCGCGGCTCGTGTTCCGGCGGTGGTTGACGAATGCCGGGAACGAAACCTCCCACTGCGGCCAGCGGCCAGGGTCGTGGATCACGAACCTCTCGCCGACGAGGTCGTAGCCGACCAGCAGCACCATGTGATCGAAGGTCTGATTCCGCGTCACAGGCTCGTGGATGCCGGAGATGCCGAGGAGGACGGGATGATTGTCCCGCAGGCGGGCGATCAGCCGGATGCGGTCGGCGAGGAAGTCATCGTCGCTGGCCCCGGGCCAGCTCTCCTCGGAGACGATGGGGAGGTCGAGTTTCCTGAGTGCGGCGATCAATTCCTGGGCATGGCAGCCGCGCTTGCCGTCGAGCCCACCGGCCTCGTTGACCTTGTCCTGCGAGACCTGCCGTCCCAGGAAGGCAGACACCATCTCGACGCAGGCTTCCCCGCACAGGTCCGGCTTCTGCCTGACGTACGGCACGTCGAGGACGTGCCGCGGCTTCGCGACCGGGTAGACGACGGCCTCCCTGATCTTGGTGACCTCGAAGGCGACCGGCTCGCCCTCCAAGTCCGTGCCGGATAGCCGCCGCCCCACACACTCCGTCACCCTCACGAGCCGCCGCCTGCCGTCGCCGTCGACGACGTGGACGCATCGCGGTCCGGCGGCGAGGTCGATCGTGAACCGCCGGCCCGCGTCGAGCGCCGCCGTCCGCGTCGTGCCGTCATCCGCGAGCACGAGGATGGAATCGGGCCGGAGGCGGAGGATCGTGCCGCGGACGACCGTCCCGTCGTCAAGGGTGACGTCGTCGGCGCGACCACCCGTTCCCGCGACGAGGCAGGCGATGAGGCACCAGGCTGCCCAATGACGGTGGCCGCGGGACTCGCCGCGGCCGCCATCCTGCCCGGCGATCCGAGCATCTGCAAAACGCTTCATCGTCGATTGCCTGTGATCGGGTTGTCGAAGCGTTGCCGCGGGAGCATCAATCGCCCGCAAAAGTTTGGCAGTGCAGCCGGAGCCTGTCCAGCCGCGACGACGCGGGCGGTCGAGGAACCCGGTGCAACCGTACGGGGCCAGTTATTGAGGTTTGAAGAAAACGGTCCTTCCGGGAACTCCGTGGGTTGGAGATGTTGCCCGTGCCAATCGAGCGGCGTAGGAAACGGCATTCCCCGCTTCGGCCGCAACCTCGACTTCCCCTCGTTCGGCGTCGCCGACAGCCAGTCGCTGGTCGTCGTCGTCCGGCCGACCGGCCGCCCCGCGTTCCCGACGCCATGCCCTATCCGTTTCTGTATCGGACGATCCTCGAGGAGTGCCGAACCGTGGACGAGGCGGTCGAACTGCTCCGCTCCGCCGGGCGTCAGTCGGCCAACAATCTGATGCTGATGGATGCGGGAGGGGCCCGGGCGCTGGTGGAGATCGCTCCCGATGGGATCGTGGTCCGCAGGGCGTCGGACGACGCCCCGCGCGGAGGCGTCGCCACACTGCCGCGGCGTGATACGCGCGGGCTATACTTCAAGCGTCGTCATTCCCGCTGCCCACCCGCGAAAACCCCCATGCCACAGGCTCGTCACGCCCCCTTCCGGTTCGCGGCCGCCCGCGTCGCGGCGACCGGCCGCCTTCCCCTGTCCGCCTGCATCGTGATCGCGGCCGTCGCCGGCCTGGCCGGCGAACCGTACCAGCCCACGGTCGCCCCAGCGTCGGGCGAAGCCGCCCGGGGCACGGCGGCCATCGGCCTGCCCCCGGGCTTCAAGGCGGAACTCGCGGCCGCCGAGCCGGACGTCGCCAACCCGGTCGCCTTCACCTTCGACGACCGCGGCCGGATCTTCGTCTGCGAGACTTTCCGTGCGGAAAAGGGGGTCGAGGACAACCGCCGGCACATGGGCTGGCTCGGCGACGACCTCGCCTCGCGGTCGATCGAGGACCGGCTCGCCTACATCAAGAAGCACGCCGGCGACAATCTCGACCACTACACCCGTGAGCACGACCGGCTGCGCCTGCTCGTCGATGCCGACGGCGACGGCCGCTTCGAACAGGCCTCGGTGTTTGCCGACGGCTTCAACGACGTCCTCGACGGCATCGGTGCCGGCGTCCTCGCCCGCGACGGCGCGGTGTTCTACACCTGCATCCCGCACCTCTGGCGGCTGCGGGACCGCGACGACGACGGCCGGGCCGACGAGCGAACCGCGCTGCACCGCGGCTTCGGCGTGAAGTTCGCCTTCTTCGGCCACGACATGCACGGCATCTGCGAGGGTCCGGACGGCCGGCTGTACTTCTCCATCGGCGACCGGGGGCTCAACGTGCCGCTGGGCGACGATCGACTCGTGCTTCCCGACCGCGGCGCGGTGCTGCGGTGCGAGCCGGACGGCAGCGGCCTGGAGGTGATCCACGAGGGCCTGCGCAACCCGCAGGAGCTCGCCTTCGACGACTTCGGCAACCTGTTCACCGGCGACAACAACAGCGACGCCGGCGACCAGGCCCGGTTCGTCCAGATCATCGAGGGGGCGGACAGCGGCTGGCGGATGCCGTTCCAGTATCTCTCCGACCGCGGCCCGTGGAGCCGGGAGAAGCTCTGGCATCCGCCGTTCGCCGGCCAGTCGGCCGCCATCCTGCCGCCACTCGTCCACCTGCCGGCCGGCCCCGCCGGCCTGTGCTTCGACCCCGGGGTCGGGCTGCCGGCCGAGTTCGCGGGCCGGTTCTTCCTCTGCGACTTCCGCGGCGCGGGCCCGCGCAGCGGCGTGAACGCGATCACCGTCGCGCCGCGCGGCGCCGGATTCGCGGTCAAGGGGATCGCCCCGTTCGCCAAACACGTGCTGGCGACCGACTGCCAGTTCGGCCCCGACGGCGCCCTGTACGTCCTCGACTTCGTGGAGAGCTGGAACGGTGCGGGCAAGGGGCGGATCCATCGGATCGACCGCGGAGAGCGGACGCCGGAGGAGCTGCAGGTGCGCGACGCGACCCGCCGGCTCCTGACCGGCGACATCGCCGCACGGCCGACCGCCGAACTCGTCACGCTGCTCGGCCACCAAGACATGCGGGTCCGGCTCCGGGCCCAGTTCGCCCTCGCCCGCCGCCCCGCCGAGGCGCTTCCCCTGCTCGAGAAGACCGCGGCCGACGAGCGGGCGGCGGTGCGGCCCAGGATCCATGCCCTGTGGGCGATCGGGCAGATCGGCCGCGCCGACTCCCCCCACGCCGCCCCGGCGGCCACCGGCCTGCTCCGGTTGGCCGAACACCTCGCCGCCGCGACGCCCGTCGATCGCGCGGAACTCGTCGCCCAGGCCTGCCGCGGCCTCGGCGACCTGCGGCACGCCCCGGCAGCCGGCTGGCTGACGGCCCGGCTCCGCGACGACGCGCCGCGGGTGCGGTTCTTCGCGGCCCAGGCCCTCGGCAGGCTGGGGGATGCGGCGGCGATTCCCGCGCTCGTGGCCCTGCTCCGCGACGACGCCAGCACGAGCCTGCGCGATGCCGCCTCCTGCGACCACGAACTGCGGCACGCCGTGATCACCGCGCTGGCCCGCTGCGCCGGCTGGCGCGGCCTCGGCCTCGCCCCGGCCGCCGCGAACCGGGCCGACCTGCTCGAACCGCTGTGCGCCGACCCGTCGGTGGACGTCCGGCTGGCCGTGGCGGTCGTCCTGCGCCGGCTCCGCTCGCCGCAACTGGCCCGGTGCCTCGACGATGCCGAGCCGGCCGTGGTTCTCGAGGCCGCCCGCGGCATCCACGACGAGCCGATCGAGGCGGCGTACCCCGCGCTGGCGGCGATCGCGGCCCGGTTTCCCCAGGTCGGCGGCGACCGGGGCGTGGCGGCCACGAACCGACCGACGCCCGATGCCGAGCCGCTCTGGCGACGGGTGATCGCCGCCAACCATGCCCGTGCAGGTGCCGCCGAGGCCAACGCGGTCGCGCGGATCGCGGCCCGGCCCGACACGCCGGCCGCCGTGCGTCGGGAGGCGCTCGAGTGCCTCGAAACCTGGGCCGCGGCCGCGGACCGGGACCGGGT
>JBIKND010000001.1:0-72104 GCA_044358905.1 Pirellulales bacterium | reverse complement strand
GCGTCAGCGTCCTTGACCGGGTCGGCGGGCCTGACGAAGACGACGTCCGGCACGGTGCTCCTGACGGGGAGCAACACCTACACCGGCCCTACGGTGGTGCAGGAAGGGACGTTGCAGCTCGGGCGACCGGTGTCACTCTCCTACGGCTTCGCGACGACGGGCAGTGGTGCGACTCTGGCGTTGAACGTGGGCGGAGCGGGTGAGTTCACGGCCCAGGAGATCGACTGGCTCAAGGGGCTGGGCACGGGCACGAGCGGCTTCCTGAACGGATCGACGCTGGGTCTCGACACGACGAACGCGGCCGGCGGGACGTTCACGTATGCGAGCAGCATCGCGAACCCGAATGGGGGTGCGAACGCCCTGGGGTTGAGCAAGCTTGGGGCCGGGACGCTGGTGCTGTCTGGCAATAACACGTTCACAGGAGGCGTGACGGTCCAGGAGGGCACGCTGCTTGCGGGAAGTTACGGAGCGTTGGGAGCCGGCACGGTAACCGTGCGTGGCGGTGTGTTGGCGGTTGGGGCACCGCAGCAGGTGAGTGTGGCGGGCTTGGTGCTTTCCGGTGGGACGGTCACCGGAAACACGACCACATCCTTGTTGAGTTCCCGCACGTTCGACGTCCGCAGCGGCGTCGCGTCAGCGTCCTTGACCGGGTCGGCGGGCCTGACGAAGACGACGTCCGGCACGGTGCTCCTGACGGGGAGCAACACCTACACCGGCCCTACGGTGGTGCAGGAAGGGACGCTGCTATTCGGCGGAACGGCTGCCTTGTATGGCGGTGCCACGGGCGCTTGGACCGCGGCGAATCTCACGACGGGTTCCGGGGCCACGCTTGCCCTGGCTGTGGGTGGCAGCGGTCAATTCACGGCTGCGAACGTTGCCCAGTTGGCCACGCTTGGCACGGGCACGAGCGGCTTCCTGAACGGATCGACGCTGGGTCTCGACACCACCGCCGCCGTCGGCGGCACGTTCGCATACACGGGCAACCTGACAAACCCGAACCGCGGTGCCAATTCGCTCGGAATCGCCAAACTCGGAGCGGGCACACTGGTGCTCGGCGGGACGAATACCTACACGGGCCCGGCGGTCGTGGCGGCAGGCACGCTGCATTTCGCCGCGAAGGCCGCCTTGCCGTACGTGAGCGACGGATCCGGGGCATTGGCTCCGAAGTTCACGGTGCAACCTGGCGCCACGTTGGCGATGTCAGCGGGCGGAGCCGGCAGATTCACGGCCGACGATGTGTCGTACATCGCTAGCCTCGGCGGCACTTCCAGCGGCTTCATGAGCGGGGCCATCCTCGGCATCGACACGACGGGCCTCGTCGATGGGTTCGTGATGGGCGTGATCCCGAACGCGAACAAGGGCGCCAGTGTTCTCGGGCTCACGAAAATGGGCAGCGGCAGGCTCGTCCTGACGGGCTCGAACTCCTACACCGGCCCGACGCGGATCGCCAGCGGAACGCTCGTCGTTGCGAATCCGTATGCGTTGGCAGGCACCACGCTTGACATGAATGCGTTAGACACGGGAGTGATCTCCCAGACCTCTGGGCAGTCGCCGTTCATCATCGGAGGCCTTAAGGGCTCGCGGCCGCTCGAACTGCTCGGCCCCGCGACCGACTTTGGTCGCAACGGAGAAAATACGACCTTCACCGGGAACCTGACCGGCTCGAACAGCCTGATCAAGTCCGGCTCCGGCACGCTGACCCTGTCTGGCAGCAATTCGTACACAGGGACGACCAAAGTGGCTGCCGGCACGCTGCAATTCGGGCGGCCTGCGGCGCTCTATGGCGGCAACACGACGGCCTGGACCGGATCCAACATCACGGCCTTCACGGGGTCACGGTTGGCGTTCAACGTCGGTGGAACTGACGAGTTCACCGCCGCAAACATCGGATCGCTCGTCTCGGCGACGGGTCCCAACAGCCCCTTCTATTACGGCGGCAGCCTCGGCTTGGACACGACCAACGCCGCAGGCGGACTATTCGAACTCCAGGGGCAATTCTCCAATCCCGACATCGGCCAGCTTGCGGTCACGAAACTCGGAGCCGGCACCCTGCTGCTTTCCGGCCTCAACGTGGCCACAGGGCCAACTCGCGTCGTCGCAGGCACACTGCAAGCCCGCGGGCCGGCGGCTCTCTATGGGGGCAACGCCGGTGCTTGGACGGCTGCCAACATCACCGTTGAGCGCGGGTCAACGTTTGCGATCAACGTGGGAGGCACCGGACAGTTCACGTCCGCGAACGTGTCCCAGTTGGCGGCGATGGGCACCGGTTCGAGCGGCTTCCTCGACGGGGCTTCGCTGGGTCTCGACACCAGCGATGCCGTTGGTATGTCATTTGCGCACCAAGAAAATCTCACGAATCCCAACCAAGGGCTGAACAGGCTCGGCCTGACGAAGCTCGGCAGCGGCACGCTCCGACTGACCGGTTCCAACACCTACACCGGGCCGACGCGGGTGGACGGTGGCACGCTCGTGTTCTCGCGCCCGGCAGCCTTCTACGCGTCGCTATCCGACTGGGGTGGCGCCCAACTTTCGACGGGGAGCGACGGGATTCTCGCGATTTCCGTTGCCGGAGAAGGATTCTCGGCAGATCAAGTCGGGAAAATCGCCACCATCGGTTCGAGCCGAAGCGGCGAGTGTCTGATGCTCGGCCTCGATACGCCATCGCTGTTTTCCTACTCCCCGTCGCTCGCCGATCCGGCTTCCGGTCCGCTGGGCATCGCCAAGCTTGGCGCTGGCATGCTGGTTCTGGCTGGATCCAATGCCTATACGGGGCCGACGCGCAGCGTGTCAGGCACGCTGGTCGTGGCTCATGGCAGTGCGCTGGCCGGTTCCACGCTCGACATGCGGGCCACCGATACGGGGAGCGTCGTGTTGTCCGCCACGACGAGCACGTATGCGATCGGCGGTCTGGCGGGTTCTCGGCCGCTGACGGTGCCGTTGCAGGGACTGACCGTGGGAGGCAACAGCCAAACCACCGTCTATTCCGGCGCCCTGATCGGGTCGGGTAGCCTCACGAAGACGGGCAATGGCACGCTCACGCTGTCGGGGAGCAGTGGCTACTCGGGTCGGACGACGGTCGCGGCCGGAACACTGCTGCTTGCGACGCCGACGTCGTTGTATGGCGGCACGACCGCCGCGTGGACCACGACCAACATCGTGACGGGGAGCGGCGCCACTCTCGCTCTGCGCGTGGGCGGCACCACGGGCTTCTCCGCCGAGCAGGCGGCCATGGTGGCATCGCTCGGCTCCGCTTCCGGCGGCTTTCTGAACGGTTCCACGCTGGGATTGGATACGAGCGACGCGGCGGGCGGTACGTTCGTGTATCCGACTGCGATCAACAATACGAGTGGCACTGCGAACGCGCGGGGGCTGACGAAACTCGGCTCCGGCACACTCGTGCTCGCCGGCACCAATGGATACACGGGCCCGACCCGGGTGGTGGGGGGCGCCCTGCACTTGCCGTGGGCGACGTCCCTTTACGCGGGCAACACCAGGTCATGGACGGCCGCGAACATCGTGACCGGCAGCGGGGCCATGCTTACGCTGAACGTCAGTGACACGGGCTTTGAGTTCACGTCCCCCCAGGTGTCGCAGATCGCCGCTTTGGGCACACCCACCGGCGGGTTTGCCCCGGGGGCGCTGCTGGGCTTGGACACGACGAACGCGATCGGCGGGATCTTCAGCCACGCGAGCGGCATCGCGAATCCCAACCTGGGTGAAAACCAACTTGGCGTCGTGAAGCTTGGCAGCGGGACGCTCGCGCTCTACGGCTTCAATACCTACTCGGGGCCGACACGGGTCACGGCCGGCACGCTTTATCTCGGGCACCGCTTTACGCTGAACGGTGGAACCACGGCAGCCTGGACCGCCCAGAACCTGACGGTTGAGTCCGGCGCCACGCTGTCGTTGGCAGTGGGTGGCAACTGGCAGGGATTTGAGCAGTTTAGTTCTGCCGACGTGGCCGCACTCACGGCCCTGGGATCGGGCAGCAGCGGCTTCCGAGACGGTTCGATGCTGGGGATCGATGTGGCCGGCGGATTGTCGTTCACCCAAGATGTCGGACTGCGGAATCCCAACGGTGGGTTGAATTCGATCAGCCTGATCAAGAGCGGGGTTGGCACGCTCGTTCTTTCGGGATCGAACTCGTTCACGGGCACGACGCGGATCGCTGCTGGCACGCTGCGGCTGTCGAATCCGAACGCGTTGGCTGGTTCGACGCTGGACCTGAACGCGGCGGACACGGGTTCGCTGTCGTACAACGTGAGTTCTGGGACGGTGAACATCGGGGGTCTGACGGGCTCGCGGCGGTTCGACGTGCCGGGGAGTTGGAACACACCGGTCGCCGTGGGCGGGAACGGCCAGAACACGACGTTCTCGGGCACGCTTGCGGGCTCGGGACAGTTCATCAAGCAGGGCGCTGGGACGCTGACGCTGTCGGGAAGCAGCCCGGCATTCACCGCGAAGACGGCCATTGACGCCGGGACGCTCGCCGTGAACGGCTCACTCGCCAACAGTCCGGTGACGGTGAATGCCGGCGGTCGGCTCGCGGGTACCGGTGTCGTGGGTACCACAACCGTGAACGCCGGTGGCACGCTGATGCCGGGCAACAGCCCCGGCACGCTCACCGTCAGCGGCGGCCTCACGTTCGCCTCCGGCGGCAACTACAACTGGCAGATCCATGATGCGGCCGGCACGGCCGGAGCCTCGATCGGCTGGGATCTCGTGAACGTCGGCGGCGTGCTCGACGTGTCTGCCACCACGGAGTCACCATTCAACATCAATCTGTGGAGCCTCTCTGGCGTCGGCCCCGACTCCAACGGCGCCGCCGTGAACTTCAACCCTGCGGCCAGTGGCACGTGGACGATCGCCACGGCGGCCGCAGGCATCACGAACTTCGACGCCGGGAAGTTTGCCGTCAATGTTTCGGCCGCCCATGACGCGGGCGGATTCACGAACGCACTCGATGGCGGCACGTTCCGCCTCGTCCAGCAAGGCAACGACCTGAACATCGTCTTCACCCCGAAGATGATCCCCAACCCCTCCACGCTGACCTGGTACGGCGATGGCGTGCATCCGGGCGGCAGCGGTGTGTGGACGACGACGGGGGCGAACTGGTTCGACGGCACGGCCGTCCGCCCCTGGGTGCCGGGTGCGCGGGCCGTCTTCAGCGGATCCGGCGGGACGGTCACGCTCGGCGAGGCCGTTGCGGCGAATGGCGGGTTGGCGTTCACGGCGACGGGCTACACGGTGGCCGGCGTTGGCCTCACGCTCGGCGGCACGGCGAACGCGGTCGACGTGGCAGCAGGAGCCAGCGCCACGCTCGCGGCGCCACTGGCCGGCACGGCGGGCCTGACGAAGGCCGGGCCTGGCACGCTGTCGCTGGCGGCGGCCAACACGATCGGCGGCGCCATGGTGGTGCAGACCGGCACGGTCGTGGTCGCCAGCCCGGCGGCGACGGCGGCGAGCACAGTGCGGGTGCAGGCGGGCGGAGCGGTCAAGATCGAGCCCGGCGTGACGATGCGGGCGCCGAGCCTGACGCTCGACGGCGGCCGGCTCGACGCCGCCGGTGCGACGCTCCTCGTCAGCGGCACGGGCGGGATCGGTCAGTTCGTGATCGCCAGTGGCACGGTCGCCGGCGCTCCGGGACTCGTGGTGAGCGGCAGCGGCCAGGTGAGCCTGCCGACGAACATCCGCCAGGTGGTCAATCTTTCGAGTCTGGCGATCGACCAGGCCACCGGCGGGAAACTCGACATCGGCAAGGGGCGAATCAACGTCGCCCCGGGCGGCATCGCGGAGGCCGACCTCAGGGCAGACCTGATCGCAGGCCGGGGAACCGGCTCATTCTCGGGCACCGCCGGGATCGTGACCACGGGTGGCAAGGCGTCGGAAACGTCCGCGAACCCCGTGGTCGGTTACCGTGTGCTGACCTCGGGCTCGGCGATCGTGGCCTGGGCAGCGTACGGCGACACCAATCTCGACGGGCTGGTCAATTCTTCCGACATCGGTCTGATCATCGCCGGCGGAAAGTTCGGTAAGGGAACGGGTGCGGTATGGGTACAGGGGGACTTCACCTACTCGGGTAACGTCAACTCCACCGACATCTCCCTGCTCAGCCAATCAGGTTTATATGGGAAAGGCTCGTACCTGCCGCCGGCCAGTCTGTCGGTGACGCTTGCTGACGATGTTAGGCCATTGGTGACGACCGAGTTCCTTTCCGGTCCGATCGGAATGACCATCATGGCGGCCGTGCCGGAGCCGTCGACGATCGTGCTGGCTGCGGCTGGCGTTTGCCTGACCGTGGCGTTCCGGATGGGTCGCCGTCGATCTGCATCCAAGCAAAGCTGAAGCCAGGGGCGGGCATGCTCCGACGCCTTCACACGCGACGTAGGTGTGGTACCCGCTTCACTTTGCCTTCCCCAAGCACCGCGTCGAGGGGATGTACTCCGGCGATCGAGTCCCGCACCACGAAGTCGGCAAGGCTTACGGCGTGACGCTGCGGTCGAGGGGTGCGGAGCGGGGCGTTTCGCGGGTTTGTTTCAGGAGAGCCTGCAACGCGGCGACCTTCGCCGGGTGGTCGGCGGCGAGGTTGTGCCGTTGCCCGACGTCCTGCTCGAGGTCGTAGAGTTCGACCGGCTGGTCGTCTTCGGATGGATAGTCGTGCTTCTCGAGCCAGGCCGCGGGCGCGGACCGCTGCTTCGGCTCCATCACGCCGGTCGGACCGTCGACGAGCAGCCACGCCCCGTCACGGATCGCGTACTGCTTCGGGTTGGTGTTGTGGACGAGCGTCGTCCGCGGCGGGGCGGCGGCCCGGCCGGTGAGCCAAGGGAGGAGGTCGTGCGAATCGGCGGCGGCGTCCGGAGGCAGTTCTATGCCGATGGCGGCGGCAAGCGTGGCCATGAGGTCCACCTGGGAGACGAGCGCGTCGGTCACGGTTCCGGGCTTCGTCACACCCGGCCACCGGAGGAGGAACGGCACGTGGTGGCCCCCCTCGTAGAGATCCCGCTTCACCCCGCGGAACGGCCCGCTCGACCAGTGGTCGAAGCGTTCATCCCGTGAGTAGGCGTAATGCTCCGCGCCGTTGTCGGCCGTGAACACGACGATCGTGTTCGCGTCGAGTCCGGTCTCGTGCAGCGCCGCGAGCACCCGGCCGCAGACGTCGTCGGTCTGCACGACGAAGTCGCCGTAGGCGCCGGCCTGCGACCGGCCCCGGAACTCCGCGTTGGGGATGATCGGCGCGTGGGGCGAGGGGAGTGGGAAATACAGGAAGAACGGCCGTGGGTCGCCGCGGCGGCCGCGGACGAACTCGACCGCCCGGTCGGTGAGCGTGGGCAGCACGCGGTGGAAATCCCAGTCGCTCCGGGCGGGGCCCGGGCGGCATTCCCATCTGCCCCCCAATGGATTCGACGGGGCGTCGGCCAGCATCGCGTCGGGCGCCGCCGTCACGCGATCGTTTTCGATCCACGTGTAGGGTGGGAAGTTGATGACGTCGTCGCCGAAGTAGGTGTCGAAGCCGTGGTCGCAGGGGCCGCCGGGGATCGGCTGCGACCAGTCGAAGTCGCCGCAGCCGATCGAGTCGCGGGGCGTGCCCGGCCGGCGGATCGCGTCCCAGTCCCAGCCGAGGTGCCACTTGCCGATGCAGGCCGTCGCATAGCCCTGTCGGCGGAGCACCTCCGGCAGCGTGAGCTGGCCCGGTTTGAAGACGGGTTTTCCGAATGAGTTCACGATCCCGTGAAAATCCCGCCAGTGGTGCCGACCGGTGAGCAGCGCGTACCGCGACGGCGAGCAGATGCCCGACGAACTGTGGGCGTCGGTGAACCGCATCCCCTCGGCGGCGAGCCGGTCGAGGTGCGGGGTGGGGATCTTCGACTGCGGGTTGTTGGCGCCGAGGTCGCCGTAGCCCATGTCGTCGGCGTAGAGGATGACGATGTTCGGCAACGCGGCGGGGTCGCCGGCCTGCGCCAAGAGCTCCGTGACGCAGGCGGCGGCAATCAGCGTCGCGATGAACGATGTCCGCGGCACGGCGCCTTAGCCCACGAGGAGCACGAAAAGTTCCTTCGGCCCATGGGCACCGAGCACGAGGATGCGCTCGATGTCGCCGGTACGGCTCGGGCCGGTGATGAAGGACAGCATGCTCGGGAGTTGGCCGGCGTACCGGCTGCGGGCCGCATCGAGGGCGTCGGCGAGCGTGGGCACGACCTGGTCGGCCGTGGCCACGACCACGTGGACGTGCGGCAGCACGGAGAGCGAGCGGCCGCCGCAGGTCGCGCTCGAGACGAGCACCGAGCCGGTCTGGGCGACGAGCGCCTCGCAGGCGGTGATTCCGGCGTCGCAGGCCTCGAGGGCGTCTTTGTCGAAGGTGCCGGCATCGACGCGGTAGGTGTCGCAGGGCAGTTCGCGGACCGCGGCCTCGACGAGCGGATGGCCGTGGAGGGCGACTCGCTTCCAGCCGCGGTCGCGGGCGAGCGCTCCGAGGAAGGCGGCCGCCGCGGCCGTGTCGGCGACGGTGTGCAGTTCGGCCTTCAGCCGGCCGAGGTTCTCGCCGAGAATCCGCCGGCTCTGTTCCGGCGTGTCGCCGCCGTCGGGCAGCCAGGGCCGGGCCGCCTCCAAGGGCAGCACCGTCAGGCTGCCGGCCGCCGCGGGTACCGCTGCGTGCGGCTGGAGGTGCGGCGGCGGTGCGGGCACCTGCAGCGCCTCGCGGATCCGCGCCAGGATCGTGTCCCGTGCCGTGGACGGCGTTTGCCCGCTCATCCGCGCCGCCTCCACTGGCTGCGGAAGCTCCGCGGCGGCGCCGGCGGCAGGTCACGCGTGGCGAGCCAGGCTCCGAGGAGCGGCGGTTTCAGGACCTTCAACATCCCCAGCGACTTGCGGAACAGCCAGCCCCCGGCGGCGAACAGCCGCGGACGCGACGCGGCGACGACGAACAGCCGATGGCCGAGTTTCTCGAGCCGCGACGGCGCCGTGCGGGCGGCGTTGCGGCGGTTGTGGAGCAGGTGGTGGTGGATGTCGATCCGCACCGGACAGGCGTCGGTGCAGGCGCCGCACAGGGAACTGGCGCCCGAGAGGTGATTCCAGTCGGCCAGGCCGCGGAGGTGTGGCGTGATCACCGATCCGATCGGGCCTTGGTAGGTCGTGCCGTAGGTGAAGCCGCCCACGTTCTTGAAGATCGGGCAGACGTTCAGGCAGGCGCCGCAGCGGATGCAATGCAGGGCATCGCGCTGCTCGGGATCGGCGAGCAGTTCCGTGCGGCGGTTGTCGAGGAGGACGACGTGCATCTCCTCCGGGCCGTCGCACTCCTCCGCGCGCCGCGGGCCGGAGTAGAGCGTGTTGTAGCAGGTGAGCGGCTGGCCGGTGCCGGCCGTGGCCAGCATCGGCAACAGCACGGCCAGGTCGTCGAGCCGCTCGACCACCTTCTCGATGCCCGCGATCGCGATGTGCACCCGCGGCAGGCCGGCGGTGAGCCGGGCGTTGCCCTCGTTCTCGGTGATCGAGATCTGCCCGGTCTCGGCGACGAGGAAGTTGGCCCCGGTGATGCCCACGTCGGCCTCGACGTAGAGTCGCCGCATGTGGCGGCGGGCGATCATCGTCAGTTCCTCCGGCTCGTGCGTGGCCGCACTGCCGAGGTGCTTCTGGAACAGGTCGCTGATCTCGTCACGGCGGACGTGCATGCAGGGAAAGACGAAGTGGTACGGCGGCTCGCCACGGAGCTGCTGGATGAACTCGCCGAGGTCGCTCTCCACCACGCCGTAGCCGTCGGATTCAAGAGCGGCGTTGAGATGGATCTCCTCGCTCGTCATGCATTTGCTCTTGATGACGGCCTTGGCATGGGCGGCGCGGAGCAGGCCGAGCACGATCTCCCGGGCCTCGGCCGCGTCGCGGGCCCAGTGGACCTGCCCGCCGTTGGCCGCGAAGTTCGCCGCGAACACGGGCAACAGTTCGTCGAGCCGGTTGACGGCCGACCACTTGGCGAGGCTGGCGGCGTCGCGGGCCTGTTCCCAGTCGCGGTAGCGGGCCTTCTGGGCGTCGCGGGTGGTGTAGTAGCCGCCGAGCGCCTTGCGGACGAACGCCCGATGGCCCGAGTCACGGACGTGCTCGGCCGCGTCGTGGAGGAACTTTTTCTTGGCCAGCCTGGGTTCGGTGGCCTCGTGCACCGGCGGCTGGGCGGCGGCGTGCGGCGTCATGCGTCGGCCCCCGCGAGCACTTCGGCCAGATGGATCGTCCGCGGCTGCTTGCCCTGCCGCGACAGCCAGCCGTCGAGCTGCAGCTGGCACGACGGGTCGCTGGAGACTATGTAGTCGCACTCGGTGCGGGCCAGCGATCCGCCCTTCACCTCGGCCATGGCCGTGGAGATCATCGGATACTTCACGCTGAACAGCCCGCCGAAGCCGCAGCAGCTCTCCGGCTCGTCGCACTCCACGAGCTCCAGGTCGCGGACGGCCCGCAGCAGCGCCCGCGGCTCTTCCTTGACGCGGAGTTCCCGCAGGCCGTGGCAGCCGTCGTGGTAGGTGACGCGGTGGGGGAAGCGGGCGCCCACGTCCGTGACGCCGAGTTTCTTGACGAGGAACTCGCCGAACTCGAACGTCCGCGCGGCGAGGTCGAGGGCGGCGGTCTCGTGGGGCGTGCCCTCGAGCAGTTGCGGATAAAAAACCCGCAGCATCGCCACGCAGGAGCCGCTCGGGCCCACGACCGCCTCGGCGCCCTCGAACACGCCCACGGTGCGGATCGCCACGGCCCGGGCCTCGTCCCAGTAGCCGGCGTTGAAACTCGGCTGCCCGCAGCACGTCTGGGCGGCGCGGAACTCGCAGGTGTGCCCGAGCCGCTCGAGCACGGTGGCCACGGCCATGCCCACCCGGGGGGCCATCTGGTCGACGAAGCAGGGAATGAACAGGGAGACCTTCATGCCACCAGTGTAGATCGGCGACCCGCGAGAGCCACACGGCAGTCAGCCGGGCCCGTTCATGGCCGGCTTGGACCTTTCTGCCTCGATTCAAGCCACGGTGGGATCACGAAGTCGTCGGTCGAGCTGCCGTCGGGCTCGGGGATCAGTTCCAGCGTCTCGACGAGCGGGATCTCGACGTCTGCCTTCTCGATCAGGGCCGTGAGTGTCTTGGGGGAGATTTTTTTCAGGTTCGGGAGGGCGAGCGGGCCCTTGCGTTTTGCCAGCGCCGTTGCCACCGCGACCTCGGCCGAGATTTCGCAGACGCCGTCGATTCCGGATCGAGCAGACCGAGGAACGGCCAGCAGTTTGCGGGCGAGGTCCGGCGAATCGAGCCTGGTTCCTTGCAGGAACACGGGCCCGGCATGGGCGGCCAAGGCCCGGGCCGCGCTGGCTTCGATCTCGCATGGGCCGACGAGCGTCAGCCGATGTCGGTGCGGGGTGAGTCTTTCGACCACGTCGGCCGTCAGTTCCGAGACCCCGAACAGGCGGAGGTCGTGATCGGCGGCGGCCAGTTTCCTGGCCTCGGCGGCCGTCAGCCGCTTTTCCAGCGGAAATACTCCCTGATGTGGGAGCCGCGGGATGTCGACGCGATCCACGGGGAACGCCGGCCCATCCGTCGATGCGCCGCACTCCCGAAACGTTCCCGACTGGATCAGGCGGGCCAGAGCCGCACGAGCCGTGACCGCCGGATGCGCGAATCGTGCGTGGCCAGGGGCACGTCGAGAGCCCGTGCCGTCGCCACGATCAGGCGGTCGGCCGGATCCTGGTGAAAACTCCTGGGAAGCTTCGTCATCGCCGCCACGGCCGCGGACGTGATCGGTTGCATTTCGACGGTGGCGGGCGACGCGGCGATTCCCAGCCAGGTCTCGAGATCGTCGGCGAGGTCGAGCCGGCCGAACTGCACGAGCAGCGCGACTTCCCAGAGGCTGATGTCGCAGAGCAGCGGCCGAGACGCCGCAGGCAGCCCGTCGAGGTGGTCGCGTTCGCGGGCCGGCAGCCGTGGATCGCCGAGCATCCACCAGACCCATGTGTGCGTGTCGAGCAGCGGCCTGGTCATCGCAGGGCTTCGATTTCCGCCTCGGTAATCACGGGCGCGAATGGATCACCGACGAACGCCCCGCGGCCGCGAAGCGCCAGCCATGGTTTGTCCTCGCGGGCAGGCACGAGGCGGGCGACCGGACGGCCGCGCTTGAGAATGACCAGTTCCTCGCCCGTGCGATTGACTTGGTCGAGGAGCCGCAGGCAGCGGGCCTTGAATGCCGAAGCGGAGATTTTCATGTGACCAGTGTACATGACCTGTGAACACACGGCAAACCGACCGGCGTGGCAAGGGGACACCCGGGGCCGCGGTTCGCGGCACCCGCAGCATGGCTACCTGTTTTGCTTCTGCCGCTGCTGAAAACCTTCCGGCACCACGAAGTCGTCGGTCGGGCTGCCGTCGGGCTCGGGGATCAGTTCGAGCGTCTCGACGAGCGGGATGTCGACGTCTGCCTTCTCGATCAGGGCCGAGAGCGTCTTGGGGGAGATTTTTTTGAGGTTCGGGAGGGCGAGCGGGCCCGTGCGTTTTGCCAGCGCCTTCGCCACCTCGACCGAGTCGGCGGCCGTGAATGCCGTCACGCCCGGCAACCGGCCATCCCACTTCTTCGCCGCGACGAGGGCCTCGGCCACGCCGGGAGAGAGCGTTTTCAACCCGGAAAAATCACCGGTCCAGTTCGGGTGAGCGCAGGCGAGCGCCGCGACCTCGGCCGACATTGCGGCGGCGCCGTTCATGCCGCCGCGCACAGGATCGTCGAGCAGTTTTCGGGCGAGTTCCGGCGACTCGACCGCGATACCCTGCACGGAGACCGGCCCGGCGTGGCCGGCCAAGCCCCGGGCCGCGGCGTCGTCGATCGCGCAGGGCCCGACGATCGTCAGCCGGTGTCGGTGCGGGGCGAGCCGTGCGACCACGTCGGCCGTCAGTTCCGAGCCCCCGAACAGGCAGAGGTCGTGATCGGCGGTGGCCAGTTTCGTGGCGTCGGCGGCCGTCAGCCGCTTTTCCAGTCGCAGGGGTTTCATGCCAGCCGGCGGGCCGCCCCGCCCGCCCGCCGGCTCGCCTGCCGCCGCCGGTTTTTCACCGGCCACCCGCTCCGGTTCGGCGTGCGCATGGTGCACGATCCCCACGCGGACGAGCGTCTCCGGCAGCGGGTCGAGCGCGAGCGTCGTCACCCGGTCGTACTCCCGCTGCGGCAGCCGATAGAAGAGCGTCAGGCCCGGCGCGTGAAAAAATCCCGGCTGCCAGATGGCGACGAGCGACCGGGCCTCGTCGGCGTGCAGGCCCGTCTGTTCGAGCTCGGCGGCGAGCGCCTCCGCCGTGGCGGCATGCCAGTCGTCGTCGGCCACGGTTTTCCAGTCGAGGTCGAGCGTTTTCTCGCCCGGCGGCACCAGCGGCACGCGGGCGAGTTTTGCCGAGTTGCCGGTGCGGTCGATGCACCACAGGTCGTGGAGCGGATAGGGGGCCTTCGCGTCGAGGACGATCGCGCCCGCCGGTGTGCGGCGTGCCTTCAGGAACGCCAGCGGCGTCATCAGGCCGTCGTAGTAGACGAACTGCTCGGCGTCGATGAAGGTGCCTATGTGGTTATGACCGCCGTATGAAAACACCGGCTCGGCCTTCACCGTCCGTGCCTGCGCGTACCAATGGTCGGCGGCGACCTGCGGCGTGCGCGGTCGCGCGCCGGCCGGGCCATCCCCCTTCGGCGGCTTCCGCAGGAAGAGCCGCCAGGAGAGGGAGTCGGTCACCTCCTGACCAGCCGGCGCGGTTCCTGCCCCTTCCTCGCTCGCCGGCCACCAGATCACCGGCCGCCCGTCTGGAAACCGCACCTTCATCTTCAGGCCCTGCTCCGGCGGCGGCTGCTCGCCGTCCCAGTGGAAGTAGACGATCGGCTTTGCCACCGTCCCCCGCCACGGCAGGTTTCGCAGGTTCGGTGGCTCGGTGCGGTAAAGCTCCTTCGGGCAGTCGGCCCACTCCGCGGCCAGCGCCGCGTTGGCCATCTCCAGGTCGGGATGGATCGTGAACACGCCCCACTCGTGGACGGCGTAGCCCTTCACGCCCGCAGGGTCGCGGATCGGCCCATCGGCCGGCGCTGCAGGCTCGCTCGCGAGCGCGGCCACGGTCGTTACGGCGAGCCAGACGCAAACGGCGGCGCGAGCGGGCATGGGGCGGGGTCTCCGAGTCGGGTGGCGGTGAAACGCGGGGTGTCAGCCTATGAGATGCGGTTCGACCACCAAACGTTCCCGGCGGCAAATGGTGCCAGCCCGGCGCATCACGCGGCTGCCAGCGATCGACCATGCCTTCCACCCACCCCACAGGCCTGGAGGCGGGCGTGCGCCTGATTGCTCGATGGAGGAGGGCTGCCCGTGCCCCAGGAGCCGGCGTAGGTGGCCAGCGAAGCCCGGAGGGCGAGAGCGCAGCCACCTCCGAGTGAGCGAAGGGCAGGATGCCCGCAGCGAACGTCCGGCGATGGGGCACGGGCAGCCCGACCCCCGCGGCCGGCCTACGCCCGCCGCGCGATCGCGCGCACCAGCGCCGCCCCCATGTCCGCCGGGCTGTCCGCGATCTCGATGCCCGCATCGGCCAGGGCCGCGAGCTTGGCCTCCGCCGTGCCCTTGCCGCCGGAGATGATCGCTCCGGCGTGGCCCATCCGCTTGCCCGGCGGCGCCGTGCGGCCGGCGATGAAGGCGGCGCAGGGCTTGGTGACGTGGTGCTTCACATACTCGGCCGCCTCCTCCTCCGCACTCCCGCCGATCTCGCCCATCATGAGGATGGCGTGCGTGTCCGGGTCGGCCTGGAAGAGCGCGAGGATATCGATGAACGACGAGCCGACGAGCGGGTCGCCGCCGAGGCCGACGCAGGTGCTCTGGCCGTGGCCGAGCTGCGTGAGCTGCCACACGGCCTCGTAGGTGAGCGTGCCGGAACGGCTCATCACGCCGACGTGGCCGGGCGTGTGGATGTAGCCGGGCATGATGCCGATCTTGCACTCGGCCGGCGTGATCACACCCGGGCAGTTGGGCCCGATGAGCCGGCTGTCAGAATCCTTGACGACCGGCAGCACGCGGGCCATGTCGAGCACGGGGATGCCCTCGGTGATGGCGATCACCAGCTCGATGCCGGCGGCGACCGCCTCGAGGATCGCGTCGGCCGCGAAGGCCGGCGGCACGAAGATCATCGTGGCGTTGGCCCCGGTGGCGTCCTTCGCCTCGGCGACGGTGTTGAAGACCGGCAGGCCGGCGACGGTCTCGCCCGCCTTGCCGGGGGTGACGCCGCCCACCATCCGCGTGCCGTAGTCGAGGCAGCCACGGGTGTGGAACTCACCGACCTTGCCGGTGATGCCCTGGCAGATGACGCGGGTGTCGCGATTGACGAGGATGCTCATGATGGTGTTCCTAGGCTCGGCTCGCGGCGACGACCTTCTTGGCGGCGTCGGTCAGGCCGTCGGCGGTGATGATCGCGGTGCCGCTGGTGGCGAGAATCTTCTTCCCCTCTTCGACCTCCGTGCCCTCGAGCCGCACGACGAGCGGCACGGTGAAGCCGACCGTTTTCGAGGCCTCGACGAGGGCGTTGGCGATCGTCGTGCAGCGCATGATGCCGCCGAAGATGTTGACGAGGATCGCCTTCACGTTCTTGTCGGAGAGGATGATGCGGAAGGCCTCGGTGACCGCCTGCACGTCGGCGCCGCCGCCCACGTCGAGGAAGTTCGCCGGCTCGCCGCCGTGGAGCTTCACGAGGTCCATGGTGCTCATCGCCAGGCCGGCGCCGTTGACGAGGCAGCCGATGGTGCCGTCGAGCTTGACGTACGACAGCCCGGCGGCGCCGGCGCGGGTCTCCGCCGGCTCCTCCTCGGCCTCGTCCCGCAGGGCCGCCAGATCCTTGTGGCGAAACATCGCGTTGTCGTCGAACGTCATCTTCGCGTCGAGGGCGACGAGCGTGCCGTCCTTCGTGAGCACGAGCGGGTTGATCTCCAAGAGCGAGGCGTCGAGGTCGACGAACGCCCGGCAGAGCCGGCGGAAGAAGGTCTCGGCATGCCGCCAGGCGGCCGCCGGCAGGCCGAGCTTCGCCGCGAGCAGCCGCGTCTGCCAGGCAGCCAGACCGCGGTCCGCGTCGAAGGGTTCGGAGAGGATCAGTTCCGGCGTCTTCGCCGCCACCTCCTCGATGTCCATGCCGCCGGCGGTGCTCGCGATCAACACCGGTGATCCGACGCGGCGGTCGACGAGAACCGCGCAGTAGAGTTCGCGGTCGATCGCACAGCCGCTCTCCACGAACACCTGCCGCACGACCTGGCCCTCGGGGCCGGTTTGGATGGTGACGAGCGTCTTGTCGAGCAGCCCGGCCGCGATTCGCTCGGCGTCGGCGGCGCTCTTGGCGAGCTCCACGCCCCGCTGGCTGGAACCTCTGACCTGCCCCTTGCCGCGGCCGCCCGCGTGGATCTGTGCTTTGACGGCGCAGACGGGCGTGCCGAGGGCCGTGAACGCGGCCGCCGCCTCGGCGGGAGTGCGGGCAACCTTGCCGGCGAGTACCGGCACGCCCGCCGCGCGCAGCAAATCCTTGGCCTGGAACTCGTGGATCTTCATGCGAACTGGGCCTCTCGGGATCGCGATGCCGCCCGGTACGGGCCGCGACTACCGCGAAACTATGGCAGGAGCCGCGAGGTCTGCAAGGCTCGACGGTCAGGCGGCGGCGCGGCGCGGCGGCTCGGCCGTAGCCGTGGCCGCCCACGCGGGGCATTGCCACTGCGGTGCGGGCCGGCCGCGCACGGCGGCCCAGAGCCGCAGTGCGGCGTCGGCCGTCGCGTCGCCGAAGCGGTGGCGGCGGCCGTAGACGACGATCTGGCTCGGGTTGAGAAACAACCGGCGGTGGCCCCGGGCCAGCAGCGAGCGATGGAAGGCCGCGTGTTCGAGGTCGTCGTCGGCGTAGCGTCCGGCGGCGTAAGCCTGCATGCGGTAGATGCCCAGCCCGCCGAAGCAGCTCGTCACGGGCACCAATGACGCGCCGCGTCGATACACGAGCCCGCCGGCGACGGCCGGCCGCAGCGGCGCGAGCCGTTCGTCGAACCGCAGCGCCCACGTGTCGTATTGGCGGACCGTGTTCATCCGCAGGCCGTGCCGTCGATAGATGAGGCCGTTTGCACCGACGAAGTCCCAGTCGCGCTGGCCGAAGGTGTGGGCGATCCCATCGGTGCTCCAGCCGCCAGGGATGTCGAGGTCGACGACGATCACCGCGTCGAAGCGACCGCACTCGGCGAGCACCAATTCCTGGCAGCGCCGGCGATAACGGGCCATGCGGGCCGCGCGATGCAGGCAGCGTGTGGCCGGGTTCACCGGATCGCCCGGCTGCTCGCACATCACCCGCACGCGCCGGTCGGTGCGTGCCCAGGCCAGCAGTTGGGCGCGGGTGTCGTCGGCCGAGTCGTTCTCGTAGACGATCATCCGATGGTCGGTGAAGCAGCAGGCGAGGTTTTCGAGGCGGCGGATGGTCGTGGGCAGGATCGCGCCGACGTCGCGGGCCAGGCCCGTGATCGCCACGCGGGATCGGGCCATGACGGCAAAGCCCTGACGGCAGGCGGCGCGGTAGTCGGCCTCGTCGCCGCCGTCAGGCGCGAAGGCCCATTCCGGAAAGACGACGCCGCGGAAGTCGACCGGTGGGCCGGCGGCGACGGTGGCTGGTGCGTGTCGGGGCAGTGCCATCGATGGGGGTTCCTGGGCCGGGGCGACCGGCACGGAGTGGGGCGGACGGAGAAATACCCGCCGTGGGGGTTCCACCGCATCGGCAGAAAGCCGGCCGCGGATGGCAACCGGGGAACATGCGGGGTTTGGGCGACTATGAACACCACCGCGACAGCCTGCGGAGGCGGCGGAGGTAGGTGCGGACCAGCGGTGGCGGCGCCAGCAGCGGCACCGTCGCCGGCGTCGGGGGGAGCAGTCGCACGCCCGGCGCGGCGGTATCGATGGCCGCGGCCCGCCGCGGCAGTTCTCGATAGAGGGCCAGATGCCGCCGCGCTTGGACCCGCGCGTCGAACGTGGCGACGGCTCGGCGGCGAGCGGCCCGGCCGGTCTCGGCGAGCAGTCCCGGATCCTGGGCGAGGCGGGCCAGAGCCGCGGCGGCCGCGGCCGGATCGTCGGGCGCCACGAGCCAGCCTTCGACGCCGGTGGTCAGCATCTCCGGCACGCCGCCGACGGCGGAGCCCACGACCGGCAGTCCGCAGGCCAGTGCCTCGACGACGGTGTTCGGCAGGTTGTCCTCGCGGGTCATCGTCAGGTGCACGTCGCTGGCGTGCAGCGCCGCGATCACGCCCGGCTCGGCGAGCGATCCGAGGTGGCGGTGGGCGATGCCGGGGAGGGCGATCGCGCCGGCGCCGTAGGTCACGGCCACGGGCGGCTGCGCGCCGGCGGCGCGCAGCCGCTCCGCGAGCAGCGCCAGCGCCGCCGCCGCCGCCTGCGCGCCCTTGCGGCGCTCGTCGAGCGACACGCTGCCGAGGAGCACCGCCAGGCCGGTCGCGGGCAGGCCGAGTCGAGCCCGCGCCGCCGCCTTGTCGGTGGCCGGCACGTAGCGGTCGAGGTCGATGCCGTTGGGGATCACGTGCAGGCTGTGATGCGGGGGATCGAACAGGCTGGCGGTGCGGAGCTCCTCCGCCAGCCAGCGGCTCGGTGCGACGAACGTCAGGGGCAGGCCGCGCAACAGTCCGCGGCTGCGCCGCAGCGTGCGCTCGGGGAGAACGGCGAGCCGGGCGGCGAGCTGCGGGCAGCCGCGGCAGTCGGCCGTGAACCCCCGACAGCCCGCCGGGTAGTGGCAGCCCCCGGTGAAAGCCCGCAGGTCGTGCTGCGTCCAGACGACGGGCTTGCCGGTCGCGACGAGCCGGCGGACCGCCGCGGCATCGAGGAATCCCGCGACCCAGTGCACGTGCACCATGTCGGCCGCGACGACGGCGGGATGGGATGCGATGTTCCAGGACGGCCAATCGGCGGAGAAGAGCGTATTGGAAAGCGGCGTGCGGCCGTGGCGAATCCGGCGGCGGACCCGGCGGCCGGCGGCCGGCTCGGGCCCATCCCGGGTCACGACCTCGACGGTCGCGCCCTCGGCCTCGAGGGCCGCCGCGAGCCGCTGCATCGCGACCGCCGCGCCGCCGCCGTGGCCGCCATAGGTGCTGATGCAGGCGACCCGGAGGCGCGTCCGCGGTGCGGCGGTCACGGACATGCCGCCTCCATGAACAGCGAGTCGGGCTTGTGCGGCGCCCCGGCGGGGTCGGCGTCGAGCCCCGCGGTGACGAAGTCGGGAATCCGAGACTCGGCCGCAGTCACCTGGCCGACGTCGATGAACCCGGTCTCGACGAGCAAGTCGGCGAGCGAGACCCGGTCGTACATCCAAAGGTGCCGTTCGCCGCGGGCGGCGAACCGGGCCGCTGCCCGTGCGGACGTCGGGGCGTCGCGCAGGATTGCCTCCGGGGCGCCGGCGGCGACGCCCGTTCGCCGGCGTTCCTCCGCGAGGGCCGCGATCCCTGCCGTCGCCTCGGCCCCGAGCCGCGTTTCGATCAACCCGCGGCAGGGCACCGGGTCGCACAACCACCAGCGCCGCATGGTGCCGCCGGGCCGCGTGCGGACGAGTTGGTCGAGGAGTTCGACCGTCATCCAGCGGTGCTCCCACCGGGCGTCGGCCGTGGCGTCGGCCGCGACCGCCCGGTCGAGGCTGGCCAGGTAGTCGCGGGCGACGCGCTCGAGATCGGGCACGACGATCCGCACGATGCCGTCCGGCCGCAGCACGCGCCGGCACTCTTTCATGAGGCCGAAGGCCGCGCCCGGCGCGAGGTGCTCGAGCACGTGGGCGGCGTACACGGCCGTGAAGGATGCGTCCGGGAAGGGTAAGGGCCGGCGCAGATCCGCGGCCATCACGTCGCCGCCGGATGGATGCAGGTCCACGTTCGTCCAAGCCGGGTGACGGCGGGACCCGCAGCCGAGGTTGAGCAACGGGCGCGGGGGCGGGTGGCGTCGGGGGGCGAGACAGAAGCCGAGCATGCGCGAAGCCCCGCTGGCTGGAACGTCCGGTGCCGAGGTCAGGCCGCCGGTTTGACGCCGATGCGTCCGGTGTAGTCGATCCGGTTGAGGAGGATGGGAGCCGACGTGCGTTCCAGGAACTCGTCCACCGCCCGCCGGGCGCCTTCCCAGTGGCCGTAATCGTCGATGATGAGCACGCCGCCGACCGAGAGGCGCGGATAGAGGTGCTCCAGTTCGTGACGCGTCGATGCGTACCAATCGGTGTCGAGGCGGAGGATGGCGATCCGTTCCGGCGCCTCGCGGGGCAGCGTGTCCGCGACGTCGCCGACGACGAACCGCATCCGCTCGACGGGATAGCCCGTGGACCGCAGATTGGCCTGGACGTCGGCCAACGGACCGACGGCCCACGTCGCCCCCGTGGCGACGTCCTCGCGATCGAGTGCCGCTGCGGCCGGCGTGCCGCCGAGGTCGCGATCGACCGACTCCGGATGCGTCATCCCGGCGAACGTGTCGAAGAGCACCAGGTCGCGCCGGGCGTCGATCTCGAGAAGCGTCCGTGCGACCGCCATCATGCTGCCGCCGCGCCACACGCCGCACTCGACGATCGACCCCTCGATCCCGTGGCGACAGACGTGGATCACCGCCTGCCGCAGGGCGGCGATCCGCTCCGGGCCGGTCATCGTGAACGGCGCGACGTCCCGCACGACCGCGGCGGTGGCCGGGTCGAAGTCGGGCGGCATGCGCGGCGGCACCATCCGGCGGCGGAACAAACGGAGCATGGGCGGGGTTCACCGAGCCGGTACGGCACCAAAGTCGGAAAGGCGCCGGGGCTATCCCACATCTCCGGGCACCGCCGCAAGGCCGCCTCTGCCCGGAGGTCCGCCCAGTTCACGCAGCCTGCGCGGCTTTCCGCGGCACCAGCCGCGCCAGCAGACTGTGGAACAAGTCTGCCGCCGCAGGGCGCCCATCGACCCAAGGAAACCCGCGGCGTTTCCTGCGCTCGATCAAGTGGACCAAGGCCATGGAAGGCGTTGTCCACGGGCAGCCAGAATCCAGGCGGCAAGCAGGCCGCCGCACACGAACGGGAACACCGGTCCGAGCCACGTGGCCGGTGGCCGGGCGTCGAGGAGCGGTGCATCGGCCACGAGCACGTCGCGGGCGTGCAGCGGCAGGCGGGCGGTGATGCTGCCGGTCGGTGCGATCGCACAGGTCTCGCCGGTCGCGGCGCACCGCAGCATGCAGCGGCGGTTCTCCACGGCCCGCAGCTGGGCGAGGAGGCGATGCTGAAGAAGCGTGAGCGGTTCGGTGAACGCGGCGCCGTTGATGAGCGAAACCAGGAGGTTCGCCCCGCCCGTGGCGAGCGATCGGGCGGCGGCCGGCACCATGTCCTCGTAGCACAGCAGCGGGCCCAGCCGGACGCGATCCCCGCACGGGATGACCGTCGCCTCGGCGCCGACGTCGAACGTCACTTCCAGAGGGAAGTGGAGCCGGATCTCCGGGATCACGTCCGCGCCGGGCACGTACTCGCCGAAGGGCATGAGGTGCCGCTTGTGGTAGCAGCCGGTGATCGTCTCCGCGCGGTCGAGGAGGAGCGCCGCCTGAAAGATGTCGCGCGGTTTCTCCGGGTAGCCGCGGTACACGCGACCGCCGAGCAGCAGCGCGGCGTACGGTTCGGGCCAGGGACGCAGCCCGCGGCGCGGCTCGCGGGATCGCGCCTCCACGGCGTCGGGGTCGGCGAGCGAGCCGAGTCCCTCCTCGTAGGAGCCACCGCTCCCTTCGGGCCAGCACACAAGCTCGGGCAGGCCCCCGGGCGTCTCCCGGGCGTGGGCGGAGAGGCTGCGCAGCGCGTCGATCGCGTCGTCGTCGTCCGGATCGGTCTGCACCAGCGCCACGCGGACCTGCGGCGCCGCCGCCGCCCGGGCGGCCCAGTGCTGCATCGCCCAGGCGCCGTACCCGAGGTTGACCAGGCACACGGCCACGGCCCCGGCGGCCAGGGGCCTCGGCCGGGCCCACGGCAGGCTCGCCAGCGCGAGGATGGCCCCGGCGTGTGCAAACACCATGAACGTGGGCCACTCCGCGCCTCCCAGGTCGGCGGCCTGCACGAGGATGGGCCAGGCGATCTGGGTGTAGCCGAGTTTCCAGGGAAACACGCTCGCCAGGCCGGCCTCGGCGGCCACCGCCGCCAGGCCCGCGGGCAGCCAGGCGTCGCGCGGATCGGAGACGGTCCGGCTCACGATCCAAAAGGGCACGGCGAGGCGGCAGGCGTCCCAAACAACGATCGGCACGATGGCCGCGAAGCCGACGGCCGACGGCTTCTTCATCGCCTCGGCGAGCACCTCCGGCGCCCAGTGGAAGGCGATGCCCAGAGCGATCACGCCGACGACCAACGGCAGCGCTTCGCCGCGCCACCCGCGTTGGCCCGTGACCAAGGCCAGCAGCGCGGCGACCCCCAGCCACGCGCACGGCACGAGCCCCTGCCAGAGCCATGGGGCTGCGACCAACAGCGCCGTCACGCACACGAGGCCGACGGTCACGAGCCCCACAGGCAGGCCGGCATCACGGATCCAACGCTGCCAGTGCGGGCCGCAGAGTCCGTCGCGGAGTGTAGCCATGACGAACCTGCCACGCCCGCCGGAGCCGATCGCGGCGCCGGCGGGCGGGTGGTCAGAACTTCACGCCGGCCGGGGCGCCGACGATCGTCGCCGTCGTGCCGTCCTGCTGGGCCTGCAGGTAGATCGTCTTGAACGTGCGGGTCTCGAACTGCCGCACCTTGTTGACGAGGTTCGGCGTGCCGGCCTTGGCGGCGCCCGCCGTGAACGTGCCGGGCTTGACCTGAAACTGCGACACGCCGTTGGAGGAAAGAATCCGTCCGCTGCTGAGCAGATCCGACGGTGCCACCACGCCGGACTTGGCGCTCACGCCGACCGGCAGGGCGCCGACGTTCTTGATCCGCACCGGAATCGAACCACCGCTGCCGGCGCCGCCGGCGACGGCCGAGCCGGCGAGCAGGCAGGAGATCGCAACGGCCATGGCGAGATGACGAAGCATGAAAGCGTCCTTATTCAAGAATGAGGAAACGGGGACAAAGGGAATATGGAAATCGGGATTCGGACCCGACGGGAAACAGTGTAACGCCGGGACGGAGCGGACGAAATCTCACGTTCCGTCCGTGAAATCAGCCTCTTTGCCGTCTTTCGTGCACAGGGCGACCATGACGTCCGGAGGGGTGTCTTCGACCAGGAAGCGGACCCGGCCGTCCGCGAACAGGCCGTTGACGCCACCGAGATGATTGCTGCGGAAGCCGTCGACATCCGGTGTGTTGACGACCCGCGCGTTGTGCAGGAAGCAGTTGGTGCCGCAGGCCCACCGACTGTTGCCGATCGGCGATTCGGTGTCGGTATCGGCGATGCCGCGATCGACGCCTTCGGCGACGATGAGCGTCTTCGACAGCCCGTCCGAAACCATGGCCGCCCGTACCGGCTGCCGATGCTGGTTGTCGGTCGCATAGAGCACACCGCTGTGCGTCCAATCGGGATGGATTTTCCCGGTCACCGAGTGGGGTATGGACGTGCCGAGGATGCCGCCGTAGTCCTGCTTGCCTGGAAAGCGGACGATGCCGGTCGGGCAGACGTAGGTGGTCAGGATGACATCGGAGATCGCGTTGTTGCCCCCCGGCGCGTTCCAGGGCTGACGGTAGTCGATCCGCTTGGCGACGGCATCCTCGTCGAGGAACGGCAGGATGAACGACGACCAGGCATGGTGCCGCTGCGTGAAGGCGTCGTCACCGGGAGGAAAGGCCCGCTTGGAGCCTTCGTAGGCCGTGAGGGCGATCCCCATCGCTTTGAGATTCGCCTCGCACTGGGTGCGTCGCGCCGATTCGCGCACGCGCTGCAGGGCCGGCAGCGTCAGTCCGATGAGCGTGCCGATGATCGCCATGACCACGAGCAGTTCCACCAGGCTGAATCCGCGCCTCGGCACGGCGCGGCAGGAACCGGACCGAGCGTGCTGCTTAAAGAAGGATCGCGTTGCGAGCATGGTGGCGCCGGAAAATCGCCGGAATCAGCCGACTTAAGCAGGATACCGAACGCAACGGGCGGGTCAAAAATCCGGCGATCGCCGCGCGGTGGGCGGCGCAACATGAATCCGGGCTTGGGCTTCCGAGTTGCCCGCTGGCCTACCGACGGCGCACGTAGAGCGGGCTCCGCAGGCCGATCCGGCCGCCCCGGAGTGCTGTCGTCTGCGTCTCCGCAAAGGCGGCGGCATCGCCCGTGGCCGGGACCGGAATCTCGCGGCGCCCCCAGACCGACCGGAGCACGACCAAGCCGGCCCCCGCGGATTCCTCGGCGGTGACGAGCCGGGGAAAAAAGTGCGGGCCACGGTAGGCCTGACGCCGGGTCCAGGTCCGCGCTCCCGAAGCGTGGAGGTGCGCGGTCCGAATCGAGAGTGCCGGATCGACGATCCGCACGCCCGCGGCAGCGGCCTCGTAGGCCATCCGGCTTTCACAGCCCGGAATGCCGAGCAGGAAATCGGCCGGGAACGCGGGGAGCCGACCGGCCACGAACGCCCAGACGTCTTGGGAGTGCGAGTAGAACCGCCAGGCGACGGGATCGACCCGGCCCTCCATCGACGGGCCGGCGGCGTCGTCCCACCGCGTGAGCGCCACGAGCACGGGCTGGGTGCCCGTCACGAGCGATGCCGCCAGGCGCAGCGACGCATCGACAGCGATGTCGCTGTTGGCGATCACGCAGACCTCGCCGGCGAACCGGTCGGCCGCCAGGCGGAACAGGTCGGCGAACGACGCGCGGCGGTCGGCGCCGTCGACCGTCTCGATCGCATCGAACACGCCGGCGTCCGCGTTCCGCGCCCTGGCCTCCACCAGTTCCCGCCGGCGGCGGGGGTCGGGTGCGTCGTACGCCTGCTGAATGAGGATCATGCGGCACCCGCCGGCCGGCGCGTGATGGCGGTCGATCGTGACGGCCCGTATGATAGAGCCGGACTCGTTTCACTCTAGCGACCCGCTAGCGGTTGGCGTGAGGGAGGCGAGGGGGTCGGCGAACGCTCGACGAGCGTGTGGCCGCTGCGGCCACAGCGAGGAGACTTTTGCCGCCCCCGAGCCGGTGTTTCACAAATTTGCATGCGATCCACCGGCGGCGTGCGAGCGACGACCATGAATCACTGCATCCCCGGGGTTCGATAGCGACATGAAGATTCTCGTCACCGGTGGCGCCGGCTTCATCGGCAGCCACATCGTCGACGCCCTGCTGGCGGCGGGCCACTCCGTCGCCGTGATCGACGACCTCTCCAGCGGCTCCCGCGACAACCTGCCGCCGGCAGTGCCGCTGCACGTCGTCGACATCGTCGACGGGCTGGCCGTGGCGCGGGTGTTCGCCGCCGAGCGGCCGGATGTCGTCTGCCACCAGGCGGCGCAGATGTCGGTGAGCCGGTCGGTTCGCGAACCGCTGTTCGACGCGCAGGTCAACTGCATCGGGCTGATCAACGTCCTCGATGCGGCGGCCAAGGCTGGCTGCAAGCGGTTCGTGTTCGCCTCGTCCGGCGGCGTGCTGTACGGCGACGTGACCGTGCCGGCCCCCGAGTCGACGCCCGCAAACCCGGTCAGCCCCTACGGGATCACGAAGTGGGTCGGCGAGCGCTATCTGAAGTTCTACGCCGAGGAGCACGGGATGGCGGCGGTGGCGCTGCGCTACTCGAACGTCTACGGCCCGCGGCAGAACCCCCACGGCGAGGCGGGCGTGGTGGCGATCTTCTGCAAGAAACTGCTCGCCGGCGAGGCTGCCACCATCAACGGTGACGGCCGCTACGTGCGCGACTACGTCTACGGCCCCGACGTGGCCCGGGCGAACCTCCTGGCCCTGACGGCCGACGTGCCGGAGGTGCAGCCGCGGACGCTCACGAGCCTCAACATCGGCACGGGCGTCGGCACCGACGTCAACGAACTCGAGGCGGCGCTGCGGGGCACGATCGCGGGCCTGCTCGAGCGGGCGGGCCGAGGCCGGACCTTGCCCGTCCCGGTGCATGGCCCGGCCCGGCCTGGCGACCTGCGGAGCAACCTCGTCGATGCCACCCGCGCCGGCAGCGTGCTCTCCTGGCGGCCGAGCGTGTCGCTCGACGCGGGCCTGGCCCGGACCGCGGAGTGGTTCGCCGCGCGGGCCTGAGCAGCGGAAAAACGCGGCCTTTTTGCCGTTCCAGCGGCGGGGGTGGGTCGCTACCTTCCGCCCGCCATGGAATCCTCGCCCGCCACGACCGACCGCACCGCGCTGATCTGTGGGATCGGCGGCCAGGACGGCGCCTACCTCGCCGCCCACCTGCTCGACCTCGGCTATGCCGTCGTGGGCACCAGCCGCGACGCCCAGGCCAGTTCCTTCGAGAGCCTGTCCCGGCTCGGGATCCGCGACCGCGTGACGGTCGAGTCGATGACGCTCGTCGACTTCCGTTCCACCATGCAGGCCATCGCCCGGCACGAGCCCGACGAGATCTACAACCTCGCCGGCCAGACCTCGGTCGGGCTGTCTTTCAGCCAGCCCGTCGAGACCTTCGAGAGCATCGTCATCGGCACGGTGAACCTGCTCGAGGCGATCCGCATGCTGGGCCGGCCGATCCGGCTCTACAACGCGGGCAGCTCCGAGATGTTCGGCAACACCGGCACCGAACCGGCCGGCGAACAGACGGTGCTGCGGCCGTGCAGCCCCTACGGCATCGCCAAGGCCACCTCCTTCTGGCAGGTCGCCCAGTACCGCCAGGCCTACGGCATCGCGGCCTGCACCGGCATCCTCTTCAACCACGAAAGCCCGCTGCGGCCGGAGCGGTTCGTGACGCAAAAGATCGTCGCCGGCGCCTGCCGCATCGCCCGCGGCGAACTGCAGACGCTCTCGCTCGGCGATCTTTCGGTGCAACGCGACTGGGGCTGGGCGCCGGAGTACGTGGTGGCGATGCACCGCATGCTGCAGATCGAACCGCTCGAGGATTTCGTGATCGCCACCGGGCACACGTCGAGCCTGGAGGACTTCGTGGCGGCGGCCTTCGCGGCGGTGGGGCTCGACTGGCGGCGGCACGTGGCCCGCGACCCCAAGCTGACGCGGCCCAGCGAGATCGTCTGCGGCCGGGCCGATACGACGCACGCCACGGCGCGGCTGGGCTGGACCGCCCAGCACACGATGCCCGACGTCGTGCGGATGATGGTCGAGGCTCGTCTGGCCCGCGAGGCTCTCGCCCCGCGCCGGGCCGCCTGACGGCAATCCGACCCGGTCGCCGGATGGCCCGTGCTGTCGCCGGGGAATAGTTTCCGCCACAATGCGGGAACCTCTGCGCTGGCTCGCGCATCGAAGGGTCCGAACTCCCCGGCGTCACCAGGAGCATCCCATGCGATCCGTTCTGCGGTCAGGAGCCGTGTTGCTGGCACTCGCGGCTGGTGTGCCGGCCGTCGTCGCCGGCCCGCCGGACGCGCGAAAGCTCAAGAGCCTGTCGGCCGACGAGGCCCGGCGTCTGATCGCGAACCATGAGCGTTCCACTCCCCTGGTGCTCGACGGCCTCGGGCGGATCGACCGCGACACCGCGCGGGCCCTGGCGGCGTTCGACGGGCGGCTGTATCTCCGCGGTCTGGCCACGCTCGACGCCGACGTCGCCGCGGCGCTCGCGGATTTCAAGGGCTGCCTCCACCTCGACGGCCTCGCGCATCTCGATGCCGCCAGCCTTGAGGCGCTCGCCGGCTCGACCGCGCTAGAACTGACGCTCCAGGGCCTGACGGGCATCGACAGGAAGACCGCCGCGACGCTCGCGGCATTCACGGGAGACCTCGGCCTCGGGGGCCTGCGCTCGCTCGATGCCGAGACGGCCCGGGCGCTCGCCAGTTTCAAGGGACTCCATCTCGATCTCGGCGGCCTCAAAACGCTCTCCGCCGACGCCGCGGAGGCGCTGGCGAAATACGAAAACGGTTGGCTCGATCTCGATGGGCTCGCGACGCTCGACGCGCCGACCGCCGAACGGCTCGCGGAGTGTCGATGTGATTTGCTCACGCTCGGCGGCCTGAAGACGCTCTCCGCCGACGCGGCCCGGGCGATGGCGACCTTCGAGGGCGAGACGCTCTCCCTGGACGGCCTCGAGGCCATCGACGCGCCGACCGCCGCACAGCTCGCGCGGTATCGAGGTGATTCGCTCAGGCTCGACGGCCTCAAAACGCTCGACGCCGACTCGGCCAAAGCCTTGGCCGGGTATCGGAAGCGGCTGGATCTGGGAGGGCTGCGATCGCTCGACGCCGCCACGGCGGGTGCCCTTGCCGCGCTCCCCGGCCAGTTGTCGCTCTACGGGCTGAAGACGCTCGACGCGGCGACGGCCCAGGCACTCGCCGGCTTCGAGGGCGAGCAGTTGTCGCTCGACGGGCTGAAGACGCTCCCTCCCGACGTCGCCCGGGCCTTCGAGGCGTTCACGGGGGGAAAACTGTCGCTCGGCGGAATCAAGAATCCGGATCCGGCGACGGCCCGGGCCCTGGCCCGGCTCGGGGGCAAGCAGTTCTACGTCGGCCAGTTGACCACGCTCGATGCCGAGACGGCCGCAGCGCTCGCCGCGTCGCCGGCGTGGGACGGTCGCCTGCACTCCATCACCACGCTCGACGCGGAGGCCGCGAGGAAGATCGCCGCATCGCCGGCGTGGGACGGTCGCCTGCACTCCATCACCACGCTCGACGCGGAGGCCGCGCGGGCGCTCGCCGCTTTCAAGGGCCGGGAGTTCTCCGTCCGCGGCCTGACCACGCTCGATGCGGCCACGGCGGAGGCGCTCGTCCGCGTGCCGGCGTGGGATGGCGACCTGTCGAAGTTGACCGCAGTCACGCCCGCCGCCGCCGGGGCGCTAGCGCAGTTCGGTGGGAAGTGTCTCGATCTCCGCGGCCTGACCGCGGTCTCCGCCGAGGCCGCCACGGGGCTCGCGGCGTTCAAGGGCGAGCTGCGGCTCGACGGCGTGCGGGCGGTTGATGCCGCCACGGCCCGGGCGCTCGCCGGGTTTGCGGGCGAGGCCCTGCATCTCAGCGGCGTCACCGGGCTCGACGCCGCCGCCGCCGCGGCGCTTGCCGCCTTCCAGGGCAAACGGTTCTACGTCGATGGCCTGACCACGCTCGATCCCGCCGCGGCGCGAAGCCTCGCGGCATGCCCGGCCTGGGTCGGGTATCTGCAAAACCTGACCACGCTCGACGCCGAAACCGCCCGGGCGCTCGCGGGCCACGCGAGGTCCTGGCTGCACCTCGACCGGCTGCCGTCGATCGACGCCGCCACGGCCGGGGCGTTGGCGGCGTTCGAGGGCCCGCTGCACCTCGACGGCCTGCAGACGCTGCCCGCCGACGTGGCCCGGGAGCTCTCGGCTCACAAACGCGGGTTCCTCACCATCGACGGGCTCCCGCAGCTCGATGCCGACGCGGCGCGGGCCCTCGCGCTCTTCCGCGGCCAGTACCTCACGCTGCGTGGCGTGACCAGGCTCGACGCCGACGCGGCCAAGGCGTTGGTCGCGTTCCGGGGCCATGAACTGACGGTCGGGCGACCGCGGCCTCCCGGCGGGACAATGTGCGGACGTTTGATGATCAGTTGTGGAGGTGGCTCAAATGCTCGCCAACTGCACCTCGACGCCCTGACCACGCTCGACGGCGACACCGCGGAGGTGCTCGTCGGCTTCGAAGGCCAACTCCACCTCGACGGGCTCGCGGCCCTCGACGCCGATGCCGCGAAGGCGCTTGCGGCCAGCAAGGCCTGGACCGGCTCGCTCCCCGGGCTGACGGCCTTTTCGGCTCCCGATTCCGTCGCCGTGGCCACGGCGCTCGCCACCCGCCAGGGCAAACTCGCCCTGCCGAACCTCGAAAAAATCTCCCCCAAGACGCTCTCGGCCCTGATCGAGAAGGAGGACGTCGAGATCCCGCTCGTCGAGAAACTCGAACTGATCGCCGAGCCCGACGGCAGCCCGACCGAAGACTTCGTGATCCCGGCGGCCTTGCAGGAACGGCAGAGGCGAGCGGCGAAGCCGGCGGACTTTTGACCGCGCGGCCCGTCGATGCCGCCCGGCTACGGCACCAGGGCTTCGAGCGCGCCGGTGGCGATCCGCCGCGACAGCGCCGGCGAGGCCAGGTAGAGCGGCAGGCCATGGTTCTTGCCGACGACGGTCGCCGCGTCGGTCGCCGTGAACTCCGCGCCGGCGGCCCAGCGGCGCGGCATGCCCACCTTGCCCAGGGCGTCGGCGCGGACGTCGCGATCGAGCCACGGGAAGAACTTCAGGGCGTCGTCGCGCGAGTTGATCACGAGCGTCAGCCGGTCGAAGCAGGCGAGCGTCTCGGCGTAGGGTCCGCGGGGCGCCAGGGCGTCGCACCGCACGGCCGGGGCAACGAACACCAGATGCGTGCGACCCGGGCGGCGCGTCCAGGGCAGGACGTCGGTGCGGCCCGACCGCTCGGCCGCGACGAGATCCTCCAGCGCCTCCAGCGTGATCAGCGCTCCGAAGCTGTAGCCCACGATCGCCACCGGTCGCTCGGGCGCGACCTGCCCGAGAAACCAGGCCAGATAGTGGCCGTCGGCATGCGCCCGGTCGTACTTCGCGCGGCCGTCCTTGAGAAGGATGCCTTGCTGGGTGCTGGGCCACGAGAAGATGACGACGCGTGGCCGGCAGCCGCCCGGACATCCGGCCGTGCAATGCCGGGCGAGGAGCACGCCCTGTCCTTTGGCCTCGCCCGCCTCGTAGCGGTTGCCGTGGATGAAGATCAGGAGCGGCCGGGACGGGTCGCCGAGAAGGCTCGCCAGATCGGACCGCTCCCAACGGCCGCAGTCGGGGTCGACGCACCGTTCCACAGCGAGCTCGGCGGCGGCGGGCATGCGGCAGATGCCGGGCAACCGTCGGGTGCTCACCGACCAGGCGTCCACGCCGCGGCACGCCTCGTCGTCGCCCGGCAAAGGGTCGACGGTTTGCAGGGCTCGGGAGCCGGGGGACGGCATCTCATGGGCCGTCGTCGGCCGGCCAGCGAGCAGCGCTGCGACCATCGCGGCGCAGGCGGGCCAATGCCGCGCGAGGCGGACGACCTCTCGAAACCGCACACTATGGTCCCGGGCTGCCATGCCATCCACCGGTCGTCGCCGCGGCATCCATCACCGCGGCCTTGAAAAACCCTAGCACGCGGTCCGGACGCAGGAGCCGGCGACGGGGCCGGTTGCGGCGGATCATCGGCGCCACGATCGACAGGGGCGGAATGGCCGGCACGGTCGGCAGAGGCCGCCCGTCGAAGGGCCCGGAAAAATCCCAGGGCCGCCGACCGCATGCCAAATCGTGGGCTAGGGTTCCCGTGGCGTCGTCGGCGACGACGCTTCCCGTCCTTTCCGGACCGCCTCCCGGTCCGTCCGCGGTGGAGAGCCTGTCATGTCGCGATTCTTCTGTCTGGCGATGATTCTCGGCGGCCTGGTGGCCGCCCCCGGCTGCAGCAGCTGCTTCGGCGGCTCGAGCTGCCGGCGTCCGTCGTTCATGGAGTTCCGCTCCCCGTGCGGCCGGCAGGCCGATCCGTGCCACGCGCCGGTCTGCGAGCCCGCCTGCGGCCCGGCCTGCGGGGCGCCTGCCGCCGGCGGTGCCTGCTGCGAGGAAGGCGGCGCCGTGATGTCGGCGCCCGCCGGGACGCCGGTCGTGGGCGAGCCGGGCACGTTCAGCTGATCGATCCGTCCCGCGACCCGGGACCTACGCCCCCCAGGTGATGCGCCGCTCTTGCCGGCCACGCGTCGGGCAAGCGGCACGTTGTGTGTCCGCTCCCGATTCGAGCGGCTCATCACCCGGGGGGCGGCGGCATTTTCGGCGGCTATAATCGGCGATTTCGCCGCCTGGAAGCCGCCATGTTCGAATCGCTCACCGCCTCGCTCTCCTCCGCCCTCGGCAGCCTGCGCGGCCGGGGAAAGCTGACCGAGGCGAACATGCGGGAGGGCCTCGGGCAGGTCCGCACCGCGCTGCTCGAGGCCGACGTCGCCTACGACGTGGCCGAGGGGTTTCTCGACCGCGTCGTCGCGGGGGCCGTCGGCGCGAAGGTGCTCGAGTCGCTCGATCCCGCCCAACAGCTCGTGGGGATCGTGCACCACGAGCTCGTCGACCTCATGGGCCCGGTCGACCATTCGCTCCATCTGCAGGGCGGCACCACCACGGTGCTCATGCTCTGCGGCCTGCAGGGCTCTGGCAAGACGACCTCCTGCGCCAAGCTCGCCAAGAAGATCCTCTCCCAGGGCCGGGGCGTGATGCTCGTCGCGGCCGACCTGCAGCGGCCGGCCGCCATCGAGCAGCTGGCGGTGCTCGGCCGGCAGCTCGGGGTGCCCGTGCACGTTCCGGCCGACATGCCGGCCGGCGCGACCGACCCGGTCGCCGTCTGCAACGCCGGCGTGGCCCGGGCCAAGAAGGAAGGGATCTCCGTCGTCATTCTCGACACCGCCGGCCGGCTGGCGATCGACGAGGCCCTGATGCAGGAGCTGGCGAAGATCGACCGCACCGTCGGTCCCGACCAGGTGTATCTCGTCGTCGATGCCATGACCGGCCAGGACGCCGTGCGCAGCGCCAAGGCCTTCAACGACGCCCTCGAGATCGACGGCGTGATCATGACGAAGCTCGACGGCGACGCCCGCGGCGGCGCGGCCCTCTCCGTCAAGAGCGTCACGGGCGTGCCCATCAAGTTCATCGGCACCGGTGAGCAGATCGAGGCGCTGGAGGACTTCCATCCCGAGCGGATGGCGGGCCGGATCCTGGGCATGGGCGACGTCGTCTCGCTCGTCGAGGAGGCGCAGCGGAAGTTCGACCAGGATGAGATGAAGCTGCAGGAGGAGCGGCTGAAGGCCGGCGAGTTCACGCTCGAGGACTTCAAGAAGATGCTCTCCCAGACCCGCCGGCTCGGCCCGCTCGGCAAGGTGCTCGGCATGAGTCCCGGCATGGGCGGCATGCAGGAGATGCTGGGCGACGCCGATCTCGAAAAGGACATGAATCGGCTGTTCGGCATCATCGACTCGATGACGCCCGACGAGCGGCGCAACCCGTCGCGAATCGTCGATCAGTCGCGGCGCCGGCGGATCGCCAGCGGCGCGGGTGTCGAGCCCCACGAGGTGAGCGACCTCGTCAAGCAGTTCGACGGCATGGCGGCGATGATGAAGGGCATGGCGGGGATGGGGATGCGCGAGCGGATGCAGCAGGTGCAAAGGCTCCAGGCCCAGATGACCAACCCCGGCGCGCGGCTGGCCAAGCCGAAGGGTGACACGGGCAAGCGGCTCACCGCCGACGAGCGGCGGAAACAAAAGAAGCAGCGGGACAAGGAGCTCCGCCGCCGCAAGCGGGACGGACGGGCCTGACGCGGCTTCGCGGCCGAACGTCACGGACCACGAAGGTCAGGCCTGCCGGTGCCGAACCGGCGGCCGAAGAATGCGTAGAATCAGGTGGTCAGACCCGCGGACCAGATCCAGGGGTTTGAGGACTGTTTTCTGGAAGTCCGAATCTAAGGAGTCGATCATGACACGTTCCTTGACGTTGATGGTGGTCCTGGCCGCCGCCCTGGTGGGCGTCGCGCAGGCCCAGCAGGTGGTTCGGCCGACTGCACCGCGGCCCACCCGTTCCTATCGCAGTTATTCGGTCACGCCCGCGCCACGCGGCGACGTGCGGCGCGACAGTCCGCACGCGGCGGATGCGACCTGGCGGCACGCGGCCGCCAAGCCGGCCGGCCACTACGGCAGCGGCCGCTGACGCACCGACGCAGCACTCGAGCCGAGAGACACGGGGCCGGCTCTCGCAGGAGCGCCGGCCCCGTTGGTTTCACGTGTCCCAGTTTCCGGGAGGGCGGACCCGCGATGCGCGTCAGGGGGAACGCTCGGCCAGGCTCAGCATCTCTTCTGCCGGCACCTCGCTCCAGGCGAGTTCCAGGTCTTCCACTGACCGTAGTTCGTAATGCCTTTCGAGTGACTCTCGGATTCCGCGCTGCGGGCAATCCTCGAGAAAGCGGATGAACGTCGGGGCATCCCTGCGGGCAATCAGCCAGCGGACGAGCGCGGCACTTTGGCCGTAGAACACCCGCTGCCGCCGAGAGCCTTCCGGATACTCTTCGAGCGCGAGCAGATCGGCCGCCTTCCAGGCGAGGCCGTGCCTGCGGGCCGCGCGGAAATCCTCGTCATGTCCGCGCTGCTTTTCCGGGGCATCGAAGAGGACAGCCAGGCCCTCGTCGGCCCACCGGGGCGGCGGGCCGGCGGTGAAGCGATCGGCCAGCACGACATGCACGAGTTCGTGTGCCAACGAGTCCGGAATCGTCCCCGCTCCGTCCATGACGTCGATTCTCCGCAACGACACCGCTGCGCCGGTGAACTCGATCGTCGTCGCCCCTCGGGCCACGTCGGGCGCCCCGCCGACCGCGGCGGCAAAGGCAGCGGCCGTGGGATGAACGTGGATCTCACAGCGTGCCAGCCAGGGGTGCGGCGCATCGTCGCCGAGCAGGCGGGCGAACGCCCGGGAGCGGATCCGTTCGGCATGGTCGCGGATCGCCGTGGCCCGGTCGCTGGACAGGCCGTGCACGACGATGTTCGTCCGCGGGAGCGGTTCTGCCGCCGGACCGACAGCCGCGGCCAGTGACCAGATTGCGGAGACGACGAGCAGCATCATGGCCTTCGTCGGCACGGACCCTGACGTTGACGCTCCGCGCCGCCCGCCCGCGGATGTGGCGCCTCCGAGGAAGAGAACTCGCTGCATGTCCGCTGCTCCGATGGACGTCGTCCACACGACTCCGGCGGCAGATCGCGTGCCAAAGGCAAGGGTTTTCCGGCGCGCTGCGGTGAGGCCCGATTTTTCCCCGGGAAACCAGGTGCTCCGGAGGAGAGCGGCCGCGTGGTGGCAGACGGGTTGCCCTTGAAAGGTGCACCGAGTGCGCGGCGCCGATGCAGCGCGAAAAGTTCCCGGCCGTGAGGGGCGGCAGCCGAAACAAGGAGGGCCGGACAGTGATTTTCCCGGGAAAATCCCCCCTTCAGGGCGCCCTTGGGTTCCCGCCGCCGTCGGGTACTATGGGGGGCTCGACCGGACAGGCCTTTTTTGGAGCGCAGCAACCGTGGCAGTCGTGATTCGAATGAAGCGGATGGGTCGGAAGAACCGCGAGTATTACCGCATCTGTGCGTCCGACCGGCGCAGCCCGCGGGACGGCCGCGTGATCGAGGAGATCGGCACCTACGATCCGCACATCAAGGAAACCGACGCCCGCTGCACCCTCGACGGCCCGCGGATCCAGCATTGGCTGTCCGTCGGCGCCCAGCCGAGCGATGCGGTGCGGGTGTTGATCAAGAAGTATGGCCCGAACGGCACGCACGTGAAGCAGATGGAAGAGGCCCGCGCCCGGCTGTCGATGCCGCGGATCGTGCCCGACCCTGGTGAGCCCGCGTTCGTGCCGGCCCCAAAGAACGAACCGGCTCCGGCCGGGGAGCCGGCCGCCGCAGAAGCCGCGACTGAGCCGTCCGCCGAGGCGACGGCCGTGGCCGAGGCTCCGGCCGCCGCGGAGACGCCGGCTGAGTAACTCCCTCCCGAGCCATCGGCGCTGCCGGCCGATTGTCCCGAGGCCAGGATCTCGAATGCACCCGTCGCCATGCGCATCGACATCGTCACCCTGTTTCCGGAAATGTTCACGAGCTTCCTCGACGGAAGCCTGCTGGGCAGCGCGCGGAAGGCGGGGATCGTCGACATTCGCCTGACGAACTTTCGCGAGTTCGCGGCCGGCGTGCACCGGCAGGTCGATGACCGGCCCTATGGCGGCGGCCCCGGCATGCTGTTGATGCCCGAGCCGGTCGTGTCGTGCGTGGAGTCCGTGCAGGCCGCCTGCCCCGCGCCGGGCCACGTGGTGATGCTGACGCCCGGCGGCCGGCGGCTCGATCAGTCCGTGGTCGAGGAACTCTCGCGCCACCCGCGGCTGGTGCTGGTCTGCGGCCGCTACGAGGGCTTCGACGCGCGGGTCCGGGAGACGCTCGCCGCCGACGAGATTTCGATCGGCGACTATGTGCTCTCCGGAGGCGAAGTGGCCGCGATGGTAGTCGTCGAGGCCGTCACGAGGCTCCTGCCCGGCGTGCTCGGCGATGCGGAAAGCGCCGTCCAGGATTCCTTTTCCGGGGCGGAGCGGCTCGTCGAGGGGCCGCAGTACACCCGGCCGCGCGAGTTTCGCGGCCTCGAGGTGCCCGAGGTCCTGCTCTCCGGCGACCACGGCCGGATCGCCCGCTGGCGGCACGAGCAGGCGCTCGCCGCCACCCAGCGCCGGGATCTCGCCAGCCCCAGATCATCCACCGTCCAGTCCCCAGCCCCGTGTCACAGGAGCGGATCATGAGCCGCGAGATTCTCAAGCGCGTCGAGGCCTCGAGCCTCAAGTCCCAGGTGCCCGAGTTCGCCATCGGCGATACCGTCGACGTCCACACCCGGATTCTCGAGGGCGAGAAGGAGCGGATTCAGATCTTCAACGGCGTGGTGATCGCCAAGAGCGGTGCCGGCAGCCGGGAGATGTTCGTCGTGCGGCGGATCGTGGCGGGCGAGGGCGTGGAGCGCAAGTTCCCGATCCACTCGCCGAAGATCGCCAAGATCGAGGTCAAGCGGTCGGGCGTGGCCCGCCGGGCGAAGCTCTATTACCTCCGCGACCGGGCCGGGAAGTCGACGCGGCTCCGCGAGAAGCGCGACGACGTCGCGGCCGACGCGGCCGGCAAGGGCAAGAAGGCCGCCAAGCAGGCGGCTTCGGCCCGGGCCTGACGGGAAGCCGACCCCGTGCCGGCGCCTCCGCGTGACGAACTCGGCCGCCGTGGCGAGGATGCGGCGGCCGCGTACCTGCGCGGCCTCGGCTACCGGATCGTGGGCCGCCGGGAGCGGGTGCTCCGCGGCGACATCGACATCGTCGCCCTCGACGGCCGCACCGTGGTGTTCGTCGAGGTGCGGTCGCGATCGGACACGCTGCACGGGCACCCGGCCGAGACGGTGGGCCACGTCAAGCAGCGGCGAATCGCCGAACTGGCCACGGCCTACATCCGCCGGCACCGGCTCGAGGACTGCAGCGTGCGGCTCGACGTGGTGGCGGTGACGTTTCCCGCCGCCGGCCAGCCGGTCGTGGAGCACTACCAGAACGCCTTCGACAGCCCGCTGTGAGCGGCGCGGCGGCTCCGGTTCACCGGCAGCAGGCCGGGAAGCAGTCGTCGAGTTCGGCGGGCTCCGTGAACACCGTCATGAAGCCTTCGGGCAGTCGGCGTGCGATGCGGTCGAGCCAGGGCCGCTGCCGGCGCAGCGAAAGCCGACCTTCGACCTGGCGAATGGCGATCCCGGTCACCTGCTCCGGCCGGCGGCGGGCGACCTCCGCGTAGACCTCCGGATCGCGTTCGCCCGAGTCGCCCACGAGGAGGAAGCGGCGGCCGGGGAAGTCGTCCATCACCTGTTCGATCGCCCGTCGCTTCGACCGCTTCCGCGACGGCAGCCTGCCCAGCGGTGTGGAGTCCTTGAGCCGGAACAGTTTGAGATGCATCGAGCCAGCCGGCAGGCCCGCCGCCTCGATGAACCCGCCCAGGCAAGTGGCGAGCTGCCAGGGGCTTGCCGAGACGTAGTGGAACGCGGTGCCGTGCCGCTCCCAGCGGCGATACACGTCGGCGATCCCCGGGATCGCCGTGAACTCCCGGAGAAGCGTGTTGCGCAGGAGCTCCTTCTTGTCGGCCACATTGGTGACCTTCACCGTGTCGTCGATGTCGGAGATCACCGACAGGCCCGCGGGGCCCACCAGGTCGACCGTGCCCGCCGCCGCAACGCCGTCGTGTGGGCCGTCCTCATCGTCGAGCAGGGCCCGGCAATCGATCCGCGCCCGGCCACCCTGACGCGTCGCGTCGCGGTCCACGACGTCGGCCGGCAGGTCGACATCGACCCGAAAGTGCCCGGTGCGGTCGGAGATCGCCACGGCGCCGGTGGCGGCGCCGAGATCGATTCTCACCCGGGCACCGGCGACCCGTTGGAAGAGGAAGGCCTCGGCGCGGCGGCGAAAGACGTCGGTGTCGAGGTCGGACTCGTCGAGCTCCAGGAGCCGCTTGAGCACCGCCACGGCGAGCGACCGCCGGTGGCTCCGGGCAGGGAGGGGCCGGGTGACCATGCCGGCCACGGTGGCCCGCCAGCCGCCGGTGTCGACGAGCTGCCGGGCGTAGGTGGGAAAGAGGACAATCATGCGGTGCCGCTGCCGTGAGGCGCTTGAAACGACCGGGCGACCATCTTACAACCTGACGCCGAGATGGATCGGGCGGATTCCGCCCTTCACGTGGAGACCAGCATGGGCGTCAAGAAAACGGGCAAGGGCCGGCGAAAACTCGGCCAGAAGAAGCGACGGATGCGGGCGCGAATCCGGCACCGCAAGGGCTGATCCGCGTTGACGCTGCCGCCTTCGGCGGCATGACCCGCACAGGTTCTCAGCGCTTCCCGACGGGGCGGCATGCGACCGCCCCATTTCGTTTGCCGCGCCTCCCGCATGGGGTAGGGTTGCCAGGTTTCGGATCGCGTCGCCTCCGCCGCGAACCGCCCGAAGCCGCAACGCCAGTCGGGAGATGAAGCGATGACTGCCTGGGGATGGAAGGCGCGCGTGGTCGCGAGCCTGCCGCTGCTCGCCGTGATGGCCGCCGGCAGCGGCTGCAAATCATTGAACGAGCGGTACATCGCGCTCGAGGTCTGGAAGTACGAGAAGTGCTTCGGCCACCTTCCGCCCGGCTTCGTGCCACCGGGCGCCGCGCCGGCGGCCGCCCCGCCGCGGGTCTGTGGTCAGGGAGCGCCGTGCCAGGATGCCTGCCCGCCGGCCCCCGGCTGCGACGGCTGCCAGGGCGGAGTCGTCGAGGGTCGGATGGCCGCGCCTCCGGGAATGGGCGTGCCCGCCGGCCCCGGCGGTTCACCTGGTCCCGGGGCCGGAGCCGCGTTGCCGACGCCCGCCGGCGTGACGGCCGGCAAGCCGGTGATCATTTCCGACGAAGTCGTGCTGCCGTAAAGAGCGCGGACGCCGCCATCCTGGCCGGCGTCCGCTTGTGCCGCCCTCCGGCGGCGACGGGTCCGCCATCCAGGCGGACGGTCGTTCGGCATGTGACCTGGGACGGCGCACGGGCACGCCGCCATCCTGGCCGGCGTCCGCTTGTGCCGCCCTCCGGCGGCGACGGGTCCGCCATCCGGGCGGACGGTCGTTCGGCATGTGACCTGGAACGGCGCACGGGCATGCCGCCATCCTGGCCGGCGTCCGCTTCAGCCGAGCGTTTCTGCGGGCCCGGGAAACGCGCGGCGCTCCACATCGGTCCGCCAGCGGGCGATCGCGTCCCCGAGCGTGGCCTTGGCGTCGGCGTAGGCCCGCACGAACTTCGGCACGCGGTCGAACGACAGACCCAGCAGGTCGTGCATCACGAGCACCTGGCCGTCGCAGTCGGGGCCGGCGCCGATGCCGATCGTGGGAATGCCGACCGTCGCGGTGACGACGCGGGCCGCCTCCCGAGGAATGCATTCGAGAACCGCGGCGAACGCACCGGCGTCGGCTGCGGCCTGGGCGTCGGCCACGACGGCGTCGAGATCGCGTTGCATCCGGTAGCCCCCGAGCTGGTGCACCGCCTGGGGTCGCAGGCCGACGTGGGCCATGACCGGGATGCCGGCGGCCACGAGGCCGGCGATGACGTCGGCCTGCCCGGCCGTGCCCTCGAGCTTCACCGCCTGGCAGCCGGTCTCCTTGAGGATCCGGGCGCAGGATTCCACCGCCGTGCGGACGCCGAGGTGCTGCAACGGGAACGGCAGGTCGACCACGACCAGCGCGCGGCGCACGGCCCGGGCCACGATCTCGCCGTGGTAGATCATCTGCTCGAGCGTGGCGGGGATCGTCGAGGATCGGCCCGCGACCACCATCGCCACGCTGTCTCCGACGAGCACGCAATCGACGCCCGCTTCGTCGGCCAGCCGGCCGGTCGGCCAGTCGTAGGCCGTGACCATCGTGATCGGCCGGCTCGCCCGTCGGGCCGCCGCCAGGTCGGGCACCGCGACCCGCCGCGCGGGAGCCGGTGGCTGCGTCATGAGAGGCTCTTGAAGAAGTCGTTGAGGTTGTCGTCGTCGGCGGGCTGCGCGGACGCGGCTTCGGCGGTCGGCCAGTCGAGGTCGGCGGCCGGTGGTTCCTCCGCCGCAGCGAGGCCGGCGAAGGCCGTGTCACCCTGGTCGGCCGGTGCGGCCTCCTCGGCATCGGCGACCGTCCCGGCGGGCAGCGGCACCGTGTCGTCACCAGCCGGCGTGGCGGGCCGGGCCGCCGCAACCGACTCGTAGTCGACGCGGAACGCGACCCCGCCGACCCGGACCACCGCCCCGGGCGGGACGAGAGTCGCCACGCTGGCGGCGATCTCCTCGTCGTCGAGGAGCGTGCCGTTGGTCGAGCCGAGGTCGCGGACGAACACCGCTTCATCCTTGATGAAGAACTCGCAGTGTCGGCGGCTGACGCTGTCTTGCTGGACGCGGAACTTCGCCTCTTCGGAGCGGCCCACGAGGATCGGCAGCCGGAGCGCTATGGACCGCTTTTGGCTGGCGGGCGAGACGATGACGAAACGGACTTCCATGGCAGGAGGCCCAGGTGTCGGGGGGGATCCGGGGCGGCGGCCGCCGCCCACGGGAGTCTACCTTCGACCGAGGGCTGTGGCACCGCAGCGGGAAACCCTGCGCAGAAATCCCCGTTTACCCGGATGGTGATCTTGCGGCGGGGTCTGCCACCCCTATAATCGCCGGGTTCCTGAACGCAGGAACGGCTGATTTCCCGCTCCCGGGAGGTCGCCATCCGGTGTTCGTGCGGGTGTAGCTCAGTTGGTAGAGCACCACGTTGCCAACGTGGTTGTCGTGGGTTCGAATCCCATCACCCGCTTCCCTGATTCGCCACTGTCCCGCCATGGGTCGGCCCCGCCGGGCGGCGGTGAGTGGCACGCTCCTGCCGCGCCGTCGGTCAGGGGTGTCGCCGATCCGTCCTGACGCATCGTTCCCTTCCCAGTCCCGCCCCGCCGGAAACGTCCATGGCCTCGTCCGAATCCTCGTCCGCCGCCGTCGCCACCCCCGAGGCTGCGGCCCAGTCGCTCAATCTCGACGTCTCGATCGACAAGGTCTCCACCTGCCAGCGGCGGGTGAAGGTCTCGATTCCCCGCGAGGACATCGTCCGCTACCAGGACGAGGCGCTCGGGGAACTCGTGCCTTCGGCCCTCCTGCCCGGCTTTCGTCCCGGTCGCGCGCCGCGGCGGCTGGTCGGCAGCCGCTTCAAGACCGAACTGTCGGACCAAATCCGCTCGAAGCTGCTCACCGACGCGATGACGCAGGTGTCGGAGCAGCAGAAGCTGGCACCGATCAGCGAGCCGGAGCTCGACGTCGCCGCCGTGCTGCTTCCCGAAGACGGACCGATGACCTTCGAGTTTTCAATCGAGGTCCGGCCCGAGTTCGAGCTGCCGAAATGGAAGGGTCTGTCGATCACCCGGCCCGCCCGCGAGATCGCCGACGCCGATGTCGACGAGGCCCTGGCAAACCTGCTCGCCGAGCGCGGCCGGTTCGTGCCCCACGACGGATCGCCGTCGATGGGGGACCTGGTCGTCGCCAACCTGCGGTTCCGGGACGGCGACCGGCTCCTTTCGGAGGCGTCCGAGGCGGAGATCGTGGTGCGCCCCAAGCTCTCGTTCGCCGATGCCGAACTGCCGGGATTCGACGCCTTGGTCAAGAAGGCCACGGCCGGCTCGACCGTGAAGGCGAAGGTCCGCGTGGCCGATGAGGCCGCGGTCGAGGACCTGCGCGGCAAGGACGTCGACCTGGAGGTCGACATCCTCGAGGTCAAGAAGCACGAATTGCCGGAAATGACACCGGCTTTGCTCGAGGAACTCGGTGGGTTCGAGTCGGAGGACGCCCTCAAGGGGCTCGTTCGCAAGCAGCTCGACGGGCAGCTCGAGTGGCACCGCCGGAGGCAGGTGCGTCAGCAGGTGGCCAGTGCCCTGACCGCCTCGGCCTCATGGGATCTGCCGCCGGACCTGCTCAAGCGGCAGGCCCAGCGCGAGCTGGAGCGGGCGATTCTCGAACTGCGCCGCAGCGGCTTCGACGACGACGCGATCCGTCGGCACGTCAACGAACTGCGGCAGAGCGTCTTGGCGAGCACGGCCCGGGCCCTCAAGGAGCACTTCATCCTGGAGCGGATCGCCGAGGAGGAGGGGATCGCCGACACGGCCGCCGACTATGACGAGGAGATTCGGGCGATCGCCGCCCAGTCGGGCGAGTCGCCGCGCCGGGTGCGGGCCGGCCTCGAGCGCCGCGGCCTGATGGACGTGCTCCGCAACCAGATCATCGAGCGAAAGACGATCGAGCTCGTCACGTCGCACGCCGCCTTCAAGGACACGCCGTTCGATTTTCCGCGGCCCGACGCCGAGGCCATCGACCATGCCGTGTGCGGCAGCGTGATCGGCGAAGAGGAGATCCCGACGGCCACGCAGGCCGAGGCGGCGCCTCGGCCGGGTGTCCGAGGCTGAGTCGCCGGTCGCTCCCGCTCCCTTTCATTCCTTCGAGACGCCCCATGCAGCCCGCTCCCTTCGCTCCTGCCGCCGCCTCCGCCTACCGCGACTACCAGCGGCAGCGGCAGATGACGCTCGGCGACCTGCTGCTCGAGAACCGGATCATCCTCCTGCAGGGCGAGATCTACGACGGCAACGCCAACGAACTCGTGATGAAGTTGCTCTATCTGCAGAGCGAGAACCGGCGGAAGGACATCCACTTCTACATCAACTCGCCCGGCGGCAGCGTGACCGCCACGATGGCGATCTACGACACGATGCAGATCCTCTCCTGCCCGGTGGCCACCTACTGCGTGGGCCTCGCGGCCAGCGGCGGGGCCGTGCTGCTCGCCGGCGGCGCCAAGGGCAAGCGGTTCGTTCTGCCGCACGCCAAGGTGATGATCCACCAGCCTTACGGCCAGGTCGGCGGCCAGGTGAGCGACATCGAGATCCAGGCCGACGAGATCATCAAGACCCGCGCCGTGCTCAACGACATTCTCGCCGCCCACACCGGCCAGCCCATCGACCGGATCGCGCGAGACACCGACCGTGACCGCTACCTGACGGCGACCGAGGCCAAGGAGTACGGCCTCGTGGACGAGGTGCTGACGAAGCCGCCCGTGGTCGAGGACGAGCAGGACAAGGACTGAACCCCGGGACGCCCGCCATGCCTTTGATTCCCTACGTCGTCGAGAAGAGCGGCCGCGAAGAGCGGGCGATGGACATCTACAGTCGCCTGCTCAAGGACCGCATCGTGTTCCTTGGCAGCCAGGTGAACGACGAGGTGGCCAACGCCATCGTCGCCCAGTTGCTGTTCCTGCAGTCGGACGACCCCAAGGCCGACATCCACCTGTACATCAACTCCCCCGGCGGCAGCGTGACGGCGGGCCTGGCGATCTACGACACGATGCAGTTCGTGACCTGTGACGTGGCCACCTACTGCATCGGCCAGTGCGCCTCGATGGGGGCGGTGCTGCTCACCGCGGGTGCCAAGGGAAAGCGCCGGGCCCTGCCCAACGCCCGGATCATGATCCACCAGCCGCTCGCCGGCATGGAAGGCACGGCGGAGGAGATCATGATCCACGCCAAGGAGTTCAAGAACGTCAAGCAGAAGCTCAACGCCATCCTGCTCAAGCACACGGGCCATCCCCTGGAGAAGATCGAGCAGGACACGGATCGCGACCGGTTCATGTCGGCGCAGGAGGCGCTCGACTACCGGCTGATCGACGAGGTGATCGACAGGATGCCGACGCAGAAGAGCGGCTGAACGGCCAAAGCGGCCGCGGTCGTCCGATGAGGCGCAAGGAGGCGCGTCATGACACGTACGGATCGCGAGATGGCGGCGGTTGGCCGCCTGCCGATGTGGGTGCTGGTCGCGGTGGCCGCGTTCGCCGGCTGCAAGAGCGACCTGAACCAGCAGCTTCTGGAGCGGGAACTCCGCTACCAGGAGGATCAGATCTACCAACTCCAGGACGAGCTGCAGGAAAAGTGCGCGCGGCTGGAGCGGGTGGCGGGTGAGAACACGAGCCTGCGCCGGCAGTTGGGGGTGGGCGAGAACGATCCGGCCGTCGCGCCGCGGGCCAATCCGTCGCGGCCCCGGCCGGCTGCGGCCGCGCCCGGACTCGTGCCGCCGGCGATCGAGGTGCCCGACCTGCCGCGATCGGCCGCGCCGCCCGCGGCCCCGCTGGCGCCGCCGGCGCTCGACGGCGTGCCGCCGCTGCCTACGCGGTCGGACAACGGGCCGTCGGCCCGGGAGCCGACGCCCGCCCTGCCGGTGTCCGATGGCGAGCCGCTGGCGCTGCCGCCCGCTGCGGCGGTGATCGATCCGGCCGCACGCCCAGCGAGTGTCTTCGCGCCCGCCGGTGACGTGCGCCGCATGTCGTTCGACGCCTCTTCGGCAGCCGCGACCCACCTGATCGTGAACGCGGATCGCACCGCCTGTGTCGACGGCGACGGCGACGGCATGAGCGAGGGGCTGAAGGTCGTGTGCGAGCCGCGGGACGCGGAGGAACGGCTGGTGCCGGTGGCGGGTGACGTGGAAGTCGCCGTCTTCGACCTGGCGGGTGCGGCCGGCCCGCTGGCACAGTGGCGGGTTCCCGCCGCGGAGGCGGCCAATGCGTTTCGGCGCACGTCGCGTGACCGCGGGCTGCTCTTCACGCTCCCCTGGCCGGCGGCGCCGCCGGCAGGCGATCATGTCCGCGTCACGGTGCGGCTCGTGCCACCGGGCGGCGACCCGCTCGAGGCCGACGCCACGATCAGGACGCGGTAGCCCCGCGGGGGCGTGTCGCTTACAGCCCCTTGTCTTCGAGGAAGTTGAGCAGGTCGGCGACGCGGTTGGAGTAGCCCCACTCGTTGTCGTACCAGCTCACCACCTTCACGAAGTTGCCCAGGCCGATCGTGTCCACGGCCGAGAAGATCGAACTGTGCGGGTCGCCCTTGAGGTCCGTGGAGACGAGTTCCTTCTCCGTGTAACGCAGGATGCCCTTGAGCGGCCCCTCCGCCGCCTTTTTCATGGCGGCGTTGATGTCGGCCGGGGAGGCGTCCTTGTTCAAGATCGCCGTGAAGTCGACCACGCTGACCGTCGGCGTCGGCACCCGGAACGCCATGCCGGTGAACTTGCCCTGCAGGGCCGGGATCACCAGGCCCACGGCCTTCGCGGCTCCGGTGCTCGACGGCACGATGTTGAGCGCCGCGGCCCGGGCATCGCGCAGGTCCTTGGCGGCCGTGTCGACCGTCTTCTGGGAGTTCGTGTAGGCGTGCACCGTGGTGAGGAGGCCGCGGTCGATGCCCCAGGTCTCGTGGAGCACCTTGGCCACCGGCGCCAGGCCGTTGGTGGTGCAGGAGGCGTTGGAGATCACGTGGTGCTTGGCGGGGTCGTACATCTCGTTGTTGACGCCGAGCACGATCGTCAGGTCCTCGTTCTTGGCCGGGGCCGAGATCACGACCTTCTTGACGCTGCCCCGCTTGTGGGCCGCGGCCTTGGTCGCGTCGGTGAAGAAGCCGGTGCTCTCCACCACGACCTGCACGCCCTGGCTCGACCAGTCGATGGCGCCCGGATCCTTTTCGGCGAAGACCTTGATCTGCTTGCCGTCGACGACGAGGTCGTTGCCCTCGTAGGCCACCTTCCCCTTGAAGGGACCGTAGTTGGAGTCGAACTCCAGGAGGTGGGCGTTGGTCTTGGCGTCGGTGAGGTCGTTGAGGGCGACGACCTGGACGTCGCCATTGAGGCCGAACTTCTCGTAGATGGCGCGGTAGGTGAGGCGACCGATACGACCGAAACCGTTGATGCCGACGCGGATGGACACGGGCGAACTCCTGGGGCGCGGGCCGCGGCGGCCAGCGACGTCGCTGGCCGGGCACGCCTGCGAGGCGGCTGAAGTGGACCGCGGAATATACCGTGCGCCGCCACCGGCGCTCAATCGGCCCGGTCAAATCCGGGGGATTTGCCAGCCCCTGCCCGGCGTGCCGTACATTGGACGCATGGCCGCTGCCGTCATCGAACTGCGCGACGTCCGCAAGGCGTTCCTCACGCCCGCCGGCGAGCGCGTGCGCGTGCTGGACATCGACCATTTCGCGCTCGAGCCCGGCGAGCAGTGCGCCCTGGAGGGGCAGAGCGGCGCGGGGAAGTCGACGCTCCTCAACGTGGTTTCCGGGATCATGCGGCCCGACACGGGCTCCGTGTCCGTGGACGGCCACGACATCACGCGGTTCGACGAGGCGAGTCGCGACCGCATTCGGGCCGACAAGATCGGCCTCGTGTTCCAGCAGTTCAACCTCCTGCCGGGATTCACGGCGCTCGAGAACGTGCTCGTGGCGATGTCGTTCGGCTCGGCCCGCGCCGATCGCCGGCGGGCCGCCGAGTTGCTCGCGGCCGTGGGCCTCGCCGACCGACTCGACCACAAGCCGGCCGCGCTCTCGGTGGGCCAGCAGCAGCGGGTGGCCGTGGCCCGGGCGCTCGCCAATCGGCCGCTGGCCGTGCTCGCCGACGAGCCCACGGCGAGCATCGACACCGCGCGGCAGCGGCAGGTGATCGACCTCCTCCGCGACACGTGCCGCGACCAGGGATCGGCCCTGCTCGTGGTGACGCACGATCCGGCCGTGGCGGCGCAGTTTCCGCGGCGGCTGCGGCTCGAGGACTTCAACCGGGCGGCGGTGCGGACATGACGCGTGTTGCAGCGCCAGCCAATGGCCACCGGTACCGGCGATCCGTTGTTGTTCGGCCCCAGCCGGCCCGGGGACGGCATGAGTTGCGTCGCTGGCGAAGGTCCGCCACGCTCCGCATCCTCACGCCGATCCCCGTGCCTCCCTCGCTTGCGGCGGTGCGGGCATGACGCTGTTCGGCATCGCCTGGCGCAATATCCGGCAGCGGCTGTTCACGAGCGGGCTCACGGCCCTGTCGTTGGCCCTCGGCGTGGCGCTCGTCGTCGCCACGCTCGTCACCGGCGGGATCGTGAAGCAGGCCTTCGAGAGCGGCGCGGGGCTCGGCTACAACATGATCGTGGGGGCCAAGGGGAGCCCGCTCCAGCTGGTGCTCAACAGCGTCTATCTGATCAGCAAGCCGATCGAGAACATCTCCTGGAGCACCTACCAGGACTTCCTTCCGGCGGCGCGGCGGGCCGACGGCACGGACGGCCGCTTCGCGGGCAGCGTCGCCACGGCGGTGCCGATCTGCATGGGGGATTATTTCCGGGGCTTCCGCGTCGTGGGCACGAACGCCGACTACTTCGACCGCCTCGCCCCGGCCGGCGGGGCCTTTCGTTTCGCGGCCGGCCGCAACCTCCACGACGACGCCTTCTTCGAGGGTGTCTTGGGGGCGAGTGTCGCCGAAACCCTGGGCCTGAAGGTGGGCGACACGTTCGCGCCGACGCACGCCGCCGACGACGGCCCCGTGCACGACCCCTTCACCATCGCGGGGATCCTCGCCCGCACCGGCACGCCCGTGGACCGTGGCGTGTACGTCAACATGGAGGGCTTTTATCTCCAGGAGGGGCATGCGAAGCCCGTCGAGGGGGCGGAGACGCCGGTGCCGTCCGCCGCCGTGGCGGGCACGCCCGCGCCCCTGCCCGCCGCGCAGCGCGAGGTGACCGCGATCCTCGTCGAGACGGCGTCGCCCGCCGGCATGCCGCCGGAGTTGATGGCGATGGGGCTCCATCAGACGCTCAACGAGGGCCGCGACGCCCAGGCGGCGATGCCCGTGCGGGCGATCCGCGAACTCTTCGACCTCTTCGTGCGACCGCTGGAACTGGTGCTCTTGCTCGTGACGGCGCTCGTCGTGCTCGTGTCGGCGATCGGGATTCTCGTCAGCATGGTCGGCTCGGCGCTCGAGCGGAGCCGTGACGTGGCCGTGATGCGGGCGTTGGGCGCGCGGCGGACGCACGTGCTCGTCACGGTGCTGCTCGAGGCGATCCTGCTCGCCGTGGGTGGCGGGCTCGTGGGCTGGGCGCTCGGCCACGGGATCGTGGCGGCGCTCGGGCCCTGGATCACGGCCAACACCGGTGTGCCGGTGAGCCTCCTCTCGGCGGCGCCCCTGGCCGAACTCCTGCTCGTGCCGTTTCTCATCCTGCTGGCGATCGCCGCCGCCCTGCTGCCGGCCCTGGCGGCGTATCGAACTGACGTCGCGAAGTGGCTGGGGTGACCGCTAGAATGGCGACCATGCGCGGCACCTTTCCGGCTTCCCTGCTCGTGAGCGTCGTGGCCATGGCCGGTCTGGCGGCACGGGCTGCGGCCTGCCCGTTCTGCTCGGCGGTGTCGCTGACGTTCGCCCAGGAGATCGCCCAGAGCCAGGCGGCCGTCATCGCCCGGCTCGTCGAACCGCCCCCCGCCGCGGCCCTGTCGCCGCGGGCCGAGGGCCCGCTGCCCAAGGGGAAGTTCGAGGTCGTCGAGGTGCTCAAGGGCTCCGACCTCGTCGCCGACGCGGGCCTGCTGGGCGCCGACGCCGCGCCGATCGAGACGATCATGCTCGAGGAGAAACCGGTCGGCACGCTGTTTCTCCTCATGGGCGTGGAGCCGCCGAACCTCGTCTGGTCGAGCCCGATCCGGGTCGGCAAGCGGGCCGTCGCCTACATCAAGAAACTCGGCGACCTCCCCGAGAAGGGGCCCGATCGGCTGGCGTTCTTCGAACAGCATCTCGAGGACGAGGACGAGTCGCTGGCCCGCGACGCCTACGACGAGTTCGCCGTCGCCCCGTATGCCGACGTCCGCGGGCTCAAGGACCGGATGAATCCCGCGAAGCTTCTCGGTTGGATCGAGAACCCGAAGGTCCAGGCCAACCGTCGTCGGCTGTACGCGACGATGCTCGGCGTCTGCGGCACAGCGGCCGACGCCGATCGGATCGGCGCGATCCTCGAAGGCAAGACCGCTTCCGGCGAGCCGCTGCCGCCGGAGCAGGCCGAGATTCGCGGCGGGCTCGACGCCCTCATCGCCTGTTACGTCGCCCTGCGCGGGCCCGAGGCCCTCGATCTCGTCGACCGGCTGTTCCTCGAGCGCGAAGGACGCGACGTGCCCTTCGCCGAAACCTATGCCGCCGTCATGGCGCTGCGGTTTCTGGGGGAGGAATCGGACCTCGTGCCGCGCGACCGCGTGCTCCAGTCGCTGCGGCTGCTGCTCGAGGAGCCGAAACTCGCCGACCTCGTGATCGCCGACCTGGCGCGGTGGCAGGACTGGTCGGTGGTGGACAAGCTCTCGCAAATCTTCAAGGACGCCCAGGCCGACAACATCTTCGTCCGCGAGCCGATCGTGAACTACCTCCGCGCCTGTCCGCTGCCCGAGGCGGCCGCGGCGGTCAAGGAGTTGGAGCAGATCGACCCCCAGGCGTGCCGCCGCGCTGCCACGCTCGCCGGCCTCGCCGGTGCGATCGCCGCGGCTCCGGCAGCCTCCGCCGAGGATGATCCCGGATCGGGCGCGCCGCCGGCCATCGCCCCGCCGACCGGCGCGGAGACCGTGGACGACAAGGAACTGGTCGGACGAGTCGCCCCCGTGATCGGCGCCGAGGAGGGGACGGCCGCGACTGCCGCCCCTGTCGAGCAGACGGTGCCGGCCGCCTCGGCCCCGCCGGCCACCCGCTGGAAATGGCTGCTGTGGGCGGCCGCCGTGGCCGTGATCGCCCTGGTTTCTCGGGCCCTGCTGCGGCCGAGTAGCGCCGGCCGTCCGGTGCCGTAACATGGTGGCGTGACGCCGTCACCCGCCGTCCGCGCGAGCGCCCCCATGGCTACCGGTCTTTTCGACTCTCCCCCATCCGTCGTCGTCCGGGATACCGGGGCCGGCGCCGCCGAAGACTACCGGGCGCTGTCGGGCGTGGCGATCGCCGCCGCGGCCCTCGCCCTGCTCGGGCCGCTGGCGTTCGTCGATTGGTGGTTGGCCGTGGTGCCGATCCTCGGCACGGTGCTCGGCTCGGTGGCCCTCCGCGACATCGCGCGGCGGCCCGAGGCCCTGACCGGGAGGCCACTGGCCATCGCCGCGATCCTCGTGTCCGCCGTCGCGCTCGTGGGCGGCCTCTCGCGGCTCGCCATGGTGTACGCGGCTGAACTGCCGGAGGGCTTCGCGCGGCTTTCCTACGCGGAGCTCCAGCCGCTGCCCGGCGATCCGGCCGACGCCGTGCCCGACACGGCGCGGGCCGCCGACGGCCGCGACGTGCTGCTCAAAGGCTTCATGTACCCGGGCAAGCAGACGCATGGCATTCGGCAGTTCCTGCTCGTCCGCGATCAGGGCGACTGCTGCTTCGGCGGCAATCCGAAGATCACCGACCGCGTGCTCGTGCAACTGGCCGAGACCGTCGGCATCGACTTCACGCCCCGCTTGGTGAAGATCGCCGGGCGGTTTCACGTCCGACCAGCGGGCGCGCCGGAGATCGGCGGCGGCGTGGTCTACCACCTCGAGGACGCCCGGCTGCGGTAGCGGCCGGCAGAACGCAGCATGCGAGCCCCGCGCCGTCCGTGGCAAACGCCCTCCCTGCTCCCACTGGCTGCGAGCGTCGCGCTGGCCTGCCTTGCCGTGCTCGTCTGCGGCGGGTGCGGCGAGGCGCCGGCCCGTCCGGTCGTTGCGCCGCCCGCGGCCGTGGCCGATGGCTCCACAGGTGCCGCCGCGCCGAGCGTCCCGCCGCCGGCCACCGGCAGGCCGCGGGAGATCACGTTCGACGACATCAAGCTCGACATGCAGAAGGGTGATCCCTTCACCCGCGACCTGCTGCCCGCGCGGGTCACGGCCCTGGAGCGGCACGCCGTGCGGATCCGCGGCTACATCCTCCCCAGCTTTCAGCAGACGGGGCTCACGCAGTTCGTGCTCGTGCGCGACAACCAGGAATGCTGCTTCGGCCCCGGTGCCGCCTTGCACGACTGCGTGGTGGTGCGGATGCGGCCGGGCCGGACCGCGAACTTTTCGATCCGCCCGGTGGCCGTCGCCGGCACGTTCCGCGTCGAGGAATTGCGGGGGCCCGACGGCAAGCACCTCGCGATCTACGCCCTCGACGGCGACGCCGTGGAGTAGTTTCCGCGCGCCGGATGCAGTTCCGGCAGGCCGTTGGTACGATCGTTCGGGCGGCTGCGGTCGCCGCGTTTCCCTCTCCGACGGACCGGCGATGCTGCCCACGACCGAAGACTTCTACTGGCTCTACGACCTGCCGGCCTGGAAGGCGTCGCTGGTCTTCATCGCGACGTTCGTGGGCTTCTATTGGATCGGCTCGATCCTCGTGCGGCCCATTCTCCGGCAGTTCATTCGGAACACGCCGGGGCAGAACGACATCGTCGGCTACATCCTCTCCTGCTTCTGCGTGTTCTACGGCCTGCTCCTCGGCCTGATCGCCGTCACGGCCTATCAGAACGTCTCCGACGCCGGCGAGAACGTGACCCGCGAGGCGGCCGCGCTCTCGGCACTCTACGAGGACGTCTCGCGGTATCCGGAGCCCCACGGGCAGAACCTCCGCTGGCTGCTGCGCGACTACACCCGGTACGTCATCAACTACGCCTGGCCGCTGCAGCAGCAGGGCATCACGCCGGAAGAGGGCACGATCCGGGCCCAGGCCTTCCACGAGAAGCTGCTCGATTTCCAGCCGCGGACGCCGGCCGAGGAGATCGTCCACGCCGAGGCGCTGCGGCAGTTCAACAACTTCCTGGAGTGCCGCCGGATGCGGCTGTTCTCGGTGCACGCCTCACTGCCCAACTCGATGTGGTACGTGATGCTCTTGGGCGCGGTGCTCAACATCGCGATCTGCTGGCTGTTCGACATGCGGTTCATCACCCAACTGGTGCTGGGGGGCATCCTCGCCGCCTACCTGGGCACGATGATGCACCTGATCTTCGACATGAACCAGCCGTTCCGGGGCGACGTGAGCGTCTCCGCGGAGCCGTTCGAGACCCTCTACAGACGGATGAACGAGGAATGACGCCCCGCCCGGAACCGCCGCCAACGCCGGCCCGGATCAGCCGCCGCAGCGCGCTGGGCCGGGGCACGGCCGCCACGCTCGCCGCCGCGCGGGCGCTGGCACCGGGGATGTTCGTCGGATGTTCGCTGGGCATTCCGCCGCGGCAGCCCGAGGTGATGCTCGGTTTGCTCCACTCGCAGACCGGCCCGCTGGGGATCAGCGCCACGTCGCTGCGCGACATCGAACTGCACGCCCTGGAACGGATCAACGCCGCCGGCGGCATCCTCGGCCGCAAGGTCGTCGCCCGGGCGCCCGACCCGCGGTCGCGGACCGACCTGTTCGTGCGGCGGGCCCGGCAACTGCTCGAGGCCGACCCGGTCGCCGTCTTCGGCTGCTGGACCAGCGCCAGCCGCAAGGCCGTGCTGCCGCTGTTCGAGGCGGCGCAGAAGCTCCTCTTGTATTCGGTGCAGTACGAGGGCAACGAGTCGTCGCGGTACTGCGTCTACGGCGGCATGGTGCCCAACCAGCAGATCCTGCCGGCCCTCGACTGGCTGCTGGGCAAGGAAGGGGGCGAGAAGAAGAAGATCTTCCTCGTCGGCTCCGACTATGTCTTTCCACGGACGGCCAACTTCATCGCCAAGAAATACCTCGCGGCCAAGGGCCTCAAGCCCGTCGGCGAGGTGTATGTGCCACTCGGCGATCGTGGGTTCGCGGAAATCGTGAAGAAGATCCAGGCGAGCGGTGCCGACTGCGTGCTCAACACCGTCAACGGCGATTCGAACCTCGGCCTGTTCGCCGCCCTCGCGGCGGCGAAGGTCGATCCCGCCAAAGTGCCGGTGATATCCACGAGCATCGCCGAGGACGAGTTGCGCGGGCTGCTGCCCGCCGAGGTGATGGGCCACCTTGCCGTCTCCTGCTATTTTCAGAGCCTCGACACGCCGGCCAACAAGGCCTGGGTGCAGGACTTCCGTGACTCCTTCGGCTACGACCGCGTCACCGGCGACCCGATGGAGCCCGACTGGTGCCTCCTGCACCTTTGGAAGCAAGCCGTCGAGAAGGCCGGGTCGTTCGAGACCGAGGCGGTGCGGCAGGCGTTTCGCGACGGCCTGGAGTTCGCCGGCCCCGGCGGCACGGTGCGGCTCGATCCCAAGACGCAGCACACCACGAAATCCTGCCGCATCGGCCGGATCCGCGGCGACCGCCAGTTCGACATCGTGTACGAGTCGGCCGGGCCGATCGATTCGGACCCCTATCCCCAGATCGCCTTCCCCGGCTGGTCGGTCGACTGGACCAAGGGCGGCATCACCCGTGGCGCGGAGGTCGACATCCATGGCGCGGTTTGAGGTCGAATCGAGCGAGGGGATGCGCTGGGTCCGGGTGGACCTGAAGAATGACGACGTGCGCACGGAGCGCGGGGCCCTCAATCACATGAAGGGCACGATCGCGATGGACGTGCCCTTTCCGACGCTCAAGACCTGGTGGGTGTCGCTGTTTTCCGATGAGTCGCCCCTGCGGCCGCGCTACCACGGCACGGGCAGCGTGTGGCTCGACTCGACGCTCGGCGGCTACCACGTCATGAACATCAAGCCGGGCGATCGGTGGATCCTCGACGGCAAGTGCTTCTGGGCCAGCGACGGTGAGGTGAAGCTCTCCGTGCACCGGGAGCCGATGTGGACCAGTTGGTGGGCCGATCAGGGGCTCTTCTGGTACAAGACCGCGCTCAAGGGGCAGGGGCACGTGGTGCTCGCCGTGGACGGCCCCGTCGAGGAGGTCGAACTGAAGAACGACCGACTCGTGGCCGACGGCGCGTTCGTGATCGCCCGCACGGCCGGCATCCGGCTGCGGATCCGGCGGCCGGCCCGGTCGTTCGTCAGTTATTGGCTCTCGGGGCAGAAGCTCGCCTACTCCTACGAGGGCACCGGCAAGCTGCTCCTCTGCACGGTGCCCTACTGGCGGCAGCGGATGCAGCGGGAGCGGAACCCGGATGCGATGTACGCGTGAGCGGCCGCACGCGATCCCATCGCGGGTTGGTGCGGGGATGCCCGTGCCCCGTCGCCGGACATTCGCTGCGCCCATCGTGGGCTCCGCTCACTCGGAGCTGCCTGCGCTCCGGCATCCATGCCTACGCTGGTCAGCTACGCCGGCTCTCGGGGCACGGGCATCCCCTACCCGTCGCAGCGACCAGGCAGCTGACCTGCGTAACCATGCAAGTGTGACCCGTATGAGCGGCCGACGATGGCTGTGTTGTGTGGTGGCCTTCGTCTGGCCCGCCGTTGCGGCCGTGGCCTGTCCGTTCTGCGGCGTCGTGGGCCGCTCGCTCGCCCAGCGGCGCGACGCGGCTGACGTGACGGCGGTGGGCGAGTCGGCAGGACCGGCCGCGCGGGATGAGGCCGGTCGCCTCGCGCAGCCCTTCGCCGTGCGGCAGGCGATCCGCGGCCGGGCTGTCGTGGGCGACATCGTGGCCGCGCGGGTCGCCGGGCCGGTCGCGGGCACAGCGCTGGTCTTCGGCGACACGGCCGGCTGGGAGGCCGTCTCTGCCGACGAGGCGCTCCTGGCCCACGTGGCCGCGGCGCCGGCGACGGCGGATCCGGCCGCGCGGAGGCTCGCCTGGTACGCCGCCCGCCTCGAGCATCGCGACCCGGCGATCGCGGCCGACGCCTTCACGGAGTTCGGCCTCGCGTCGTTCACGGCCGTGCGGGATGCGGCGGAATCGTTCGACGCGGACAAGCTGCAGCAGTGGATCGAGGAGCCGGGGATCGACCAGCGGCGGCGCGGGTTCTACGGGCTGGCGCTCGGGATTGTCGCCGCCGCTGAACCGGAGTCGATCGTGCGCGAACGCCACCTCGGCGTACTCCGGCGGGCAGCCGAGGCCCCGGGCACGGATCTCCGGGCGGGTTTCGACGGCGTGCTCGCCGGCATCGTGGTTGCCGAGGGCGAGGCGGGGCTCGACTACCTGGCGACCCGCGGCCTGCTCGCCGGCGGCACGCGCGCGGGCGACGCTCGGCACGCCTTGGCGGTGCTGCGGTTCGCGTGGGAAAACCTCGGGGCCACGGTGCCCCGCAAGCGGGTCGCCGACGCGACGGCCCGGCTCCTCGCCAACCCCGCGGTCGCGGCCGAGGCGGCCGTGGACCTGGCCCGCTACCAGGACTGGTCGGCGGTGGACGCCGTCGCCGCCCTCTGGGGGCCGCTGGGCCGCGACGACCCGCTCGTCCGCCGGGCCGTCGCCGGCTACCTGGCGGCCTGCCCGCTCCCCGCCGCCCGGGGCCACCTCGACCGGCTCCGGGAGGCCGACCCCGCCAGCCTCCGGGCGGCCCTCGAGGCAGCCGCTGGGCCCAGGTAGGGCGTTTCTGAGGGGGGTGCTCCTTGCCCAACAAGCCCCGGGCGGAAGCCCGGGGACACCGGGTTTTTGGGCGCGACCGTTTTGCCTTGCGGGCGGGAAGTCGCGGAACGCGGAGTCCCCCGGCTTCCGCCGGGGGCTTCCATCGCAATGAAGCACGTGCCGTGACGAACAGCATTGCCCGGAGGGCCGAAGAGAACGTCCGGAGACGTGGCAGGGGCACCCCCCGACCCACGGTCGAACCCGGCTGGCCGTGCGATTTTCCTGGGAGAAAGAGCCCCTGCCCCCGATTTCGCATCCGGTGGACGGCCGGGTGCGAAACCATCGCCGGTGGGCAATACTTGCACCGGCCCGCCCCTGCCGCCCCGTCCGGCCGCGGCCCGATCGCCCCCGACCCTTTCACCTCCCTTCGGAAACAGCTTCCATGGCCACTGCCCCGACCACCGACCGCGCCGCCGCGCTCAACGACGACGACGTCGCCGCCCTCGACCGCCTCCGCACCGTCTACCAGCGGCTCAGGCAGGAACTCGGCCGCGTGATCATCGGCCAGGAGGACACGATCGAGCGGCTCACCATCTGCCTCTTCGCCCGCGGCCACGCGCTCTTGATGGGCGTGCCTGGCCTGGCCAAGACGCTCCTGGTCAGCAAGCTCGCCGAGACGGTGTCGCTCAAGTTCAGCCGCATCCAGTTCACGCCGGACCTGATGCCGATGGACATCACCGGCACCGACATCCTCCAGGAGACGGCCGACGGCCGCCGCGAGTTTCACTTCGTGCCCGGTCCGGTGTTCGCCAACATCGTCCTCGCCGACGAGATCAACCGCGCGCCGCCGAAGACGCAGGCCGCGATGCTCGAGGCGATGCAGGAGCACAAGGTGACGGTCGTCGGCAAGACGTCGCGGCTCGATCCGCCGTTCTTCGTGCTCGCCACGCAGAACCCCGTCGAGCAGGAGGGCACCTATCCGCTGCCCGAGGCCCAGCTCGACCGGTTCATGTTCCTCATCGAGCTCGACTATCCGACCGAGGAGGAGGAGGTGACGATCGCGCGGAGCACGACCGGCGACTCGATCCCGTCGCTCGAGCACGTGCTCACGGCCGGCGACATCATCGACTACCAGCACCTCGTCCGCCGGGTGCCGGTGCCCGACCACATCTATCAGTTCGCCGCCAAGCTCGTCCGCAAGACGCGGCCGCGCGGCGAAACGGCGCCGGCGTGGCTCAAGCCGCTCGTCTCGTGGGGCGCCGGCCCGCGGGCGGTGCAGAACCTGATCCTGGCCGCCAAGTCGCGGGCCGCGCTGTCCGGCAGCTACATGGTCCGGCTCGAGGACATCGAGGCGGTGGCCGCCCCGGTGCTCACGCACCGGCTGATCACGACCTTCGCCGCCCAGGCAGAGGGCATCGACGCCAAGCAGATCGTGAGCCGGCTCGTGAAGGAGACGGTCGAGGAGCAGGTGTAGCCGACGGAAACGTTCCGCCGATTTCGTCCGCGCGAGCACACCGATGATCAACGACCGTCAGACCCGCAGTTTTCTCGAGCCCGCCGTGCTGTCCCGGCTGGCGGGCGTGCCCCTGCTCGCCCGCAAGTCGATGGTCGGCAACGTGTCGGGACGGCACACGAGCCCGCACCGCGGCTCGAGCGTGGAGTTCGCGGAGTATCGCAAGTACGTGCCCGGCGACGACCTGCGGCGGCTCGACTGGCGGGCCTTCGGCCGCTCGGACCGGTTCTACGTCAAGGAGTACGAGGCCGACACGAACCTGCGGCTGTGCCTCGTGCTCGACACGTCGGGGTCGATGAACTTCGCCGCCGAGGGGCGGCTCTCGAAGATCGACTACGCGCGACGCGTGTGTGCCGGCCTCGGGTATCTCGCCTCCCAGCAGGGCGATGCGGTGGGCATCTCGTGCGTGGCCGACGGCATCGTCAAGACGCTGCCGCCGCGCCGCAGCCCCGCCCATCTCCGGCTGGCGTTCGACATCCTCGAGGAGGCGAAGCCGGCCGGGACGACGCGGCTGCCCGAAGTGCTTCACGAACTCGCCGAGACCATCCGGCAGCGGGCGCTGGTCGCGATCGTGTCGGACCTGTTCGTCGAGCCCGAAGTGCTGGCCTCGAGCTTCGGCCACCTCCGCTTCCGCCACCATGACGTGGCGGTGTTCCACCTCCTCGACCCGCTGGAGATCGGCTTCAAGTTCCAGCGGCCCACGCGGTTCCTCGACATGGAGGGAGGCGGCTCGATCTTCGCCGATCCGGTCGACATCGCCGACCGCTACCACCAGGCGGTGAACCGGTATCTGGAAGCGATGAAGAAGGTCGCGCTCGAGGGTGGCATCGACTACTCCCGCGTGCTCACCGACGAGAGCTACGAGCAGGTGCTGGCGCGGTTCCTCGTGGGCCGGGCCGCCGGGAGGGGGCTGCGATGACATTCCTCCAGCCGCTGATGCTCGCCGCGCTGCCGCTGGTGAGCCTGCCGATCATCATCCACCTCATCAACCAACGCCGGTTTCAGACGGTGCAGTGGGCGGCGATGATGTTCCTGCTCTCGGCGCGGGCCATGTCGCGGGGCTACTCGCGGCTGCGGAACTGGCTGATCATGGCCATGCGCATGCTCGCCGTCGCCGCGGTCATCTTCGCGGTCGGCCGGCCGCTGTCGCGGGGCTGGCTGGCGCTGGCCGGCGGCGCCCGCCCCGACACCGCGATCGTGGTCCTCGACCGCTCCCCATCGATGCAGCAGCGGAGCGCCGCGGCCGCCGACACCAAGCTCGACACGGGCCGCCGGCAGCTCGTCGAGTCGCTGCGCACGCTCGGCGCGTCGCGGTGCGTGCTCGTCACCGACCCGGCGACGAAGCCCCTCGAGCTCGACGGCCCGGCGGCGCTGGCCGACCTCCCCTCGGCCGGCCCGACGGCGGTGCCGGCCGACATGCCGCTGCTCTTGCAGGCGGCCTACGACTACGTGAAGGAGAACGCGGCCGGTTCCACCGAGGTCTGGATCTGCTCCGACCAGCGGGCCAACGACTGGGCGCCGGAGAACGGCGCGTGGGGCGGCATCCGCGACGCGTTCGCCAAGCTGCCGCAGCAGGTGCGGTTCCAGCTGCTCTCCTTCCGCGAGCCGGCCGAGGGCAACGTCGCGGTGCGGGTCACCGGTACCAAGCTCGAGACGCGGGGTGCCGTCCGGGAACTGGTGGTCACCGTGGCGGCCACGCGGCAGGAAGAGGCCGAGCGGGTCACGTTGCCGGTGACCTTCGAGATCGGGGGCGTGGCCTCGACGGTGGAGCTGGAGCTCACGGGCCGCGAGGCGGTGCTCAAGAACCACGTCATCCCGCTCGACCGCGCGGCCGGCAGCCGCGGCTGGGGCAAGGTCTCGATTCCGGCCGACGCCAACATCGCCGACAACGAGTTCTATTTCGTGTTCGACGAGCCCGTGGCCCGGCAGACGATCGTCGTCGCCGAGGATCCGGCCGCGCGACGGTGGCTCGAGCTCCTGGCGGAGATCCCACCGGAAAAGGATCAGCAGTCGGCCGCCGAGGCGGTGGCTCCCGACGCCTTCGCCACGGCGGTGCTCGACGAGGTGGCGGTCGTGCTCTGGCAGGGGCCGCTGCCCGCCGGCAAGGACGCGGATGCGCTCACGGCGTTTCTGGCCCGCGGCGGCCAGATCGTGTTCTTCCCGCCCGAGACGCCGACGGAGACGTCGTTCGCCGGGTTCGGCTGGAAGGCGTGGACGAGCCACGCCCAGCCGGTGAAGCCGGCCTCCTGGCGGACCGACCAGGATCTGCTTTCCAATACCCTCGCCGGCGGCGCCCTGCCGGTCGGCGAAGTGCAGGTCTTCCGCTCCTGCGCCGTGGCGGGGGACCACGTGCCTCTGGCCGCGCTGCCTGGATCGGCACCGCTGCTCGGCCGCGTCGCCGATGCCGCCGGCGGCGCCTATTTCTGCACCACGACGCCGAATGGCCGCGACTCGACGCTCGCCAGCGAGGGCGTGGTGCTGTACGCGGTCGTGCAGCGGGCCATCGACCGCGGCGTGGCCGTGCTCGGGAAAGCTCGGCAGCTCGATGCCGGTCCGGCGGCCGAGGTGCTCGCGGCGCAGGGCGTCGAGTGGAACCGGCTGGCCGGGCCCGCCGACGCCTTGTCCACGGAAATCGGCCGCCATGCCGGTGTGTTCGCCGCGGAGGATCGCCTCGTCGCGGTCAACCGACCGGCGGACGAGGACGCCGGCCGCATCGCCGCCGACGACCGGATCGACGGCCTGTTCCGCGACCTCTCCTATGGCCGGCTCGCCGGCACCGCCGGCAGCACCGACAGCCTGGTGCAGGAGATTTGGCGGGCGTTTCTGATCGCCATGGTGCTGGCGATGATCGTCGAGGGCATCCTCTGCCTGCCCAAGCCGGCCGGTGAAGAGCGGTCTCCGTTCGTGGGGCTGCGGCCCGTGGAGGCGGCGGCATGACCGAGTTCCAGGGGTTCCGTTTTTTCACCACGCCGTGGACGCTCGGCCTCTCGCTGGCGCTGGTCGCGATCACGGCCGTGATCTGCGTTCTGGCCTGGAAGCGCAGCGGTTACGCGCCGGGCCAGGGGCTGCTCGAACTGCTTCGCCTGGCGATCGTCGGCCTGGTGGCGGTGCTGCTCAACCAGCCGGAGTGGGTGGAGGAATATCGGCCCACGGAGAAGCCGACGATCGCCGTCCTGCACGACGCCTCCCGGAGCATGGACACGCGCGACGTCGTGCTCACCGGCGCGGCGGCCCGGGCCGGTGAGCCGCAGACCCGCCGGGAGGCGATCGCCGCCCTCACGACCAGCGAGTTCTGGAAGCCGCTCGCCGAGCGGTTCAACGTCGAGGTGGCCGGATTCTCCCCCGCGCCGCCGGGCGCCGGCACCAACTACGCGGAGCCGCTGACCACCGCCCTCGACCGGTTCGGCAACCTGCGCAGCATCGTGCTCGTCGGTGACGGCGACTGGAACGAAGGCTCCGCGCCATCCACGGCGGCACAGGCGCTGCGGCTGGCGCAGGTGCCGGTGGTGGCGGTGGCCGTGGGCAGCGAGACCAAGCTTCCCGACGTCGAGTTCGCCAGCCTCGACTGCCCCACTGTGGGTGTGGCCGGCAAGCCCGTCCGCGTGCCGTTCACGATCAACTCGTCGCTACCCACGGAGCGGGTCGTGGTCGTGGACTTCAAGGCGTCGAACGGCGACGGGCTCCGCAAGGAGGTCCGCCTGCCGGCGATGGGCACGGCCACCGACTGGGTCTATTGGACGCCGCGGGACGTGGGCGACTACACGGTCACCGTCACGGTGCCGAAGCAGGAGGGCGAGCTGCTCGCCGACAACAACGAGCGGACCGCGCCGATCGCGGTCCGGCAGGAAAAGCTCAAGGTGCTCGTCGTGGAGAGCATCCCACGGTGGGAATACCGCTACCTGCGCAACGCCCTGTCCCGCGATCCGGGCGTCGAGGTCTCCTGCCTGCTCTTCCAGCCGGGGCTCGCCAAGCGGGGCGGCGGCAACAAGGACTACATCCCGAAGTTCCCCTCCGGCCTCGACGAACTCTCGAAGTACGACGTCGTGTTCTTGGGCGACGTCGGCGTCGCCCCGGACCAGCTCACCGAGGAGGACTGCCGGCTGCTCAAGGGCCTCGTCGAGTATCAGGCCAGCGGGCTCGTGTTCCTGCCGGGCTGGCGGGGCGAGCAGGTGTCGCTCGTGGGCACGGCGCTCGAGGAGTTGTGCCCGGTGGTCATCGATCCGGTCCGCAAGGACGGCTTCAGCACCGACGGACCACGCAAGCTCGTGCTCACCGAGGTGGGCCGCAAGAGCCTGCTCACCAAACTCGCCGACTCCGGCGCCGAGAACCTCGCGGTCTGGGAGAGCCTGCCGGGCGTGCAGTGGTACGGGCCGGTGCTGCGGGCCAAGGCCGGCAGCGAGGTGCTGGCCGTTCACGAGGACGCCGCCAACGAGTACGGCCGCATCCCGCTGCTCGTCACCCGCACCTACGGCGCGGGCAAGGTGCTCTACATGGCCACCGACGGCGCCTGGCGGTGGCGGAAAGGTGTCGAGGACAAATACCACTACCGGTTCTGGGGCCAGGTGGTCCGCTGGATGGCCTACCGCCGCAACATGGCCAAGGGGGAGCGGATGAGCCTCTCGTTCGCGCCGGAACAGCCGCAGCTCGGCCAGTCGCTGGCGCTCGACGCCCGGGTGGCGCAGGCCAGCGGCGAGCCGCTGTCGCGCGGCGAGGTGGCGGCCCGGATCACGGCCCCGTCGGGCGCGGTGGAGACGGTGCGGTTCGCGCCGCCCGCGGGCGAGGGGGAGTGGGGCGTGTTCGCCTCGAGTTACTCGCCGCGCGAGCCGGGCAAGCACGCAGTGCAGCTGTTCTGCAAAGAGACGGGCGACACGCTCGAGGCCTCGTTCTTCGTGCAGGGCTCGACGGCCGAGGGCATCGGCCGGGCGGCCCGGCCGGAGGTGCTCGCCGAGATCGCGCAGGTCACGAAGGGCAGACTCGTGCCGCCGGGCGAGATCGCGTCGATCATCGAGTCGCTGGCGAAACTTCCGGAGCCGCCCGCGAGCGTGCGGCGGCTGCAACTGTGGTGCCATCCCGCGGTGGCGATGGCGCTCGTGGGACTGCTGGGGCTGTTTTGGGTGATGCGGAAGCGGCAGGGGCTGGTCTGACCTCGGTGACAGGAGCCATGAACATGAGCACGGTGACCGGAGAGCAGCGGGCGACGGGACGGGGCATCACGCTGCCTGTGGAGCTGGAGCGGCGGCTGCACGCCTTTCGGCGGCTGGTGTGGCGGATCAAGACCGTCGAGGCGGTGTGCGGGGCCCTGTTCGGCTTCCTGCTCGGCTACCTGCTCGTGTTCGGCCTCGACCGGCTCACGGAGACGCCGCAGTGGGTGCGGCTGGCGGTCTTCGGGGCGGCGGTGGCGGCCTGTGCGGTCGTGCCGCTGGCGTTCCACCGTTGGATCTGGAACCACCGGGCGCTCGACCAGGTGGCACGGCTGATCGCCCGGCGGTTTCCGAGCATGGGCGACCAGCTGCTCGGCATCATCGAGATCGTCCGCGAGTTTTCCGCCGGACATGGCGCGGAGCCGGGCCGGTCGCGGGCCTTGTGCGAAGCGGCCGTGGGTCAGGTCGCCGCGCAGGCCACGCGGTACGACTTCGCCGAGGCCGTGCCGCACGCCCGGCACCGGCTGTGGATGGGCCTGGCTGCGGTGCCGGTCGCGGCGGCCGTGGCGGCCGCGGTGTTGGTGCCGGATGCCGCCGCCAACGCCTGGCAGCGGTTCCTCGCGCCGTGGCAGGCCGTGGAGCGATTCACGTTTACCCGCGTCGGCAAGTTGCCCGAGGAAGTGGTGGTGCCGCACGGCGAGCCGACGCCGCTCGAGATCGGCCTGGCCGACGAGACACGGTGGCGGCCCGACACGGCCAGCGCCCGGATCGGTCGCCAGAAGCCGCTGGCCGCGGGGCTCGAGGAGAACCGCTACACGTTCACCCTGCCGCCGCAATTGCAGGACGCGAAGCTGGCGCTGGCCGTCGGCGATGCCCGCCAGCGGGTGCGGGTGAAGCCGATGTTCCGGCCGGAGATCACCGGCGTGCACGCCCAGATCAAACTGCCCGACTATCTCAAGCGGCCGGCCGTGCTCGAGCAGGACGTGCGCGGCGGCACGCTGGCGCCCGTGAAGGGCAGCACGGTGACGCTCGCCGCCACGGCCAACCGCGGCCTGGCCGCGGCCGCGGTCGATGGCGCGGCCGTGACGCCGTCCGGGGCCACGGTGCGGACCGCGGCGCTCGCCGCCGCCGAGGAGCGGCGGGTCGCGATCGAGTGGGAGGACGAACACGGCCTGACGGGGGCCAAGCCGCTGGTGGTGGTGGTGGCGCCACGGGACGACGAGGCGCCGAGCGTGGCCACGCTCGACATGCCCGCCAGCCGCGACATCCTCCTGTCGAGCGACACGCTTCGTTTCAAGATCGCCGTCCGCGACGACTTCGGCGTCCGTCGTGTGGGCATCGAATGGGAAGGCGCCTTCGACGATGCCGGCGCCGCGCAGGACAAGGGCGACCGGCTCCTGCAGGCGGGCGGCCCGGAGGCGGATGCGATCGAGGTGGCGGCCACGTTCTGCCCCGACGCGTTGGGCATCCGCCCGCAGCCGCTGGTGCTCCGCGCCTTCGCGGAGGATTATTTGCCGGGCCGCGGGCGGTCGTATTCGACTCCCATGCTCATCTACGTGGTCGATCGGGCGGAGCATGCCCTGATCGTCAACGAGCGGCTCAACCGGTGGCGGGCGTCGGCGAGCGAGGTTCGCGACCGGGAGATGGGGCTCTTGAAGGAGAACATCGACATCCGCTCGCTGCCGGCCGAGCAGCTTGCCGGCGAGGAGGCCCGGGAGCGGATCGAGCGGCAGGCAGCCGCCGAGGAGGCCCAGGCCGGGCGGATGGATCGCCTGGTGGAAGATGGCGCCAAGCTGGTCCAAGAGGCGATGAAGAATCCGGAGTTCGAGCCGCAGACGCTGGAAAAGCTCGCCGAGGACATCCAGACGCTCGCCGACATCGGCGAGCAGCGGATGCCGAGCATCGCCGACCTGCTCAAGCAGGCGGCCAGCGCGAAGCTGGCGACGGCGCAGCAGGGCAAGCCCGATCCGAATGCGTTGGCCCAGAACAGCAAGCCTGGCGAGGGCAAGCCTGGCGAGGGCAAGCCTGGCGAGGGCAAGCCCGGCGAGGGCAAGCCCGGGGAGTCGCAGCCCGGCGAAGGTGCCCAACCCGGCGAAGGCAAGCCGGGCGAAGGCAAGCCGGGGAGCCAATCGTCGCAGGGCGCAGAAGGCAGTCAGTCGAGCGGCCAAGGGGGCGACTCGCAGCCGCAGGATCCATCCGATCCGCAATCGGCCGAGGGGAGCAAGCCCGACGGCGAGTCCGGAGAGGACCGTGTCAACAAGGTTCCCAAGGAGGGGGGCAAGCCCGGCGAGTCGGGCGAGTCTGGCCCGCAGTCGCCGAAGGTCGGTGAAGACAAGAACAAGCAGGGGGGCGAGTCGGGCGGCAAGCCTGGCCAGCCGCCACCGGGCCAGGTGCCGCAGGTCGTCGATAAGGAGTCGTCGCAGCAGCCCAAGGACCCGAATGCTCCCAAGTCGGCGGGTGGTGGTGGCAAGAGCCCGCCGGGCCGGCTCGGCCTGCCCACGACCCAGGCCGGCGTCGCACCGCCGCAGGAGGGTGGCGGTGGCGGCGACGAGCCGCCGCCGGAGGACGCCCCCGCCGACGAGCTGCTCGCCGACGCGATCGAGGCCCAGCAGAAGTTGCTCGAGGAGTTCGCCAAGGTGGCCGAGGACCTCGCGGCCGTGATGGCCAACCTCGAGGGCAGCACGTTCGTCAAGCGGCTCAAGCTCGCCTCGCGGCAGCAGGGAACGATCGCGGAGCGGATCGCCGGCATGTCGGCCGCGGCGTTCGGCAAGGCCGAAAAGAAGCCCACGGACGTCGCGAAGGCGATCGGCGAGGTCGCCGAGGTGAACACCCGCGAGACGGAGAAGGTGTCGAACCTGATGGACGACCTGCAGGCCTATTTCGACCGCCGCCAGCTGCCGGCCTTCCGCACGGTGCTCGAGGAGATGAAGGGCCTCGACACGCTGGGCAGCCTCCGCACCCTCTCCGACGACATCCAGAAGGAGGCCGGCATGTCGATCGCCCAGGCCGAGTTCTGGATGGACACGTTCGACCGGCTGGCCGACGACCTCGTGCCGCCGCCGCAGGGCGGTGGTGGCGGTGGTGGCGGCGGCGGCGGCGATACGCCGCCGAGCGTGCCGCCCGAAGTCGTGCTCGAGGCGATGCAGATCCTCGAGGCGGAGGTCAACCTCCGCGAGGAGACCCGCGTGGGCGAGCAGACGAAGAAGGGCATCACCGCGGAAGAGCACGCCGGCCTCGGCAAGAAGCTCGGCAAACAGCAGGACGATTTGGCAGACCGGATCGTCCGCCTCGTGGACCGGCTCCTCGAGGAGGAGAACGGCGAGCAGTCGTACGGTCGTGAGATCCAGCTCTTCGAGAAGGTCGAGGAGGTGATGGCCGAAACGGCGGATCTGCTGCGGACACCGGACACCGGCTCCAAGCCGATCGCGGCCGAGACCGAAGTCATCGAACTCCTGCTCGCCTCGCAATCCGCCGGAGGCGGTGGTGGCGGCGGAGGCGGGGGTGGGGGCGGAGGAGGAGGTGGTGGTGGCGGTGGCGGAGGCGGTGGCACCAGCCCGGGCGGCGGCGGCAGCGGCACGACCAGCGCCCTCGCGGAGATCCTCGCGGGTCGCGGCAACAAGACCAAGGGAGGCAGCGAGAACGTCGAGAAGGGCCAGGGCACGGGCCAGTCGGGCCGCGTGCTGCCCGACGAGTTTCGCGCCGGGCTCGACGAGTACTTCAACCGCTTCGAGAAGGAGCGGCGATGAGCATGCGTCATCAAATGGAACGGGTTTTCTGCGGGACATGCCTGATGGCCGTGGCCGCCGTGGCGGGCGGTGGCACGTCGGCCTTCGGTCAGATTCAGGTTCAGATCGCGCAGCCGTTGCAACAGGTCGTCGTGCCCGCCGGTCAGGTCTTCGCGCCCGGCGGTCAGGTCTTCGCGCCCGGCGGTGACGACGCCGAGGCGATCGGCGACCCGTGGTGGGACGAGGCGGAGGCGAAGCCGCCGGCGGCGGAGCCGGCCCCAGACGCAGAGGCCGAGGGCGACGAAGGCGATGCGCCCGCCGACGCCCAGGCGATGCTGCAGGAGCAGCTGCGGGCCCAGGCGCAGCAGCTCGCCCAGCAGCTCCGGCAGCAGGGCCTCACGATCCTGCGGCGGGAGTTGTCGCTCGTGCGGCAGTCCTGCCCGTCGCTCGAAAAGCAGCAGCGGTCGCTGGTGCTCGAGGCCGGCCGCGGGGCGATCGATCGGGCCGTGGACGAACAGCTGCAGGCGGCCGGCGGCGGCCGGCGGCGGCCGGCGAAGCGGACCGACCTGGAGGCGGCGATCCGCGACGCCCTGAAGGCTTCGGTCAAGGCCAATGCGGCCGACGCGGAACTGGCGAGCTACGAGGCAGAGCACCGCCTGCAGAAGGACCGTCGCAAGGCCGCCGTGGTGGCGGCGCTCGTGGCGGAGGTGGACCGCGAGGCCTATCTCGAAGCCGCCGAGCGGGAAACGCTCGCGAAGGTGCTCACCGAATCGTATCGCGACCGCTGGCGGCCCGCGGTGGCGGCGCTGCAGCAAAACGGCCTGGCCGTGCCCGACGAGAGCATCCTGCCGGGGCTCGAGCGGTGCGTGGAGAAGGCGCTCGGCAAGGACCGCAAGGCCGAGTGGCTCGCGCGGCGTGAGGAAGCCCAGAAACTCCTCGCCCAGGCGGGCGGCCAGCAGATTCAGATGCTCGGCAATGGCGGCATGGTGCAGATCCAAGCGCAGGCCGTCGGGGGAGCCGGTGGTGCGGTGCGGCGGGTGATCCGGCGGCAGGTCTTCGGCAATGGCAACGGCGTGCAGATGCAGGTCGAGGTGCAGGTCGGCGGCGAAGTCGAGGCCGAGGCCGAAGAGGACGCCGCCGTAGAGGAGGAAAAATGAAGAGCGGCCTGCGCCATCTTCGGGCGGTGTTGTCGTTGGTGGCGATGGCAGTCTGCGGTGCGGGCGTGCGCGGCGACGACGTCGCCGTCGAGGAGCAGCCGGAAGCCCAGCCGGGCGGGCTCGTGTTCCGTGGCGCGATGCCGGAGTACGACCTCGGCCAGGTGTTCGACTCGCAGGCCTTCGGTGGGCCGATGGGAATGGCCGTGATGATCAACGGCGGCGCTGCGGGAGGTGCGAACCAGGCCACCGCGGCCGACGAGATCGCGCAGCGGCTCGAGCCGGTGCGGCGGCGGGCCGAGGCGAAGATCGACACCGTCGATCGGATCGTCGGGCTCTCCGACAAGCAGCGGAAGAAGCTCGAGATCGCGGCCCAGTCGGACCTGCGGCGGCTCTCCGACGCGGTCGCGGAGGTCCGGGCGAAGTACGCGGGCCGCACGGTGAAGTTCGACGAGGCCGGCCAGAAGGCGATACAGCAGATGGTGGAGGACGCCCAGCGGTGCGGGCAGCTCGTCGAGGCGGCCGGCGGCCCCGAGTCGCTTCTGGCGAAGGTGCTGGTGGGCACGCTGGACGAGCCGCAGGCGACGAAATACGCCGCCGTGATGCAGGGTCGGGCCGCCTGCCGCTGGAAGGCCGTCGTGGCCGCCGGCCTCGCCCAGTGCGACGACCAGATGGGCTTCACCCAGAAGCAGCACGACGCCGTCGCGGCGCTGCTCGTGGCCGACGTGCCGGCGCTCGAGGAGGATCAGGCGGCCAGCCCGCTGCCCGCCGGAATGCAGGTGGCCCAGCGGCTGCAGGCTCTCGGCGACGACAAGCTGGGGGCGATCCTCGATCCACGGCAGCGTTCGATGATCGCTGCGCTCGGAGGCCAGTTGGGTGGCGCGTGGGTCGGCATGCCGTTCGCGGCCCCGGTGCTGCCGGTGCTGCCGTTCGCGGCCCCGGTGCCGCTGCCGCCCATGCCCGCCATGCCGATGGTGCCCCGATGATCGCTCGCGGCGCCATCGCCATCGCCCTGTGTGCAGCACTTGCGGCTCCAACCGCCCGCGGCGAAGGGCCGATCGTGAAGTACGGCGACCCCGTGCCCCGCGATGTTCGCGAGATCTACGACGCCGGCATCCGCTACCTGCTCAAGACGCAGGCCGCCGACGGCTCGTGGAAGGACGGCCAGGCCGGCGCGGGCGTGACCGGAATGGCGATGATGGTCCTCCTCGCCTCGGGCGAGGACCCGAACTACGGCCCCTACCGGCAGCCGATCCGCAAGGCCCTGCGGAGCATGCTCAACCTCCAGGATGGCGGCACCGGATTCCTCGGCGGCGAGGGGGGGCACGACAGCATGTACCAGCACGGCTTCGCGATGCTGGCCCTGGCCGAGGCCTACGGCGTGGTGGACGACCGCGGATTGTGGACGGAACCCGGCGCCCAGGCTGGCAAGGGCTCCGGCCGCTCGATCGGCAAGGCGCTGGAACTCGCCGTCCGCCGGGCGGTGTCGAGCGGCAAGCAGAATCCGACCGGAGCCTGGCGGTACGGCCCGGACGCCAAGGACGCCGATACGTCCGTGAGCGGCGCCGTGCTCATGGGGTTGCTCGCCGCCCGCAATGCCGGCATCGAGGTGCCGGACGAAACGATCGACCGGGCGATCAAGTACTTCGTGACGATGACCGGAGGCAACGGCCAGGTGGGCTACTCGGGCGGCGCCGGTGGCGGCAGCGACGCGGTGACGAGCATCGGCGTGCTCGTCTATTCGATCGCCCGCCGGCAGGAGCTGCCGCAGTACAAGGCGGCGACGAAGTACCTCGTGAGCCGCAGCCGGGGTGGCGAGCAGCCGGGCATGGATGGCTACCCTGGCTACACCGACTACTACCGCGCCCAGGCGCTCTTCCAGTGCGACGTCGCCGCCTGGGAGAAGTGGAACGCGGGCCTCGTGAAGACGCTCAAGGCGATGCAGGGCAAGGACGGCAGCATGGCCGGTGGCCGCGGCGGGATGGTCATGGGCGGGGGCACCGTCACCACGTCGCTCTACCTCTTGTCACTGGCCGTGAACTTCAAGTTCCTGCCCGTCTACGAACGCTAGGAAACCGCCCGATGCGAACCCTCGTGCCGGCTCTCGCGCTTCTGCTCGCCGCCACCGCGGTCCGCGCGGAGGGGCCGCTCGTGAAATACGGCGACCCGGTGCCGCGGGACGTGCGCGAGCTTTACGACGCCGGCCTGCGGCATCTGCTCAAGACGCAGGACGCCTCGGGGGCGTGGAAGAGCCAGCACGGCACCCCGGCCCCGACGGGCATGGGGCTGATGGTGCTTCTGGCCAGCGGCGAAGACCCGAACTACGGCCCGTATCGGGGGCCGATCCGCCGTGCGATCCGCGCGCTCATCAACGAGCAGGATCCGGGCGTGGGCTACATCGGTGGCGAAGGCGGCAATCCCAGCATGTACCACCATGGCTTCGCGATGCTCGGCCTGGCCGAGGCCTACGGCGTCGTCGACGACCGCGGTTTGTGGACGGAGCCCGGTGCCCAGGGGGGCAAAGGGCAGGGCCGCTCGATCGGCAAGGCGCTCGAACTGGCCGTGCGGGCGGCCGTCACGGCCAACAAGAAGAATCCCACCGGCGGCTGGCACTACGGCCCGGAGATGCAGTCGGCCGACACCTCCGTCAGCGGGGCGGTGCTGATGGGATTGCTCGCGGCCCGCAACGCCGGCATCGAGGTCCCCGACGAGACGATCGACCGGGCGATCAAGTACTACGTGTCGATGACCGGTGGCAACGGCAACGTCGGCTACTCCGGTGGCGCCGGCAACGGCACCGAGGCCACGACGTCGATCGGTGTGCTCGTGTTTTCGATCGCCCGCCGGCAGGCGTTGCCGCAGTACAAGACGGCCGCCGCCTTTCTGGAGAAGGCGAGCAGCGGGGCGCCGGTCGCCGCGAACCGGATGATGGGCGTGCGCGGCAACGGATCGTCGTACGAGTACTACTACCGGGCGCAGGCGCTGTTCCAGTGCGACGTGCAGGCCTGGGAGAAGTGGAATGCGGGTCTCGTGAAGACGCTCAAGGCGGCGCAGGCCAAGGACGGCAGTTTCAGCATGTCGTACGGTCCGGAGGTCGATACGCCGTTGACGCTCCTGGCCTTGGCGGTGAATTACAAGTTCCTTCCGGTCTACGAACGGTGAGTACGGGAGGTAGTCGATGAGCGATCGAAGCGGATGGGCGTGCCGAGCGGTGGCCTGCTGGGCGATCGCCTGCGCGGTGCCGGCCGCCCGGGCCGACGAGGCCGCGCCGCCCGAGCGGGCCGCGGCCGAGGAGGCCGGTCGCCTGCTGCGGGCCGGCATGCAGGTCCTGCGTGCGGTGGCTGCCGAGGAGCCGCAGGAGGCGAAGGACGCCAAAAAGGCGCAGCAGCAGGCCGCGGACAAGCAGCGGCAGCAGCAGATCGCCCAGCAGGCGCAGCAGATGCAGCAGTTCTTTCAGCCTGCCCTGCAGGCCGAACTGGAACTCGTGCGCAAGACCTGCGGCGGCCTTCCGGTCGAGGCCCGCAAGAAGATCGTGGCCGCCGGCAACGAGTCGGTGAAGGCCGTCGCCAAACAGTTCGCCGAGAATCAGTTCGCCGGCCGCGGACGGCAGAGCTTCGATGCCCGGAAAATGATCCACGAGGCGGTGGCGGCGGCCGTCAAGCCGCACGCGGCGGCCGAAGAGTACGCCGCCTACGAGCGGGAGCAGGCGGCCCGGATCGCCCGCCGTGCCCGTACGGCGCGGATCCTGATCGTGAACAAACTGGACAGCGAACTGGAACTCGCGGCGGCCCAACGGGAGACGATCGCGGCCGACCTGGAGAAAAACTGGCAAGCCGGTTGGCTGCGGGAACTCGACGACAACGGCGGCATGATGATCAACAACTTCCGGCCGGCCCCCGACTTCGCCGACAAGAGCATCACCCCGCACCTCGACGACCGCCAGAAGGCGGAGTGGAAGAAGTGGTGTCAGCAGGCCGGCTCGCAGCGCATGGGCCATCATGTGAACTGGAACTTCGACGGGCAGTCCCTGCAGCCCGATCCATGGTGGACCCGATGACCGCGTGCAAGCCCCATCACCGGCGACCGGCGGCGTGGCCATGGCGTTGCGCCTGCATGGCCGCTGCGCTGCTCGCTGTCGGACCCGTGGCCCGCGGCGAAGACGATCGGGCCGTGGACGACATTTCGCCGGCAGCCCGGCAGATGGAGGAGCAGCAGCAGGGCAACCGCATCGATCTGGGGTCGAACTTCGATACCAACGTCTTTCAGCAGTCCGGCAACGGTTTCAGCCTGAACCACGGCCGCCAACGGCCGTCGCCGACCGGAGGCGACGGCGACCAGGTGCCGGAGTCGCCCACCCTGGGGGCCGCCCGCAAACTCGGCGAGGACCGGCTCTCCCAGATCGAGTCCGTCTGCAGTCTCGCCGAAGCCCAGCGCCGCAAGCTGCGGCTGGCGATGGAGTCGGACATTCGCCGCCTGGCGGAGGAGATCGACGTCGAACGCCGGAAGTATCAGGGCGTGGAGGTGAACTTCAACGACCAGGCCGGCCAGCGGAAGTGGCAGCAGTTTCAGCAGGACGTGCAGCGGTGTCGGCAGCGGCTGCAGGCCCTGTTCGATGCCGATTCGCTATTCGCCAAGGTGCTGCCGACGACGCTCGACGCCGAGCAGTACGGACGGCTGAATGCCGAGAATGCCGCCCGCCGGACCCACCGCTGGAAGGCGCTTGTGGCGACGACGCTGCTCAAATATGACGACCTGCTCGGTCTCGACCAGCGGCAGCATGAGGAGATCGAGAAGCTGCTGCTCGAGCGGGAGCCGGCACTGCGAATCGACCGGCCGGCCAACCGGCAGGACCTGCACGCCCAGCAGATGCTCGTCTCGATGGTGCTGTCGGAGGTCGACGGCAAGCAATTGCAGGGCATCGTCAGCGAGCGGCAGTGGAAGACTCTCGCCCAACTGGCGCAACAGGGCAAGGCCATGCGGTCGTACATCGAGGCCCAGGGGTTGCTGGAAAAGGTGGCGAAATGACCGACGAAGACCGGCTGCGGCGGATGGTGCGGGCAGGCGGGCGATGCATCTGCGGCGTGACGATGGTCGTCGCGGGCCTGTGCGTGCCGGCGGTGGCGCAGACACCACTCGAGCCGACGAAGCACTCGGCGGTGCTGGATCTTCCCGACGACGGCTTCCTGATCGGGAAACTCTTACCGGCGGCGGCCGAGCCGGGCCGGCCACGAACCACGTTGCTCTGGCAGTCGCCGCTCTTCGACGAGCCGCTGGAGTTCGCCGTAGAGGGCATCGAGCGGATTCGCTTTCCCAAGGTCGCGGCCGTGCCCGCCGGAGCGAACGTCTGGCGCGCGGACCTGCGCGGGGGCGATTGCGTGGAGGGGGTGATCGAGTCCATCGACGCCGATCAT
>JBIKND010000192.1:0-7142 GCA_044358905.1 Pirellulales bacterium | reverse complement strand
CGTTCCTGTCGGGCGGCTTCTTCTCGGGGCTCGCCGGCTGGTTCGGCATGAAGACGGCCACGCTCGCCAGCAACCGCACCGCCGCCGGCGCCGAGCGGTCGCTCAACGAGGGGCTGCAGATCGCCTTCCGCTCGGGCGCCGTGATGGGGCTCACGGTCGTAGGCCTCGGCCTGCTCGACATCATGCTCTGGTTCTTCATCCTCTACTGGCTCGTGCCGATGCTCGGCTTCAAGCCGCTCTCGCTGGAGGAGATCACGGTCACGATGCTCTGCTTCGGCATGGGCGCGAGCACCCAGGCCCTGTTCGCCCGCGTCGGCGGCGGCATCTTCACGAAGGCGGCCGACGTCGGGGCCGACCTCGTGGGCAAGGTCGAGCACTCGATCCCCGAGGACGACCCGCGGAATCCGGCGACGATCGCCGACAACGTCGGCGACAACGTCGGCGACGTGGCCGGCATGGGTGCCGACCTCTACGAGAGCTACTGCGGCAGCATCCTCGCCACGGCCGCCCTCGGCGTGGCGGCCTTCCCCGGCGACGGCGCCATGCAGCTCAACGCGATTTTCCTGCCGATGGCCATCGCCGCCATCGGCACGCTCCTCTCCGTGTGGGGCATCTACCAGGTCCGCACCCAGGAGGATTCCTCGCAGAAGGCCCTGCTCGCCGCCCTGGCCAAGGGCATCAACTTCTCGACGGTCGCCATCGTGGCGGCCACGTTCGGGATCACCTTCCTGCTGATGCGCGGCTTCTCCCACATGGGCATCGCGATCTCGGTGATCGTCGGCCTCGTGGCCGGCTGGCTGATCGGCAAGTGGACCGAGTACGCCACGAGCAACGAATACGCCCCGACCAAGGAACTTGCGGACCAGGCCCTGACCGGCCCGGCGACGATCATCATCGGCGGCGTGGCCGAGGGCATGCTCTCGACCTGGGCGCCGGTGCTGATCACGGGTGCGGCCACGCTGCTGGCCTTCGGCTTCGCCAACGGCTTCAACTTCGCCGACCCGAACCAATTCGCGCTCGGTCTGTACGGCGTGGGCATCGCGGCCGTCGGCATGCTGTCCACGCTGGGCATCACGCTGGCCACAGACGCCTACGGCCCGATCGCCGACAACGCCGGCGGCAACGCCCAGATGGCCGGCCTGCCGGAGATCGTCCGGGAGCGGACCGACGCCCTCGACGCGCTGGGCAACACGACCGCCGCCACCGGCAAGGGCTTCGCGATCGGCTCGGCGGCGCTCACGGCGTTGGCCCTGCTCGCCGCCTACGTCGAGGAGGTGCGGATCGGCTTCGATCGCTGGGGCCATGCGGCCGTAGTGACCCGCGACAACGTCCAGGAAGTGGCGGCCGGCGGGCGGAAGCTCGCCGCGGGCGACTGGGTCAAGCTGGCCGACCGGCTCGTCGTCGGGGTCGGCGACAAGGCCGAAAACAACCACGTGTACATGGTGCTCGATCCGGCGGTCCTCGACGGCCGCAAGGGCCGCGACGGCAAGGAGATCCTGGCGCCCGCCGTGACGGGCCTGCAGGGCGCCGTCCGCGGCGCCGTCGCCGCGGCGGCCCCGGCTCCCGAACTGATCAATCAGCTCGTCAACGAAAACCGGGTCGTGGACGTCAAGAAGGCGACGATGCGGGATTACATGCAGTTCTACGACGTCACGCTCATGAACCCCAAGGTGCTCGTCGGCATGTTCGTGGGGGCGATGAGCGTGTTCGTGTTCTGCGCCCTGACGATGAAGGCCGTGGGCCGGGCGGCGAAGGGCATGGTGGAGGAGGTCCGTCGCCAGTTCCGCGAGAAGCCGGGCATCATGGAGGGCACCGAACTGCCGGACTACGCGGCTCCCGTGGCGATCAGTACGAAGGCGGCCCAGAAGGAGATGGTGCTCCCCTCGGTGCTGGCTCTGGCCGTGCCCGTGGTCGTGGGCCTGCTGCTCGGCGTCAGTGGCGTGATGGGACTGCTGGTGGGCGGCCTGACGACCGGCTTCTGCGTGGCCGTGTTCATGGCCAACTCCGGCGGTGCCTGGGACAACGCCAAGAAGCACATCGAGAGCGGCGTGCACGGCGGCAAGGGGAGCGACGCCCACAAGGCGGCCGTCGTCGGCGACACCGTCGGCGACCCCTTCAAGGACACGAGCGGCCCGAGTCTCAACATCCTCGTGAAGCTCATGAGCATGGTGAGCGTGGTGGTCGCCGGCCTCGTCGTGCGATACTCGCTGGAAGCGCTGGGCATTTTTTAGAACGCCGCGAACACTGCGCGTATTGGTTCGCCGGCGGTGGCATGCTCATCGCCGGCGGATTTTGCGAACATCCGGCTCGTGGGCGATGGAACGCCCAAGGTCACGCAAAATTCACCGGCTCCTGCGCGTGCCCCCGACCGGCTCCTCAGCATCGGAGTGTCTGCGTGTGACCAGACCCGAGCCCTACATAGGACCAGTGAGGGGCTGCCCATGCCCTGAGAGCCGGCGTAGCTGGCCAGCGGAGCCATGGATGGCGGAGCGCAGACAGCTCCGAGAGAGCGAAGCCCAGGATGGGCGCAGCGAACGTCCGGCGACGGGGCGTGGGCAGCCCCGAGCGGCGGAATCTGTTTTGGCCTGCCTTCTCTTGCGGCCATCGAATCCACGCCGAAGTGACGTCCCATGAAGCCCGGCTTTGCATTCGCGCTCGACGCTACGGATGGCGCCGCGCGGGCGGGCATGCTCACCACGCCGCACGGCAGCGTGGCCACGCCCCTCTTCATGCCCGTGGCCACGGCGGCGACGGTGAAGGGGGTCGATATCGGGCGGGTGCGGGAGACCGGGGCGGGGATGATTCTCGCCAATGCCTACCACCTGCATCTCCGGCCCGGTGACGAGATCGTCGCGCGGGGCGGCGGACTGGCGCGGTTCATGGGCTGGGACGGTCCGACGCTCACCGATTCCGGCGGCTTCCAGGTCTTCAGCCTCGCCAAGCAGGTGAAGGTGACGGAGCAGGGGGCGTTCTTCCGCTCGCACCTCGACGGCAGCCCGGTCGAGTTCACACCCGAGAACTCGATGCGGATCCAGGAGCGGATCGGGGCCGACGTGGCGATGCAGATGGATCACGTCGTGCCGCTGCCCAACGACCGTGCGGTCGTGGCCGATGCGATGCGGCGGTCGCTCCGCTGGGCCGCGCGGTGCCGCGACGCCCACACGCGGCCGAGTCAGGCCCTGTTCGGGATCGTGCAGGGGGGCCTGGAGCCCGACCTGCGGCGGGAGAGCGCGGAGGGGCTCGTGGCGCTCGACTTTCCGGGCTACGCGATCGGCGGGCTGTCGGTGGGCGAGGGGCCCGCGGCGATGGACGCGGCGCTGCGGGCCACGGTGCCGCACCTGCCGGCGGACCGGCCGCGGTACCTGATGGGCGTGGGCCAGCCGCGGGACATCGTCGAGTCGGTGGCGGCGGGGGTCGACATGTTCGATTGCGTGCTGCCCACCCGCTGCGGGCGAAACTCGCTCGTCTACACGTTCGCCGGGCAGTTGCGGCTGCGAAACGCCGTCCACGCCACCGACGACCGGCCGCTCGAGGAGGGCTGCCCGTGCGTCGCCTGCCGCCACGGCCGCGGCTACCTGCGGCACCTGTTCCTGGCCGGCGAGATGCTCGGGCCCGTGCTGGCCTCGATCCACAACCTCGCCTTTTATCAGCGGCTCGTCGCGCGGCTGCGGGCGGCCATCGTGAGTGGCCACTTCGCACGGACGAGGCAGGAACTGCTCGCCGCGTTCGCGCCGTCCGCGGGGGATGCGGGCGGGACGGAGCCGGCCGCCGAGTGACCGAGCCGACGTCGCGCTCGCTCTGCACGTTGCGGGCTTGTCGGGCATGCGCGGGGGCCACTACATTTGCGGGCTTCCGGGCGGCGTCCGTCCGGGATTCCCGCTCCGCTCCGGCACGGTCGACCGCATGCTCCTCCCCATCGCCCTCCTCGCCCTGCTGGCGGATGCCGCCGACCCGGCGGCCGGCCAGGTCCCGCCGGAGTTCCTCAAGACGCTGATCAACACCCTGCCGCTGGCCCTGATCGCCGCGGCGGCCTACCTGCTCCTGTTTCGCCCGGAACAAGAGCGGCGGAAGCGGCAGCAGGACCTGCTCGGCGGCCTCAAAAAGAACGACCGCGTCGTCACGACGGCCGGCATCTACGGCACCGTCGCCAACGTGGAGCGCGACGCCGACCGCGTCGTCCTCAAGATCGACGACGCCGCGAACGTGAAGATCACCGTCACGCTTTCCAGCATCGCCCGGGTGCTGGGCGACGACAAGTCAGAGGCCCGAACCGGAAGAGACGAGTCATGAACATGCCCTCCATCGCCGTTGGTCTTCTCGCCCAGGCCGTCGACGCCGCTGCCGTGGCTCCTGCCGCCCCTGCGGTGGTGGAGTGGTGGCGCCAGCCGTGGGCCATGTGGGGCCTCGCCCTGCTCACGATCGCCGGTCCCACGTTCCTCGCCTGGGTGCTCGCGAAGACGCTGCGGGCGAGCGACATGTGGGGGCGGATCGCCGCGGTGCTCGTCGCGACCGCGGCCGGCGGCGTGATCTGCTGGCTGGGGTGGCCGCCGCGGCTGGGGATCGACCTCAAGGGAGGCGTGATCCTCGTCTACGAGGTCGATCAGGCGAAGCAGCGGCAGAAAGGCCCCGACGGCGAGGTTGCCGGGCCGGTCGACATGGACAAGCTCGTGGCGGCCGTCAGTCGCCGGGTGAATCCGGGCGGCCAGAAGGAGGTCACGGTCCGCCGGTTCGGCCTCGATCAGCTGGAGGTCATCGTCCCCGAGGTCGATCAGGCCGAGGTCGATCTCATCAAGAAGACCGTCTCCAGCGCGGGCGTGCTGGAGTTCCGGATCACGGCGAATGCCGAGGATGCCCGGCACCGGCGGGCGATCGAGCTGGCCGGCCGGTCGGCGGGCGAGACCGTCAGCGACGGCGGTAAGCCGGTGGCCCGTTGGGTGCAGCTCGACACGGCGAAGATGGATCCGGCGGAGAATCGCGGTCTCGTGATCCGCACGTCATCCGACGGCCGGGCCGAGGCGCTCGTCATCCTCGACAACATGAACGTCACCGGGGGTTCGCTCGCCCGGGCCACGTCCAGCTATGACGCGAGCATGGCGCCCTGTGTGAACTTCGCCTTCAAGCCCGACGGCGCCGTGCGGTTCCAGGTGCTGACGAGCCAGAACCTTCCCGACCAGGCCAACGGTCAGTACAGCCGGCTGGGGATCCTCCTCGACAGCACGCTGCTGTCCGCCCCCCGGATCAACGACGTGATCTCCGCCAACGGGCAGATCACGGGGAACTTTCAGCAATCCGACGTCGATTGGCTCGTGGGCGTGCTCAACGCGGGCAGCCTGCCGGCGGCGCTGGTGAGCGAGCCGATCAGCGAGCAGAAGATCAGCCCCCAACTGGGAGCCGACACGATCGCGTCCGGCGCCCGGGCGATGCTCCTGGCGACGATCGTCGTCCTCGCCTTCATGCTGGCGTATTACCGGTTCTCCGGGTTCGTGGCCGACCTGGCCGTGCTCCTCAACATCCTGCTCGTGCTCGCCCTGATGATCTCCATCAAGGCGGCCTTCACGCTCGCCGGCCTCGCCGGCCTCGTGCTCTCCGTGGGCATGGCGGTCGACGCCAACGTGCTCATCTACGAGCGGATGCGCGAGGAGATGGATCGTGGCGCGGCGGTGCGGATGGCGATCCGCAACGGCTTCAGCCGGGCCTTCTCCACGATCGTGGACTCGAACCTGACGACGTTGATCACGGGATTCGTGCTGTATTTCATCGGCACCGACCAACTGAAGGGCTTCGCCGTCACGCTGATCCTCGGCCTGACGCTCAACTTGTTCACGGCCGTGTTCTGCTCCCGGGTGATCTTCGACCTCGCCGAGCGGAACCGCTGGATCACCAAGCTCTCCATGGCCCGGATCTTCGGGCAGACGAACTTCCGCTTCGTGGCCTGGATGCGGCCCGCGATCGTGTTTTCGACACTCTTCGTTCTCGCCGGGTTGGCGGCCTCCTGGCTCCGCGGCCAGGGGCTGTTCGATATCGACTTCACGGGCGGCACGAGCGTGCAGGTCGCGTTCAAGCCCGACCGGCCGCTCGACATCGCCGAAGTGCGGAAGGCCGTGTCGGTGCTGCCCGACGTGGCGGTCAGCGCCGTGACCGCCGGCGACGCGGTCGCCGGCACCCGCTACAAGATCGACACCTCGATGCGGGACGAGACGCCGGACGACGGCAACGACGTGGAGAAGACGCTCCGCGAGGTGTTCCCCAACCGCCTGCTCACGTATTCGATGGGCTTCGGGGAGGTGACGTCCACCGCCAAGCCCGGGGAGAAGCCCGATCCGGCGGCGCTGACGACGGTCGCGCCGCTCGATTTTCCAGAGAAGATCAATCGCATCACGCTGCAGGCGACGCTGCGCGACGCGTTCGCGGCCGCCGGTTTCGCCGACGCCGCGTTCGAACTCGAGTCCGAAGGTGTGTCGAGCCGCACGCGGCCGGAGCGCAACTGGGCCGTCTCGACCGCGCTCGAGCCGGCGCAGCTGCGCACGGTGCTCGAGCGGGTGGCGACCAAGCTCGCCGGCACGCCCGTGTATCTGTCGGCCAACGCGATCGGCGGCAAGGTGGCGGGCAATACGAAGCTCACCGCCGTGTACGCGCTGCTGGCCAGCCTGTTGATGATCGTGCTCTACGTCTGGGTGCGGTTCCAGAACGTGGCCTTCGGCCTGGCGGCGGTGGTCGCCCTCATTCACGACGTTCTGGTCGCCGTCGCCTGCCTGGCGATGAGCAAGTTCGTGGCGCCGTTCCTGGGCTGGGCCCTCGTGGACGACTTCAAGATCAGCCTCGACGTGGTGGCCGCGCTGCTCACGATCATCGGCTTTTCGATCAACGACACGATCGTGATCTTCGACCGGCTCCGGGAACTGCGGGGCAAGAGTCGGTTCGTGACGGCGGACATGGTGGATCGGGCGGTCAATCAGACGTTGAGCCGGACGATTCTCACGTCGGGCACGGCGTTGCTGGCGACGCTGATCCTCTACCTGTTCGGCGGCCAGGGCATCCACGCCTTCGCGTTCACGATGCTGGTGGGCATCATCACGGGCTCCTACAGCACGATCTACATCGCCGCGCCGATCGTGCTCTGGCTGCAGCACCGCTTCGGCGGT
>JBIKND010000191.1:0-7222 GCA_044358905.1 Pirellulales bacterium | reverse complement strand
AACCACGGACCCTCCTGGCTCCGTTTTGCTCGGCGAGCCGCCGCTCGCTCTCGAAGGCGTCGCATCCAGCGACGCGGTCATTCGTGCATCGAACCCCTGACACTAGCGAACCACGGACCCTCCTGGCTCCGTTTTGCTCGGCGAGCCGCCGCTCGCTCTCGAAGGCGTCGCATCCAGCGACGCGGTCATTCGTGCATCGAACCCCTGACACTAGCGAACCACGGACCCTCCTGGCCTTTCCACTTCATTCCCGAGGAGATCGATCATGGCCCCGCTGTCCTTGATCCCGAAAGTTGTCCTGCTCCTGCTCGCCGTCACGGGCGTCGGCCTCGCGGTCAGTGCGGCCGCTGACCAGGCCCGCTCGGCGCCCGAGCCCGCCGGCCCGCGTCGCCTGCGGCACGTCGTGCTCTTCAAGTTCAAGGACACCTCGACGCCCGAGGACGTGGCCCGGATCGTCGCCGGCTTCCAGGCCCTGCCGGGCAAGATCAAGGAGATCGCCGCCTTCGAGTGGGGCACCGACGTCTCGCCCGAGGGCAAGGCGCAGGGCTTCACTCACTGCTTCCTCGTGACCTTCGCCACCGCGGCCGATCGCGATGTCTATCTGCCGCACCCGGCGCACAAAGAGTTCGTGGCCCTCGTCGGCCCGCACGTCGACAACGTGTGCGTCGTGGACTATTGGACGCGGGACTGACGGGCGATCCTCCGGCGCGCGGCTCTTCAAGTCGTAGCGGAGGCATGTTGTAGCGGCGGTCTCTGGCCGCCGTGCCCCTGGCGCGTACTGTAGCGGCGGTCTCCGACCGCCGTGCCCCTGGCGCGTACTGTAGCGGCGGTCTCCGACCGCCGTGCCCCTGGCGCGTACTGTAGCGGCGGTCTCCGACCGCCGTGCCCCTGGCGCGTACTGTAGCGGCGGTCTCCGACCGCCGATTCACCGGCTTGCGCCGAGTGCTTCACGGGTGCACGGGTGCGGTTCCTCGGCGTTTCGGCGGTCAGAGACCGCCGCTACAGCCGGGCGGAGATCGCCGCACCAGGGAGGCGAGGGGCTGCCCGTGCCCTCGAGCGGGCTATGGAAGCAAGCGCAGGCAGGATGCCGGAGCGAAGCGGACATGCAGAGAGCCGAGACCGGGAGGGCCGAGGCGAACGTCCGGCGAGCGGGCATGGGCAGCCCCTCACCGGGCCGCACCGGCCGACAGCACCGGGAGATGGATGGCCCGCGGACAGCGTCAGCAGACGACAGGCCGTTGACCCGCAGTCGGCGGTCGGAGACCGCCGCTACAGTCGGCGGAGGATCTCGACCGGCTCGCCCGGCTCGTGCACGCGGCCGTCGGCCGGGAGCGCCACGAGACCCGCGGCGCCGGCGAGGCCGAGGAGGTCCGACGATCCGGTCCAGGGCTGCGGCGTGGCCACGAGACCCTGCGGCCCAGGCGCCAGGCGGCACGGCAGATAGACGGGCCGGTCGGCCGCGGCCTTCGCCGTTGCGCCGAGCACGGCCTGCTCCCGCGGCAGGTGCCAACGATCACGAGCCGCGCCCGCGAGGATCATGATCGCGGGTCGCACGAAAAGCTCAAAGCACACGAGGCTGCTCGCCGGATTGCCGGGCAGGCCGAAGACGAGCGTCGCCGGGGCACCGTCCGGTCGCGTGAGCACGCCGAACCACACCGGCTTGCCCGGCTTGAGCCGCACCTTGTGAAAGACCTGCTCGACGCCGCAGCGGGCGAAGATCGCGGGCACGAGATCGAGGTCGCCGGCTGACACGCCGCCGGAGAGCACGAGCACGTCGGCGGCGAGGCCCTGCATGACGAGCGCCCGGATGGCCTCCGGCTTGTCGGCCGCCAGCCCGAGCGAGATCGGCTCGGCTCCCAGCAGCGACACGGCGGCGGCGAGCATCGGGCCGTTGGAGTTCCGCGTCTGGCCGAAGGCGGGCACGGTGTCGCAGGCGACGAGTTCGCTGCCCGTCGAGAGAATCGCCACGCGGACCCGCGGGGCGGCGACGACGTGCGTGGCCCCGGCCTCCGCGGCCAGGCCCACCTCGGCGGCGCCGAGCATCGCGCCGGCGGGCAGCACCTCGCGGCCCCGGGCGAACGCCGCCGCCTGCCGCGCCACGTGCTGGCCCGGGCGAAACGTCGGCTCCGCGAGCCGCACGCGGCCGCCGGCATGGACGCCGGCGGTGCCGTCCACGGCCCGCTCCACCGGCACGACCGCGTCGGCTCCGGATGGAATCGGGGCGCCGGTCATGATCCGGGCGCAGGTGCCCGGCCGGATCTCGAGCGCCGTGACGTCACCGGCGGCGAGGTCGATGGCCACGTCGAGTTCGACGATCTCGCCCGGGCGGCCGAAGTCGGACGACCGCACCGCGAAGCCGTCCATCATGGCCCGGTCCCACGGCGGCGAGTCGCAGTCGGCGACGACGCCGGCGGCCAAGCGGCGACCGACGGCGTCCAGCAGCCGTTGACGCCGCGGCGGCAGCGGCACTGCCGAGCGTTCCACGAGCGCGACCGCTGTGGCGAGGTCGATCATGCGGCGCCGGGGGCGAGGGCCAGGAACGCCCGCAGCAGGTCGTAGCCCGCCGGCGTGAGGAAGCTCTCGGGATGAAACTGCACGCCGTACACGGGCAACGTCTTGTGGCGGATGGCCATGATCTCCCGCGACCCGTCGGGCGCGGTGGACCAGGCATCGACCTCGAACTCCCGCGGCAGCGTCGGCGGGTCGATCACGAGGCTGTGATAGCGGGTCGCCTCGATGGGGCTCTCCAGGCCGACGAACAGCCCCTTGCCGGCGTGCTCGATGCGGTCCACCTTCCCGTGCATGAGTTGCCTGGCCCGCACGATCGTGCCGCCGAACACCTGGCCGATCGACTGGTGCCCGAGGCAGACGCCGAGGATCGGCATCCGCCCGGCAAAGCGGCGGACCACGTCGCAGGAGATGCCCGCCTCGTCGGGCGTGCAGGGCCCGGGCGAGATCACCAGGTGGCTCGGGGCCTTCGCGGCGATCTCGTCGCCGGTGATCCGGTCGTTGCGGTGCACCTCCACGGGCACGTCGGGCGCGATCTCGCCGAACCGCTGCACGAGGTTCCAGGTGAACGAATCGTAGTTGTCGATGAGGAGGATCATGCCGATGCGCGAACCAAGGAGGCCGGAATCGGCGAACGCTCGACGAGCGTAAGGCCGCCGCGGCCTTGGCGAGGAGACTTTTGCCGTTCCGGCCGACCGCCGCTACTCCAAAAGCGTGCTCGGGTGCCCCTCGCGGTCCACCAGCGGCATCACGTGGGGCTTGTAGATCGTGGTGTAGGCCGCGGCGAGCCGGTGGGCGTCGAGGGCCGCCTGGTCGGCCCAGTGCTCGACGAGCGTGAACCGGCGCGGCTCGGCCGTGGAGTGGTAAACGTCGAACCGCAGGCAGCCCGGCTCCGTGCGGCTCGACCGCATGGCGGCGGCGAGATGCTCGCGGAGCCGCGGCACGTCGGCCGCGTCCTTGGCGGTAAGCAGGATCGTCAGGCAGATCATCGCGCGGCTCCCGTGGATGGAACGATGCTGTTACTGTACCAGCACGATGCCCCGCGCCGACTCGCCGGCCGTCCGGCGGGCGAGAACCCGCAGGTAGGGCGGCAGGAACGCGGCCCGGTGGGCGAACGATCCCGACGTCGCCCCCGGCTCGCGGTGGTCGGGTTCGCAGACGTCCTCGATGGTGAACCCCGCCGCGCACATGCCCCCGAGCAGCGCGGAGAGCGAATGGACGAACTCCTGCGTACCCGCCTCCCGCAACCGCGAGGGCGGCTCCGGGGGCAGCGGCGCGGTGCGGCCGACCGGATGGAGGAGTTCGTAGCGGCCGGCGGCGCCCGGCACAGGGCCGGCCTGCAGGCTCGCCGGCGACTTGTGCTGGCTGACGTACAGCCCGCCCGGCTTCACGACGCGGGCGACCGCGCGGAACACACGGCCCACGTCGGGCAGGTAGCAGGTGCTCACCGGATGAATGACGACGTCGAAGCGGCCGGCGGCGAGCATCGACAGGTCGTCCATCGAGCCCTGCACGATCTCCAGGTCGATCCTTCGCTCGCGGGCGACCTGCCGGTCGAGGTCGAGCATGGCCGGCGAGACGTCGAGCACGGTCACCTTCGCGCCGGCGGCCGCGTAGAGCGGCCCGTGCTTTCCGCCGCCCGCCGCCAGGCAGAGCACCTCGAGGCCGTCCAATCGTTCCGGCAGCCATGACCGCCCCGCGCCGCCGCCGAGCCAGCCGCGGGGATCGGCGAACGCCGCGTCGATCGCGGGCCGCGTCAGGGCGGCGCCGGCCGCCGCGAGGCGGTCCCAGGCCCGCGCGTTGTGCTCGACCGCGCCGGCCCGCAGGGCTGCGCGCCCGCCGTCATCCGCCACGACGCGTCCTCCGGGCCCGAGCGGAGCGTCGCCGCGCGAGCAGCGCGGTCGCCGCGCCGCCGGCGAGCAGGGCCCACGTGGCCGGTTCCGGCACGGCCGTCACGGTGAGATCGTCCATGGCGAAATAGGCGGGGGTATTGAGGCCGAACGTGCCCTGGTCCGAGCCGTCGAACGTGAACTCGATCGTGTCCACGGTGCCAAGCGTGGTGAGATCGAACCACGCCCAGGTGGCGAGGATGCCCGGGGGCGACGCGCCCCGCAGGTCCGCCAGATAGAACGTCGCCGTGCCGGTCGTGATACCGGCGAGTTTGCCCGTGGCCGTGGTGGCGAACCACCCCGTGCCGGGCGGAAGCGGAGTGCTGAAGTTGTAGGGGTCGGAAAAAGCCATCACACCATATGCGTAGGTCGTGTTGGCGATCTCGAAGCCAGAGACCCTGGTCGGCACGGGCAGCTGGATCGTGGCCCCGTCGCCGTAGGCGATCGCGTAGGTGGTTCCAGGCCCGCCGAAGCCACCGCCGGGCTTCGATGCATATTGGTTCGTGAAGGCCGAGTCGGTCGTGTTGACGACGTTCGAGTAGGCGAATCCGTACCAGTACTCGTAATTGAAGCCGCCGTAGGAGTCGATGCCGAACGTGTTCGCGAACGACACGCCGGCCGACGACCAGGGCGTGCTCACCGATTGCCCCGGCGACAGCGTGCCCGGATCACCGTTGAAATAGCCCGAGACGGGAACCGTCAGGTCGGCAAAATCGAGCACCACGTCCGCCCGGGCCGGGACGGCCCCGACGCAGCACGCGAGGACAAGGAAACGGAAGACGAAACGCATGGACAACTCTCCAGTGGGCGGACGGATATGCGGCTACCCGCGTCCGGCGGCAAGCCGGACGCGACAACGTGACCGAAGGCGCGGCACCGCCGCGCCGACGTAGAGATCAGTTGCGGGGAGCGGCACCTCCGGGCCCACGGGTGGTCATGGCAGGTCTCCCGTGCTGCCGGCCTCGCCACCGGAGCGGGTGCAGGCGGCCGCGAGCACTCGCGTGTCGGTGGAATCGGCGACGAGCCGCACGGCCCCGTCGCCGAACAGGGCGTGGGCGCCGCCGGGGTGCCGGCTGCGGAGCTCGTCCTCCCAGGTCGGCCAGTTCACGGCATAGGCCTGATCGAAGAGGTTGCGGCCGTTGATCCACTGGCCGTCGGGCCAGTCGCCCACGGCGCACTCGCCGACGAACGCCGTCTTCGAGAGACCGTCGGCGATCTCCCGCTCGGCGAAGCCACGGTCGTGCACGAGGACGCCCTTCTCGGGATTGTTCGGCGACACGATCCGTTCGCCGGTGATGCCGCCGTAGTCGCAGCCGCCCAGGCCCGCCACGACGGACTGACGACCGGACGACGGGCAGCGGTACACGGCCAGCGGCGTCGCCGCGGCGGGGGCGTTGGTCGGATGGTCGAACGGCTTCGTGAAATCGATCCGCTCCGCCAGCGGCTGCTCCTCGAGCCACGGCAGGATCGTCGCGCTCCACGCCAGGCAACGGGCCGTTCCCGACTTGCCCGCCGCCCGCCACTCCAGGCAGCCGACGGGAAACCGCCGCCGGGCGAGGAGGTGGCCGTGCAGCGCGCAGCCGACGTTGCGGAGATTGTTGAGACACGCCGTCCGCCGGCCGGCCTCGCGCGTCGCCTGCACGGCGGGCAACAGCAGCGCCATCAGCACCGCCAGCGTGGCGGCGACGACGAGCAACTCGACGAGCGACATGCCTTTCCGGCAGTGCCGTGGGAACGAATCCATGCCATGCCGCACTGCACGCGCACGCATCCACCTCGGCACGCACATGCGGGCGCATGCACGACCTACGGCGAAGCGGGAGCCTGCAGCAGCGGATCCTGTGAACGTCTTGCGACCGGCCGCACAGCGGCCGTGTCTCCCATCCCGCCCTCGCGGTCCGGCAGACTCCCAACTCGGGTAGGTCTTCTGACTTCCAGGCTCGGCCGGCTGCATGCCTTCTCGCGGAGCCCGCCTCGACGGCACGCCCCGCAATGGCTCGAAACAGCCGACCTCGCACGCCTGGTCACAGCGGCGGGGCCGTCCCGGATTCGCACCGGAGTTCCCTGTTCGCCGGATGAAAACAGCTGTTTCCGCCCGGCCACCAGAGTCGTTGGCAAAGTCTACTGATTGCGGTGGGGGTGTCAATCACACGGGGATCGGCCATGGCACCGTCAAGGTTTGCCAATTGGAGATCGATGCATGGCAAACCTTGACGGTCGTGCATGACTGTGGCGCGAAGGTGTGACGGTCGTGCGCGGCCGCGCCGCACGTCCCACCGACACGGCATTGACGGCAGTCTCGACGCAATGCGCAGCCGCGAATCCCCGTTCGAAAAATACTTGGGACTCGCTCAAGCCGCTTTCACCGAGGCGCCGATAGCCCCCATGTCCCCCGGGGCATCACTGTGCCCGTCGGGCAACCAGGGGGCGGCAGTAACCTGCGATCCCTCGAGTCACGGAATGGCTCGACAGGCCTGCCGCGGAGAGTACGTGGATCACAACCTCGGGGTGACAGCGTCGCAAGCGGGACGACCACACCGGTGATTCACAAGCAAAGGAGATGTGGCTCGATGAAGCGTATGATGTTTCTCGGTGCACTGATTCTCGGTGTCACTGTTTGTACCCAGTCTTTCGGTTTCGAGCTCCTTGACAAGATGCTCGGCTGCAAGGGCTGCACTTCGTGCTGTGAGCCCGGCTGCGACGCCGGCAATGGCTGTGCGGAGCCCGGCTGCGGTGCCGGCAATGGCTGTGCGGAGCCCGCCTGCGGAGCCGGCAACGGCTGTGCGGAACCGGCCTGCGACGCCGGTGCTGGCTGCTGCGAGCCG
>JBIKND010000190.1:0-7258 GCA_044358905.1 Pirellulales bacterium | reverse complement strand
ACCGCCGTCCAGGTCACGCCGCTCAAGACCCCCGCGAACGGATCCGTCACCAGCGCGCCCGCCACGTCGCTCTTGCCGGAGTTCGAGATCGCAATCGTGTACGAGACCAACTGCCCGGCCACCACCGGCGTCACCGTCACCTTGTCGAGCGTCAGGTCCACGTTCCGGTTGATCGCATCCGTCACCGTGTCCGTCGCCGTGTCGAAAGGACTCGTCACCGTCGCCGTGTTGACCAAGCTACCGAACGCCGAAGACGCCAGCAGGCCCGTCACCGAGTAAAGCACCGACCCACCAGCCGACAGGTCGATCGATTCGCTGATGTTCCCCGAGCCAGAGGTGTTCCCGCTGCCGCCGCTGAACACCGCAGTCCACGTCACGCCGCTGAGCACCCCGGCAAACGGGTCCGTCACCACCGCACCCGTCACGTCGCTCTTGCCCGAGTTTGAGATCGCGATCGTGTACGACACCAGCTGACCCGCCACCACCGGCGTCACCGTCACCTTGTCGAGCGTCAGGTCGACGTTCTTCACGACATCCGTGTCGCAAAACGCTGTCCGCGGTCCACCCTTGTCCGTGGGACTCGTTGCCGTCGCCGTGTTCCGATATGTGCCAGGCTCCACGTCGGCTTCCACCCGGTACGTCACCAGAAGCGCGACCGTCGCTCCTTTCGCAAGCGTCCCGATCGTCCAAGTGAACGGATCCGTCCCCACGATGGGCAGAGTGCCGGGACCGCTAAATGCCGTCGCCACGAATCCCGCCGGCAAGTCGTCAACCACCACCACGTTCTGTGCGCTCGAGGGCCCGCTATTCGTCACGGTGATTTCGTACGTGTAATCCTCGCCGCCCGCTGTCACCGTCTCCGGAGAATCCGTCTTCTTGATCGACAGAACGGCCGACGGACGGCAAACCACCTCGACGGCGTTCGACGTCGCGCCCAAGAGGAATCCACTCGTGTCCGCCGTAAATCCCGCGCTCGCGATGTTTCGTATGACTGTCCCCTCGATAACGTCCGGGTCAATGATCACCTCGAACGTCACGGCTTGGGATTCACCAGCGACCAGGGCACCGCCAAGCGGAACGCCGACTCCCCCGCCCGCCCCAGTGCCCACCTGGAAGCGCACAGCATTATCCCCGAAAAGAAACTCGCCCTGGTCATCGTCGACTGCGTCGGTCTTCAACCCGCTGTTCGGGCCCGTACTGATCACGAGACTCCCGGGCTTGTAGGTCGTGTTCGCCGGGATCATGTCATCGAGAATCACGTTCACGGCCGTGTCGAGCGCGCCAGCGGCATTGGCGACGGTAACGGTGTAACGCAAGATGTCGCCCGCTATCACTTCGCCGCCGTTCACATCCTCGACGGTCTTCGTGACACCGATCTTGGGCGCGTACAACTCGATCGCACTGGTGATCACGCCGGGGTAGTAGAAATCCTGGGTCGTCGTGAGCCGCACCGTCGCACTGGTGCTCCCATTGGCGATCAGGCTGTCCACCTCGACCAGGTCGGCCCCGAACCCGAGTTGATTCACGTAGTTCGGATTCTTGGCATTGACCGTGACGCCCCGATTGGAAATCGAACTGTTGAAGAAATTGTTGGCCGGATTCGTTGCATTCGAGAGCTGGGATTCCCCGAGCCCGCCATTGAAGAAAGCCCGGTCACCCGTGATGCCCAGATCGCCCTCGTAGGCTACGAAGCCGATCGTCGCATTCACGGGACCACTCGGCGGCGCGAGGAAACCGCTGACCGGGATGGTGACGTCGGGATCCGACGTCGTCACGTACGCAAACCCGTCGAACACCGTGAGATTGCGGGCGAGCCCGTTCGGCGCCCGATAGGCCACCACGAGCCCCCACCCGGCGGAATAGTTGTTGTCCTGATACGCCTGGATGTTCGCGACTGTGTACGTGCCCTCCCCCTGCGCCCGCACCAGGTCGGTCACGTCCTTGAAGCCCTGATAATTCTGTGCACCCGAGCCGGTCGGCGCGCCTTGCGGAGTGCTGCTGAAGTCGGCGTCGAGCGACGTGAGATCCCGATAGCCGCCATCATCCGGCCCGCGGAACTTCACGTTCTTCCAGGCTGCGAACTGCCCCGTACCGCGTGCCCGGCCACCCCAGTACAGGCCGGCGAACAGCACATCCGCATCATCCGGCAGGTCGAGGGTCGCAGCGCTCGAGTTGAACGTCCCTGGATCGCCGTCGATGTCGATGTAGACCATGTTCCAGTAGTCGTCGTTGAGCGTGTTGGCGGGGCCGGTGCCGTTGCGTGCGGCGATCGCCTCCGGTGAGTCGCCCGGCGCCGTCATGATGGTGTTGGCCGCGAATGTGATGTCGCCCGTGTCGTTCGCCGTGAACCGCACGTCGAACGGGCTGACCACCGCGAGCGCGAGCCGATTCTCGAGCCGCTCGACGCAGCCGCCGTCACGCAGGCCGCTGGCGACTCGCCCTGGCTGCGTCAGGCGATTCCGCTGACGGGTTCGAGAAGGGGCTGGACGACGCGTGAACACCGAGGTCAAGACGCTCATGGCTGGCTCCTCTGTTTGCTCTGCGAATGGCTCGGCGGACAAAAAAAGGCCGGCGCGAACGAACGCCCCATGGCGTTCCCTCGCGCCGGCCCACGCGTGGCAGAACCCCCGGCCCAGGCCGGGTGTTCCCTCAACTCGTTGTCCGACGAATGACTTGTGTGTGACTCGGCCGCCGCGCCATCGCGGCCCCGGCTGCCTCGTCTTCCGATTCATACGCCCCGGATGCGAAATGCCGCCTCGCAGTCAGCGCGGGATCACGCCCGAATCCGGGCGCCGCAACGAGTTGCGCGTTTCATCAGACGCAGCGCGACACTTGCGCGGCGCGGCGTCAGGCCGCGGCCGCGTCGGGCCGCGCGGCCAGCCGTGCCGGCGGCGCGAGTCGGAAGAGGGCGAAGAGCTCCTCCGCCGTCATCCCGCTGGCCGCGGGCGCCTCGGCCTGCGAGAGGATCGTGTCCGACAGGTTCCGCTTCCGCCGCAGCACCTCGTCGATCCGCTCCTCGATCGTGTCCGCGGAGAGAAACCGCGTCACGGTCACCGCCCCGGCCGCCCCGATGCGATGGGCCCGGTTGATCGCCTGGTCCTCCACGGCGGGGTTCCACCACCGGTCGAAGAGGAACACGTACTGCGAGAATTGCAGGTTGAGCCCGACCGCACCGGCCCCATAGGAAAGCAGGAGCACCGAGTGCTGCTTGTCGTGCTTGAACCGGCGAATCGCCTCGTCGCGGGCCGTGGTGGACATCCCGCCGTGATACTCCAGGGCGCCGAACCGGCCGAGGTCTTCCCGCAGCCTGCCGAGCGTCTCCACCCACTGGCTGAAGACGAGCGCCTTGCGGCCGCTGGCCTGCACCTCCTCGAGATCCGCCTTCAGGCACTCGAGTTTCGCGCTCTCACCCGTCGCGGTGTCGAAGTTGCAGATCTGCTTGAGCCGGAGGACCAGTTCGAAGACATGCCGGATCGTGGCCTCCTCGCCCATGCCCGCCAGCCGCAGCACGCCCTCCTCCTCGGCCCGGCGATAGGTCTCCCGCTGCTCCGGTCCGAGCTCGATCCGCTCGTCGCGGTTGAGCCGCGGCGGCATGTCCTTGAGCACCTTGTCCTTGGTGCGGCGGAGCACGTGGTCGGCCACGGCCGCCCCCATCGCCTTCGGCGGCATCCGCTCGGTGAGATGGCCGGGCGCCACGAACTCGAAGATCCCGACGAGGTCGTCGGAACTGTTTTCGATCGGCGTGCCGGTCAGCGCCCAACTGCGGCCCCGCGTCACCGCCCGCACGGCCTGGCTCGTCTGGCTGGAGCGGTTCTTGATCCGCTGCGCCTCGTCGAGCACGACCAGGTCGAACGCCAGGCCCAACTCCGCCACCAGATCGCGGTCGCGGACGAGCACCTCGTAGTTCGCCACCTTCACCGGCACGTCGGACAGCGTCCACTGCCAGCGGCGGCGCTGCGGATCCCCCTCGATGACCGCGACGACGAGCTCCGGAGCCCAGTCGGCGAGCTCGCGGGTCCAGTTCGACACCAGCCCCTTCGGGCAGACCACGAGCACCCGCCGCGCCTCGCCCGACCGCACGAGGAGCCGGATCGACGAGATCGCCTGCATGCTCTTGCCGAGCCCCATCTCGTCGGCGAGCACGGCGCCGTGCCGCGGCATCAGAAACGCCATGCCGTCGAGCTGAAACGGGAACGGCTGCCGCGGAAACTCGAGCCGCCCGGCCTGGAGCATCGTCTCGAGGTCCGGCTGGAGCAGGTAGAAGAACCGCTCCGACAACTTGACGACGTCCTTCGGAGGCGCGATCCGCGTCCGCGGCGGCGCCGGCCGCGGATCGGCAGCCGCCGCAGCGGAGGGCCCCGTCGCCTGGGGCAACGACGTTCTGGCGGCCGGTGGCGATGCCTTCGGCTCCACGCGGGCAAAGCGGCAACTGGTCACCTGGGGCCGGCCGTCGAGCAGCGGCAGCCTCGTGGCCCGCACGACGGTGTCCGCGAGCGGCAGCCGCAGCGCGGCCGGGCGCGGCAGCCGCGGCGCGACGGCCGGCAGGACGCCGACGCCCGGCAGCACGAGGTCAGGATGCAGCACGGACCGCACGGGCACGTGGGTGCGCGGCTGTTCGTCGGCCATGGCTCCTCCGGCGGCGATCAGTGCCGCTGCGCCTCGTCGATCGCCGCGCGGATCCGTTCGAAGGGCTCGCACAGATCGACGGCCGCGCCCAGCGCGGCGAGCCGGTCGCGAACCGCCGCCGCGCCGGAGGCGTCGCCATCGTGCGGCAGCACGCGGGCGGCACCAATCACGAATCCAGCCGCGGCCCCCTCCGCTTCGGCACGCTGCACGAGGGCCACGGGCAGGCCCGTATGAGGACGCACCTCGAGCATCGACGCCACGTCCGTGAGCACCACCTCGGGCTGCGTCGTGCCCTCGGCGAGGAGCGTGGCGCCGATCTGCCGGCCGTGCAGATGGCCGTGGAGCGTGGGGCCGTAAAGGATCTGCTGGGCCCGCGACACCTTCACTGGCGTCGTGCAGTGAAACTCCACCGGCCGGCCCAACGCGTCCACGAGCAGGTAGCCGCCGAAGACGCCATGGGTCGGCGAGTCCACGACGGTCAGAAACCCGAACGTCGGCCCGTCGGGCCCCGCTGCTTCCTGCTGCTGCATGCCGTGCCGCCGCTCCCCGTCCGGCACCCCGCTTCCCTGCAGGGCGATCCCGACGATTGCATCCATCGGCCCAACCCATCGGCCACTTGAGCGGCCCGCCGCAAACTGCCCTGCCCGGGCGAAGAGACCGCGAGCGCGGGCACCCTGGAGAAACCCTGCCGGTGGCGTAGGGGAAACCGCCCCGCGTGGAAAACCCGGCCCCTTCTGCCTACGATGATGTCATTCGCATGGGACAAGACGCCCCGCGCCCGCCCAGAGGAAACTCATGCACGACGTTCCTCCGATCTTCACGCAGCTCGACATCTCGTCAGGCACCGTCGCCGGATCGACCACGACCGCGCCCGCGCTCGACGGATCCGACACCGGCAAACTCCTCCGCGACCTCGTGATCCTCCAGCATCGTTCGTGCGAGTTGCTGACGGAACTCGTCAACCAGGTGTCGCTGCAGCAGCGCCAGCGGGCCGCCGAACTCAAGGCCTGGAAGGAAGCCAACCCCCAGCTCGCCAAATCGTGCCGTCAGGCCGCCGAGGCGCTCACCAAGGTGCACACCGAGTTCCTCTCGAACATCGCCCAGGAGGCGGCCGACAACGCCGAAGACTTCTCCGACAGCGAATATGCCCTCGGCGAGTTCATCGACCGCTACGGCCCGCGTCTCGCCCACTTCAACGGCGTGCTGCAGCTCTTCGCGCAGCTCGGTGCGCCGCTGCCGCAGGCCGAAGCTCCCGCGGACGGCTGACCGCCGGCCGCCCGTTCCTCGGCCGCTCGCCCCTCTCCCCACCCGGAGCCTCCGCATGAGCACCGCCCCCGCCGCCAAGCCCCCCGTGTTCGCCGTCGCCACGCCGGAGCAGGTGGCCGCCGCCCGGGCCGCCCTCGACGCCCACACCGTCGAAATCATCGCCTGGCACTTCCACGAATCCACCGGCTGCCCGTTCTGGCTCGAGTATGCGAAGTCGCTGAACTTCAACCCGCTCACCGACGTGAAGTGCTACGACGACCTGAAGAAGTTCCCGCCCTTCGAGGATGAATGGCTCCGCGGCGGGCCGGTCCGCCGCTGGGTGCCCAAGGGGCTGGCCGACCAGCCGGCCTACGTCTTCGAGACGGGGGGCACGACGGGTGTCCCGAAGTCGCGGTACAACTCCCGCGACTTCCGCACCGACTACGAGATGTTCAGCGACACGCTCCCCGAGGAGTTCTTCCCCAAGGGAGCGAACTGGCTGATGCTCGGGCCTTCGGGCCCGCGGCGGCTGCGACTCTCGATCGAGCACCTCGCCCAGCACCGGGGCGGCATCTGCTTCTGCGTGGACCTCGATCCCCGCTGGGTGATCAAGCTCATCCAGAAAGGCTGGATGGAGCACCTCGAGGCCTACAAGCAGCACTGCATCGACCAGGCGATCACGATCCTCGAGGCCGGCCACGACGTGCGCTGCATGTTCACGACGCCCAAGCTCCTCGAGGCGCTCGCCCTCGCCCTCGAAAAGAAGGGCACGACGATCCGCAAGGCGGGGATCACGGGCATCTTCTCCGGCGGCACGGAGTTCACGCCGCAGTGGACCCGCTTCGCCGTCGAGGAACTGCTCGACGGCGCCTACATGACGCCCACCTACGGCAACACGCTGATGGGTCTGGCCGCCAGCAGGCCGGTCGTGCCCGCCGACGGCTACACGATCGCCTACTACGCCCCGCAGCCGCGGGCCGTGATCGAGGTCGTGGACTTCGACGACCGCGACTCGATCGTTCCCTACGGCGGCACCGGCCGCGTGCGGCTCACCACGCTCACCCGGGAAACCTTCATCCCCGGCTTCCTCGAACGCGACGAGGGCGAGCGCGAGCTGCCGTATGCGAAGTACCCCTGGGACGGCATCAGCGGCGTCCGCCCGTTCCGCGAACTCGCCGCGACGACGACCGTTGGCGTTTACTAGCTTCAAGGCTGCAGGGCCATCCATGGCCCCTGCAGCCTTGGCTCGGCGGAGGGGCAGCCAAGGTGCCCCTCGTCTCGCGGGCTGCTCGCACCTCCGGGCTCGCAGTGCCGCCGCGGAGCGGCGGCTGGAGCCGGGTTGCACCCGGCGACGTCAGCCGGGGCCGACGCCGGGACGGCGGCGACG
>JBIKND010000035.1:0-24501 GCA_044358905.1 Pirellulales bacterium | reverse complement strand
CTGGCACTTTACCGGATCGTGCCCGCCGAGGCGGCCGGCGAGCCGCTCGTGGTCACCTTCGCGCTCACGGGCATGGGCGAGGCGCTCGTCGACGACGTCGCGGTGCGCGTGCTCGAGCACGGCGGCGCCGGCGTGCCCACGACCGCGGTCTCGACAGCACCGCAGGGCCGCTTCCCGTCGCCGGCGGAATTGCTCGGCAGCCCCGCGACGTCTCCGGCGCCGATGCCCGCGATCCCGCGGCCCGCTCCCACCGCACCGCCGCCGGCCGCCGCGCCCGCCGCCACGCCGACGTGGCCCGGCATGGACCTCGAATGGCCGAAGCTGCTGCCCTTCGGACAGTCGGCCGACGCACCCCCCGCCGGCGTCGGCGGCGGCACCGTCGATCCTTTCAAGCGGGCCCGGGCGGTCGAGGAGCCGGATCCGTGATCCGCCGGCCGGCGCGGGCGGCACGCCCCCGCGCGTCGAGTTCCTCCAACTGCCGCGTGCACTGAGCCACCAGGGCCCGCTCGTCGAGCGCCGCCACCTCGTCCACCGACAGCACGCGGCCGAACTCCAGCCGGATCCGCCCCGGCCGCGGGAACAGCCGCGACCGCGGCCAGCACTCGTACGCTCCCACGATCGCCACCGGCGCGATCGGCACGCGGGCCTTCTTCGCCAGGATCGCGAAGCCGCTCTTGATCTCACCCATTCGGCCGTCGTGCGTCCGCGTGCCCTCGGGAAACACGATCACCGCCGCGCCATCCTGGAGCCGCTTGATGACCACCTTCATCGCCGCCACCGCCGACCCCTCGCGATCGATCGGCACGGCGTCGAGCGCCGTGATCACGAAGCCGAACGGCTTGAAGCGATACAGCGAACTGCGGGCCATGCTCGACAGCCGGCGGTTCGTGGCCAGGCCCAGCAGCAGCGGATCGAGGTGGCTCTGGTGCGTCGAGAGCACGAGCACGCCGCCCGTGCGCGGCAGCGGCTCGTCGCACCGGCTGCGGAAGCCGAACAGCGCCACGCCGAGCGTGCGGGAAAGAATCCACAGCGCGGAGTAGAGCCAGCGGCCGAACGTGGAGTGCCCGCGGGCCTGTGGCCGGGGACCGTCGGCCAACGCGGACTGCGGCGGCCCGCTCATGCCGGCCCTCGCCGCGCCTCGATGAGGGCCACGAGCCGGTCCACCACCTGCTCCGGGGCGAGGCCGTCGGTCTCGAGGATCACCGCGTCGTCCGCGGCCCGCATGGCGCCGACCGCGCGGCTGCGATCGCCGTCGTCGCGGGCCGCCTGCGAGGCGAGCACGTCGGCCAACGTCAGGCCGCTGCCCCGAGCCTCCTCCTCACGGTGCCGCCGGCGGGCCCGCTCCTCGGGCGAGGCGGTGACGAACACCTTGACCTCGGCGTGCGGAAACACCACCGACCCCTGGTCGCGGCCTTCGGTGACGATGTCGAGGCCCTCCGCCATGCGGCGCTGGATCCGCTTCATGGCCTCGCGGACGGGCGGCGCGTCGGCCACCGGGCGGGTGGCGGCCGTGATCCGCTCCGTGCGGATCTCGGTGGAGACGTCGCGGGCGTCCACGAGCACGCGGCCGGCGCGAAACTCGATCCGCACCGCCTCGGCGAGCGCCGCCATCCTTTCGGCGTCGTCAAGCGGGATGCCGCGATCGAGCGCCACCAGCGTGACCGCGCGATACATCGCCCCGGTGTCCATGTAGCACCAGCCGAGGCGGGCCGCGAGCGCCCGCGCCGCCGAACTCTTTCCCGCGCCGGCGGGCCCGTCGAGCGTGATGATCATGCCGGGAAATCCAGGTGCAGCCGCAGCCACTCGTGCCGCCGCAGAAACACTACGGTCGATCGCCCCTCGATCGCAACCGTCACGTCATTGCACGGCCGCCCCGCGAAGTCGCGGACCTGCACCGCGCACGGCTCCCGCGCCCACGCGACACGCACCTCGCCCGTACGGCCCGCCGCCTCGAGCAGATCGACGACGGCCCGCACGCCGCCGCCGGCGGCGGGCTCGACGGCGACGGGCGCGAGCCGGACGTTGGCCGGCATCGCCACGGCGTCGGGGGCGGCCCGCGCGAGGAGCCGCAGCGACTCGTCCCATGGCCGCTCCAGGCCGATCCCCACCGCGAGCCGCCGGGTGGCGGTCGTGGCGTCGGCGCCGAGGAGGATGGTGTCGAGCACATGGGGGCTCGAGCGGACGTGCCAGGGCACCCCGCCGGTGAGGATCGTGACGTCGTCGGCATCCCCGCCGCGGCCGCTGCCGCGCAGGGCCACGAAGTGCGGGGCCGTGAACCGGGTCCGCGCGGTGAACACGGCCTGCGTATGCAGGCTGCGAAGAAGCTCGACGTCCTCGTTCTCGTGCCACGCGAACCGGCAGGCGACGTGCTGCTCGAAGAGCGGGCCGGCCAGCGCATGGTCGAGGCGGACGTCGAGATCGAGCACGGCCAGCGGCAAGCCGGGAACGAGCGTCATCCGCTGGACGAACGTGCCCACGTCCCGCCCGTCCGCCACGAGCAGGCGGCCGCGGCTTTCGATGCAGTCGTCGCCCGCCGCGGTCTTGACGCGGGCCACGGCCTCGGCCTGCATCCGGCCGTGCTCGGCCCGATCCTCCGCCGACTCCCAGGAGGCGCCGACCGCCGGCGCGGGACGCGTCGTCCGCGGCGCGAGCTGCTGCGAGAGACGGTTGCCGCGGTCGGCGGGCCGGCGCAGCGAGAGCAGGCCGCCGGTCCGCGGGTGGGCCTGGAGGCGAATCAGGCCGTTGTCGAGGACCAGTTCGGCGCCGGCTTCGCGTCGCGACCAAGGCCACCGGCCGGCAGCGCGGGCGGTGGCCGGCCGCGCGGCAGCGGTCGAGACAGCGCTGACCGTCGGCAGCAACGGATGGAGGCTGGTTGCCGCGACCACGATGCGTCGCGCCTCGGCCGTGGCCGCCGCGACGGCATCGCCCACCGGATCGCCGGCAGCGGGCGGAGCCGGAACGGGAAAGGCGTCGGCCTCGAAGGCGACGCGGGTGCCACTTCCGTCGGTCCGCCGAAACATGTCATCGGGCGTCACGAAGGTGCCCAGCACGTCGCTCCAGGCGCCGATCCGTTGCAGCACCGCGTGCCAGGGGCTCGCGGTGCCGGCGTAGCGGGCGAACATGATGACGGCGACGTGGTCGTGGTCCATCGCGTCGCCGAGGCGTTCCGGCAGCGTGAGGATGGCGCGGGCCTCACGGACGTCGACCGGCGGGCGGGCCACGGCGTCGATGCACGCCTCGCCCGCCCCCTCCCAGCGGATTCGCGACGCACCTGGGTCGGGCAGCGGCGTGCCGTCGAACAGCGGCCACACGGCCCCGGCGTAGCCGAGGCCCCCGAGCACGGCGGGCAGGAGCGCCGCACCGCCTCCCGCGACCCGGGCGAAGGTGCGCGGCACGCAGCCGACGAGCCGCTCCCACGCGGCCCGGCCGCGGTCGAACGACGCCAGCACCTGCTCGGGCGTGAGGAGCGCGAGTGGGCCGTCGTCGTCGCGGCCGCCGCAGCCGCAGGCCGTGCCCGCCGCGCAGCGCTCGCGGATCCGCTCCAGGGAGGCCGGGTGCTCCGCGGCGAGCCGCTCGATCAGGCCGCCCGTGGCCACGATCCCCAGCGGCGTCGGCGCCGCCAGCTCGTCGAGCAGGGGCTGGCCGAGGGTCGTGTCGGCGAGGAGCACGAGATCGACGAGCCACACATCGACGGGGTAGTACCGCGACCGCGTCGCCGACAGAAAGCCGAACCCCTCGCGCAGCCGCTCCCGGGCCTCGTCGTCGCGGCCGGCGACGGCGGCCCGCGCCGCGGCGACGACCGTGGCAGCGAAGTCGGTGCTCTCGAGCCCCGCCTCCGACCGCATGCGTCGCGCCAGCAGTTCGGCCAGCAGCACCGCCATCCCCAGGGCACGGAAGTCATCCGCGCAGGGTGCGTCGACCTCCTCGACCTCGAGACCGCAGGCGACGCGGGCCGCCGCGGCCACGCCGCCGCCGCGCACCTCCCGCACCCAGCGGGAGCCGGCCGTGCACACGGCGTCGGCCTGGCCGGCGAACCGCGAGTCGAGGGCCGCCGGCACGATGCCGAGAATCGGTTCGTCGTCGGGCGGTCGCAGATCGACGCTCGCCCATTCCGGAACGCGGCCCACGGCCGCCAGCAGCCGCGGATCCCAGGCGGCCGTCCAGGCGGCGAGCACGTCGTCGGCCTCGTCCTCCTCGAGCCACGTCGAAAAATCATCGAGCGTGTGGCAGGGCAGGAAGACCACGATGCGAGCGGGCTGCATGGCGTCCGAGTGTAATCCACGCGGCGCGACAACGCCGCCTTCCTCCCGGCCGGCGCGGGGCGTTTGACACCCCTCCGCGCGGCTTCGTAAAGTGCTGGAAAGACGGCTTTTCGGCCGCACAGCCTCCTCCGCCAGCCAGCCCTCCCGTCGACGCCTTCTGGAACGGCCCATGGCCCGCAGTCCGTACGTGTGGGGAATCGACATCGGCAAGTGCGCCCTCAAGGCGCTCCGCTGCCGACTCTCGGCGACCGACCCGCGGAAGCTCGTGGCGGAGGCCTACGACTACATCGAATACCCGATGCTCCTCACCCAGCCGGAGGCCGATCCGGTGGAACTGGTGCGGGCCGCCCTGGTGGAGTTCATGGGCCGCAACGACCTCTCCGGCGACCGCGTCGCCGTGGCGGTGCCGGGGCAGTCGGGCCTCTCGAAGTTCATCAAGCTGCCGCCGATCGAGGCGAAGAAGATTCCCGACATCGTCAAGTACGAGGCTCGGCAGCAGATTCCGTTTCCGCTCGAGCAGGTCGTGTGGGACTGGCAGCGGCTCGCCGGCGGGATGGAGGAGAGCGGCTTCGTCATCGACGCCGAGGTGGCGATGTTCGCGATGAAGCGCGAGCAGGTCTACAAGACACTCACCCCGCTGATCGAGGCGGGCATCGAGGTCGACGTCCTCCAGCTCTCGCCGATCGCGCTGTCGAACATGGTGATGTTCGACCAGTTGCCCGATCCCAAGACGATCGACCCCGACAAGCCGCCCGCCTCGATCGTGCTCGTCTGCATGGGCGTCGACTCGACCGACGTGGTGATGACCAACGGGCTGAAAATCCAGCAGCGGAGCATGCCGATCGGCGGCAGCACCTTCACCAAGGCGCTCGTCAAAGACCTGAAACTCACCTTCGCCAAGGCGGAGCACCTCAAGCGCAACGCCGTGCGGGCCGAGGACCCAAAGGCGGTGTTCAAGTCGATGCGACCGGTGTTCAGCGAGTTCGCCTCGGAACTGCAGCGGTCGCTCAACTACTTCACCGGCGCCGACCGCACGGCGACGATCGGGAAGGTGCTGCTGCTCGGCAACGCGACCAAGCTCCGTGGGCTCTCGGACTTCGTCGCCAAGCAGCTGCAGCTCGACGTCCAACGGCACGAGAAGTTCGACCACCTGGAAGGGCCGACCGTGCTCGGGGCTCCCGCGTTCCGCGAGAATCGCCTCGCCTTCGGCACCGCCTACGGCCTCGCCCTGCAGGCCGCGGCCGGCTCGTTCCTGCAGACGAACCTGTTGCCCAAGGAGATCGTCACCGACCGGCTCATCGAATCGAAGAAGCCCTGGGCCCTGGCGGCGATGGTCGGGCTGCTCGCCGCCGCCGTGCTCAACTTCGCGGGCATGTTCCTCGCCTGGTCGACCTACGCGCCCCGGCTCTACGCCGACGCGTTCGCCAAGGCCGACGCGGTGAAGACGACCTCCCAGGCGGCGACCGAAGCCTTCGACGCCGTCCGCGCGAAGCGCACCGAAGCCGCGGCCCAGCAGCGGTATCTGGTGGAGGTTCAGAACCGGCGGTTCCAGACCATCGACATGCTGCGGGCCGTCGAATCGCTCCTGCCCCGCGACCCGCCGGGCAAGCCCGCGCCGAACCCGGCCGATCGCAACGAACTGCACATCGACAGCCTCGACTGCCAGTTCTTCCCCGACCTGGCCACGTGGTTCGCCGGCGCCAAGCGGTACTGGGACGAAACCCACTCGGTCGGCGGCGCGGCCGCTGCGGCGCCCGCCGCCCCGGCGCCGCCCGCGGAGGGCACCGACGCGGCGCCGGCCGAGGGCGCGGCCGAGGGGACCGGCGCACCCGGGCAGGTGGGCCCGAAGGGCCCGGGCTGGGTGATCCAGATCGTGGGCCACCACTTCCACAACGAAGACCGCCACAAGCCGGAGGAGGCCGAGCAGTTCGTGCGCTCGACGCTCGTGCAGTCGCTGCTCGGCAAGGGAGACGAGGTGCTCGTGTCCGCCGGACCGATGGCTGGCAAGCGGGTGCCGGTCGCCGACCTCGGCATCGGCTATCCGATCATCATGGAATCGTCGACCGTCCGGCGAGTGCGGATCCAGAAGTCGAAGCCGACGGCCACGGCCGGCGATGCCGGGGCCCCGCCCCCGGCCGGCGACGCCGAGACGATCGAGCTCAAGCGCTACGAGTTCATGCTCCAGTTCGCCTGGCAGCCGACGACGCCGGGCATCTCCAAGCCGCCTCCGCCTCCGGAGGCGGCCGCGCAGTGACGCCGCGAACCGATCATGCCCCAGCTTCCTGAAAACATCCGTCCCGCGGTCACCCTGCTCGTAAAGCACCATTTCTGGCTGCTGGCGATCCTGGTGCCGCTGGTCCTGCTGCCGCTCCTGTTCGCCGCCCGCGGGGGCCTGCAGACGCAGATCGCCGCGGCCCAGAGCCAGATCAAGGGCAAGCTCGACGCGGTGCAGAGCGTCCGCGGAGTCGAGCCGCATCCCAACGCGGGCTGGTCGACCGAGATCGACGCCGACACCGACCGCATCCGGAAGGAGACGCTCAGCGAGTGGCAGAAGTTCTGGGCCAGCCAGGAGTTTCTCCGCGTGTGGCCGGAGGAGCTCGGGCCCGACTTCCTCGGCGCCGTCGCCGCCCTCAAGCCCGACGGCCGCCTCGACCGCAATCTGCTGCAGCGCTACCAAAACACGATTCCCGAGGTCGTGCGCAAGCTGCCCGCGCGGATGGGCGCCGAAGCGGCCATGGCCGAAGATCGCGAGCCGGCGCCCGGGGGCGGTGGCCGCGAACCGGTTGTCCGGGAAGTCGACCGCCGCTCGCAGGCGATCCTGACCTGGAACGCGGAAGACCAACGCCGGTTGCTGCGCTCGTTCGAGTGGGCGAAGCTGCCCACCAATCCGCAGGCGGCCACGACCCAGGTGGTGCTCGCCCAGGAGGAGTTGTGGGTGTACGGCCTGTTTTGCGACGCGATCGCCCGCGCCAACAAAGACGCCGGCGGTGTCTACAACGCCGCGATCGTCAAGGTGGAGGAACTGGCCGTGGGCTACCCCGCGTCCCAGGAAAAGCCAGGTGGTCTGGGGAGCGGCCGGATCGTCCTGCCCAAGCAGTCGGGAACCGGCGACGCCGGCCAACCGCCATCCGACATGCCCGTGCCAGGCGGGCCCGAAGGCGGATCGCTCGGCAAGCCTTCGCATCCCCGCTTCGGCGGCGGTGTCGCCGGTCCGCCCGCCGGCGCCGAGTCGATCCCCGGGATCGAGGGAACGCCGGCAGCCGCCCCGGACGCCAGTCTCCGCGAATGGATCTACGTCGACTTCGACGGCAAGGGTTTGTCGGCCGCGGACGTGGCGACGGCGCCCGCCGCCCGGATGGTCCACCTCATGCCCTTCGTGCTGCGGCTGACGATCGATCAGCGGCGGCTCGACGCCCTGCTGGCCGATCTGGCCCAGGCTCCGCTCCCGATCGACGTTCGCGATGTGCGGATCAACGCCCAAGGTCGGCCCGGCGGCACCGGAATCGCCGACGGCCCCCAGGGCACGGACGACAAGCGGGGCCGCAGCCATGACGTGCACGTGGAACTGCGCGGCACGGTGGGCTTGGCGACGCCGCCGAGCGCCGCGGCAGTCGGGATCGAGCCGGCGGCTCCCGCCGCGACGGACGCGGCCACGACGACGCGCCGGCGGCCGACCGGTCGACGAATCGGACGGAGGGTGGTGGCATGAAGCGGCCGAGCATCTCGTTCGACAAGGAAGCGATCGTCGACTTCCTCCTCCGGCACGGGGAGAAGTTGCTCGTGGCCGTGATCGGTCTCTCCGCCCTCGGCCTCGCCTGGGGCGGGGTCGACGCGGTGCGGAGCAAGTCGGTCTCGCCCCAACAGCGGCCCGAGGCCCTCGCCCGCCAGGCCGGCGATGCCGCGATGCACGTCGATCGTGAAAAGACGGCGCCGGCCAGCGAGAAGTGGTCGGGAGCGCCGCTGGCGACGGCGATCGACCCATGGCGGAAGCCGCCCGTGTCCGAACCGCCGCCACTGGCGCTGCTCGACCGGCCGCTGTTCGAGGAGTTCGCGAAGCGCACGCAACCCGACGTGCTCCCGATCGAGGACCTGCGGGCGGTGGCGGGCCTCGCCGTGCTGCCGTTCAAGCAACCGGCGGCCGAACCCGCGGCGGCGGACCGGCCCCGCGGCCGTCCCCGCGAGCCGGCCGCGGCCGACCAGCCCTTCGACTTGGCGGCCGGCCAGCCGGGAGCGGGAGCCGGTGGCGATCAAGGCCGGGGCCGGGTCGCACCGTACGTCGTCGTCACCGGGCTGATCCCCGTTTCCCGTCAGGCGGCGGAATATCGGCGCCGGTTCGAGAGCGTCGGCTTCCAGGACGCCAAGCGCGACGCGCCGCTGTGGGCGGACTGGACGATCGAGCGCACGGTGGTGGGCACCGGGCCTGAACGCTGGGCTCCCGTCGATCTCGCCGAAGCAGGCCGGCGGTGGCAGGCGGAGTGGTCGGGAGTGGCCAGCGACAAGGTGCCCGATACTTTTCTGCTCTCCGCCGCCGAGGACAAGCGCAACCCCAAGACCACGCCCCCCTACTGCGGCCCGCTGCCGCAGTTGCTGCGTGGCTCCTGGGGCGTGATCGGCCTGCACCCGTGGGTGCTGGAGCAGGTGCGGAAGAAGCCCGACGCCACGCAACCGCCGGCGAGTTCGCCGGCGCCGGGCAGCGGTCCTGGCGCCGACGTCTTTTCAGGTGAGCCCGGCGGCCGCGGACCCGACGGGCAAGGCCTGCCGGCGCCGGGCGGCCCCGAGGGCGGCGCCCCGGGAGTCACGGAGTTCCGCATGTTTCGCTTCATCGATACGTCCGTCGAGCCAGGCAAGGCATATCGCTACCGCGTGCGGTTCGAGGTCTGGAATCCGAACGTGAACCTTCCGGTGCAGCACCTCACCAATGCGGCACTCGCCAAGCAGTTCAAGCTCGCATCGCCGCCGAGCAACGAGACCACGGCGGTGAGCGTTCCAGATCCCACGGCCGTGCTCGTGGGCCCGCTCCGCAAGACCGACATGAAAAAGATGAAGCCCGGCATGCTGGAACTCCTCGTCCTCGCCCCCAGCGCCCGCACCGGCGACTACGCACTGCGCGGTCTGGTGACGGAGCCCGGCGGCCTCGTGAACGTGGACGAGAAACTCAACAAGCCGGGCGACCGGCGGACCCGCGGCGAGGAGATTCGCACCGACCGCGTGCTCGTCGACGTCAGGGGGCGGCAGGAAGACCGCGCCGAACAGCGCTCGACCCGCCCGCCGGAACCGTTCGAATTGCTCTGCCTGCGGCCCGATGGCGGTTTCGAGTTCGTCTCCGCCGCCGACGCCGAGCCCGTGATCGCCGAGCACAAGGCCACGCTGCCGGTCGACGACGCCGCGAAGGGCCCGGCCAACAAGCCTGGTCAGCCGGATGCGGGCCCGAGTCCCTTTGGCAGCCCCTTCTGAACCCCTGGCACGCGCCTCATGTCTGACATGCGATCCCGTTTCCGGCTCCTGATTCCGGCCCTCGCCGTCGGCGGGCTGCTCGGTGCCCTGCCGGCTTCCGCCCAGGAGGCGGGCGCCACGTATTCGACCTGGACGAAGGTCGAGGGCGCCGTGGAAACCCGGGAGTTCAAGGAGAAGCTTCGGGGCGGCGGCCAGTTCGATGCGGCGGCCCGCAGTTTCGTGACGCGGGTGGCCCTGCCACAACTCGGCCTCGAGGCCAATCGTCCGACCATCGAGCGGGTGCGGCGGCGGATGCGGGAGATCGTGCTCTCCGACATCGCCGACGAGAAGGCCTTCGAAGACGCGGCGAAGACCGTGCTCGACGCAATGGCCGCACTCGCCCGCAACGAGGACGCGGAGCGGGTCGTGCGCGTCAACGCCATGCTGCTCGTCGGGGAACTGCGGGCCAAGGACAACCGGCCTCTGCCGGCCGCCGCGCCGGTCCTGGCCGCGGCCGCGGGCGACGTGCGGCTGCCGCTGGAGGTGCGGATCGCGGCGGCGGCCGGCTTGATGCGCCATGCGGAGGCCGCGAAGGCCGGCGGCGACCCGGCCGCGGTCGCGAAGGCGCTCGCCCCCGCCCTGGTGCCAATGCTCACCGGCGATCCTAAGACCGGTCCCGTCGCGGCGATCGATTGGCTGGCCGGCCGCGGCCTCGCCATCATGCAGACGCTCGGGCCGCAGGCCGGCTCGAAGGAGGCCGTGACCGCGGCGGCCCGCATTCTGGGAGACGCCTCGCGTTCCGTCGACGTGCGGGTTCGCGCCGCGGCGGCCCTGGGGGCCGCGGCCACCGCGGATTCGGGCGTGGACGCCGCCCGTGCCGTCGAGTCGGTGCGTGGCGTCGCGATCACCGGGCTCGAAGCCGATTTTGCGGCGGCGGAACGGCTCCGGATGGAGCGCCGCGTCGCCGGAGCGGCGGAAGAGCCCATGATCCCCGCGCTGGCCTGCCGCCGCGACGCCTGGCGACTGGCCGTCTGCGCCGACGCCATCGAAGGCGCCGACGGTGGTGCCGGATTGATCGGTCTCGTCGGCAACGACGCAGCCGCCGCGAAGGATCTGGCGACCGTGCTGCGCCAGGCGGCCGCGGGCCTCGACGCCAACCCCGACGAGCAGTCGGTGATCGACGCGCTCGAAAAACTCGGCAAGCCGGTCGCCGGCGCCGCGCCCGCGGCGAACCGCCCCGCCCAGCCGGCCGCCACGCAGCCGCAGGACGTCCCGGCGAAGGACGAGTCGAAGTCGCCGTTCGACGCCGCCAGCCCGTTCGGCCCGTGACTTTCATCAACGCATCCAGAAATCCTTTTGGGTACGAAGATCCGGGAGGGGGTGCTCCGACCACGTCGCCGGGCTATGGGAGCAAGCGCAGGCATGGATGCCGAAGCGCCGCGGACATGCAGTGAACGGAGGCCCGGAGGGCCGGAGAGAACGTCCGGAGACGTGGTGGGGGCACCCCCGATCCACGGCCAGCCCGTTCGGCCCGTGACCTACTTCTTGATCAGTTCTTGGACCGTGCCGCCCGACGGAATCATCGGCAGCACGTGCTCCTGATAGGGCACCTGCACGTCGAGGATCGCCGGCCCCGGGGCGTCGATCAGCCGCTGCAGGGCGGGCACGAGGTCCGCCTTCTCCACGATCGTCTCCGCCTGCCAGCCGAACCCCTTGGCGATGGCCACGAAGTCCGGGTAGCGGTCGCCGGGCGAGATGCCGTCGCCCTGACCGCAGGCCTCCGGATGATCGACAGGACCGAGGTAGGTGTGGGCCCGGTTGCCCTTGAAGAACCGGTCCTCCCACTGCACCACCATGCCGAGATGCTGGTTGTTGAGGAGCAGCACCTTGACCGGAATGTTCTCCGTCTTGCAGGTGGCGAGCTCCTGGATGTTCATGAGGATGCTGCCGTCGCCGTCGATGTCGACGACGAGGGAGTCGGGGCAGGCGACCTTCGCCCCCATCGCCGCCGGGAGGCCGAAGCCCATCGTGCCCAGGCCGCTGGAGGAGAGCCAGGTGCGCGGCCGGCGGAACTTGTAGAACTGGGCCGCCCACATCTGGTGCTGGCCGACGCCGACGGTGATCACGGTATCGCGGTCGGCCGTGAGCTTCGAGAGCGCCTGGATCGCCTCCTGGGCGAGAATGCCCGGATAGCTCGTGTCGAACGCGAACGGATCTTCCTGCTTCCATTCGGCGATCTGCCGCAGCCAAGGATCGAGGTCGGCGGCCGGCGGCTCGACGACGGCGTTCAGCTGGGCGAGGGCGGCCTTCACGTCGGCCACGATCGGCACGTGAACGAGCTTGTTCTTGTTGATCTCGGAGGGGTCGATGTCGATGTGAACGATGAACCCGTGCTGGGCGAAGGCCTCGACCTTGCCGGTGACGCGGTCGTCGAACCGCACGCCGACGGCGATCAGCAGGTCGGCCGCGTCCACGGCGTAGTTCGCGTACACGCTGCCGTGCATGCCGAGCATGTCGAGCGACAGCGGATCGTCTCCGGGGAAGGCGCCCAGGCCCATGAGCGTCATCGTCACGGGGATGCCCGTCTTCCGGGCCAGCGTGCGGAGCTCCTCCGCGGCGTCGGCCGCGATCACGCCGCCGCCGGCGTAGATCACCGGCCGCTTGGCCCGCTTGATGGCCGCCGCCACCTGGGCGATCTGCTCCGGGTGGGCGGGCTTGCGGGCCTCGGGCCGGTAGCCGGGCAGGTTCATCGGCGCGTCGTAGTCGGGCACGATCTGCGCCAGCTGGATGTTTTTCGGCAGGTCGACGAGCACCGGGCCGGGGCGGCCGGTGGTGGCGATGTGGAAGGCCTCGCGCATCACCCGGGCGATGTCGTTGGCATCGGTCACCAGATAGTGGTGCTTGGTGATGCCGCGGCACACCTCCACCATCGGCGTCTCCTGGAAGGCGTCGGTCCCGATCACGCTCGTGCCCACCTGGCCGCTGAGCACGACCATCGGGATGCTGTCGAGTTTGGCGTCGGCGATCGCCGTCACGAGATTCAGGGCCCCGGGGCCGCTGGTGCCCATGCACACGCCGGGCCGGCCGGTCGTGCGGGCATAGCCCTGGGCGGCGAAGGCGCCCCCCTGCTCGTGCCGCGGCAGGATCGTGCGGATCTTGTCCTTGGCCCGGGTGAGGGCCTGGTGGAGCGGCATGCTCGCGCCGCCCGGGTAGGCGAAGATCACGTCCACGCCGTGGCGGATCAGCGACTCGACGACCACGTCGGCCCCGGAGGCGAATGCTTCGGTGGCTTTCGGGCGCGAGACGGTGGCCATGGGGGATCTCCTTTTCGGGGGGCAGGGGCGGATCCGGGTGCTCGCCGGACAGCCCTTAACCATACACGACGAAATCGGCCCACCGAAACGGGCCAACCCCGCCGCCACCCCCCGATCAGGGCCGGGGGGCAGGCTCCCGGAGGAACACGTATCCCCCTTTTTTGTTGCCCACGGCCACGTCGGGCCGGCCGTCGCCGTCGAGATCGCCGACGGCGATCTGGGTGCCCACGCCCGAGGCGTCGTCGATCTTGTGGGGCACGTACCGCACGCTGGCCGCCGGATTCCCCTTCACGTTGCCCAGCCGTTGCAACTGGAACCAGTAGAGGACGGGCGGGCCGCCCGGATCGGCATCCCCCTTCGGCCCGTGGGCCCAATACCGCTTGCCGGTGACGATGTCCTGCAGGCCGTCGCCGTTCATGTCGGCGAGTTCCACTGCGTGGAGCTGCGAAAACTGGACGCCGTCGAGCGACTCCTCCGCGGCCGCCGGCAGGATCGGGTGTTCCACGAAGTCGGTCGCACCGTCCCGCCGCACCTGCTCGTACCACGACAGGCCGTAGCCGTGGCCGAACAGGCTCGTGATCACGTCGAGGTCGCCGTCGCCGTCGACGTCGGAGGTGTGGATCTGGGCGCCTCCTTGCGTGCCGAATGCCTGCGGCTGCTTCGCCCAGCGGGTGTCGCCGGCGGCGGGCTGCCGCCACCACCCGCCCAGCATCAGCAGGTCGCGGCGGCCGTCGCCATCGACGTCGCCCACGCCGAGTCCGTGCTGGTACTGGCCCCACTGCTCCGGTTCCGAGCAGGCATGAAACGTCCACCGATCCGTGGCCGCGGCGGCGTTCGGTGTCGCGTAGCCGAGCACGCCGCCGGTGTGGAAGATGAGTTCCGGCGTGCCATCCCCGGTGACGTCTGCGAACGCAGGCGACTCGTTGTCCACCTGCGGGTGCGCGAGGTGCTTGGCCCAGGCCGCCTCCGCCGCCAGCCCGTCCTTCCCCGGGTTGCGGAACCAGTGCACCGCCTTGCCCGGCCACTCGTTGACGACCACGTCGCGCCAGCCGTCGGCGTCGATGTCGGCGACGGCGGTCATGAAGTTGTTGGAATACTTGTGGGGATCGAAAACCTGCGCTGGGTAGATCGGGTGCCGCGTGCGGAAGTCGGGCCCCGCATACCAGAAGGGCCCGTAGACCACGTCGGGCTTGCCGTCGTTGTCGATGTCGCCGCTGGCGGCGGCCTCGGCGTGGAAATCCTCCGTGAGCACGATCTTGCGAAAGCCGGCCGGCTCGGCGGCGACGGCGCCCGTGACGAGCGCGAGACAGATCGCCGGGACGAGGCGTTGCATGGGGTTGCTCTCCAAAAGGCGCCGCTGGCCACAGCGACGAAGATCGTGCGCTAAGGCTTTTCCACCGCGAATCGGTAGACGCAGGTCTGCGTGTACGTCGCGCCGGGACTGAGAATGATGGACGGGAACTCGGGGCGGTTCACCGAGTTCGGCAGGTTGCCGGTCTCCAGACACAGGCCCGCGTGCTTGCCGCAGGGAACACCGCGTTTGCCCTGGAGCGTACCGTCGAGGTAGTTGCCCGTGTAGAGCACGACGGCCGGCTCGGTGGAGAGCACCTCCATCACTCGGCCGCTGCCGGGCTCCGCCAGCCGGGCCACGGGCACGAGCCCGCCACCGCGGCGGTCCACGACGAAGGCGGTGTCGAAACCGTCGGCGGTCAGGGTGCCCGGCTGCATGTCCTTCGCAATCGTCTTGGGCTGGCGGAAGTCGAAGGGCGTGTCGGCGACGGGCTCGATGGCCCCGGTCGGCATGCCTCGCCCATCGCTGACCGGACGGCCGGCCGCCGCCAGCGTGAGCACGTGCCCAAGCACGTCTCCGCTGCCGGCGAGGTTGAAGTAGCCATGGTGCGTCAGGCTCACCGGCGTGGGCCGATCGGCCGTCGCCCGATACTCGATTCGCAGTTCATCGTCCGCGGTGAGCGTGTAGACCACGGCCGCGTCAAGCGTGCCCGGGTAGCCCTGATCGCCGTCGGGGCTCCGACAGGTGAACCGCACGGCCGGGCCGGCCGGGCTGTCGAGCGGCTCCGCCCGCCACACGATCTTGCTCAAGCCCTGCGTGCCGCCGTGGAGGTGGTGCGGGGCGGCGTTGATCGTGAGCTGGTAGGGCCGGCCATCGAGCGTGAACCGCCCCTCGTCGATCCGGAAGGCGACACGGCCCACCGTGCAGCCGAAGTAGGTTCGTGACCGCTCGTAGAGGGCCAGATCGTCGAACCCGAGCACGACATCGGCGCGGTCGCCGTGGCGATCCGGCACCCACAGTTCGGTGACCGTGGCGCCGAAGGTGATCAGCCTCACGGTCAGGCCGCGGGCGTTGCGGAGCGTGTAGCGATCGACGGGGAGGCCGTCGGCCGTGACGCCGAAGCAGTCTTTCTCGATGGCGGTCGTGGTCACGGTCGCTGGCCCTCCGGCGCCGCCAGAAATCTTCGTGGCGCTGCACCGGTCACGGGCTGCTCCTAACGCGGACTCCACAAACTTCTTGACCCGAGAATATCCCGGCCCCGGACGGTTGGACAATTCACCGCCCGCCGTGATGGTATAGAGTCATGGCCGTGACCGTTTCCCGCGGCCGGGCGGCCGATCGCCTGCCCGGCCTGGCCGACACCCTCGAATCGCATCGCGGGTTCGCCGAGGTGGTCGCCAGCCTCCGCGCGGGGCACGGCGGCACGATCGGCGGAACCTGGGGATCGGCGTCTGCGCTGAGCGTGGCGGCGCTCGTGCGAGCCCTGCCCGACGACACGCTGGCGGTCGTCCTGCCGCACGCGGCCGAGGCCGAGGCGTTTGTCGACGACCTGGCGATCTTCGGCGCGACTGCCACGCTCCTCCCGGCGCTCGAGGACTTCGGTGGCGGCGACGAGGCGGCGACCGCAGACCCTGCCGCCGCGGAGCGGCTCGCCGTGGTGAAGCGGCTGACCCGGCCGCAGGCCGAACGACCGCGGCTGGTCGTGACGAGCATCCAGGCGCTGCTCGCGCCGCTGCCCGACCCGCGCGAGGTCGCCGCCGGCACACGGCGGCTGGAGGTCGGCGGCCGCGTCGATCCCGAAGAACTCACCGACTGGCTCGCGGCCCGCGGCTGGCAGGCGACCGACGCCATCGAGAGCCCGGGACAGTTCGCCCGCCGCGGCGGGATCATGGATCTGTTCGCCGCCGATTGGGATCGGCCGGTCCGGATGGAGTTCTTCGGCGACGAGGTCGAGGGCCTGCGGACATTCGACATGGTCTCGCAGCGCAGCGTGGAGACGCTCACGGGCATCGACCTCACGGCATTGGCCGCGGCGGCCGACGCACGCCAGGCCCACTTCGCCGACCTCCTGCCCGCCGGGGCCCGCGTGGCACTCGTGGAGCCCGGCGAACTTGTCGAAGAGGCGCAGCGGATGCACCAGCGGCTCGGCGGCACGGCCGGAATGTTCGCGCCCGACGACGTGTTCGCCCGGCTGCACCGGCTACCCTCGGTCGTGCTCGCGGCCCTCGCCCCGTCGAGCCTCGAGGCCACGGCCACGCTCGCCGCCGAGAGCGTGGAGCGGTTCACGGGGGTGCTCGATCGCGTGAAAGAGGAACTGGAGACGGTCGGCAAGGACCAGGAAGTCTGGGTCATCGCCCCGTCGGATGCGGAGGAAAAGCGGCTCGGGGAGTTGCTCGCCGACTCGGCGCCGGCCCGCGCCGGCCGACTCCACTTCGCCCGCGGCCGGCTGGCGGGTGGCTTCCGGCTCGTGCCGGAGAAGATCGTGCTCGTCTCCAGCGCCGAGCTCTTCAATCGCGACGACGCCGTGGCCCGCCCCGTCCGCCAGCGGCTCTCCCGCGCGATCGACACGTTCCTCGACCTCCACGAAGGCGACTACGTCGTCCACGTGTCGCACGGCATCGGCCGCTACAAGGGCCTCAAGCTCCTGGAGCAGCACGGCCGCACCGAGGAGTTCCTCGAGCTCGAGTTCGCCGAGAGCACGCGGATCTACGTGCCGGCCTCGTGCATCGAACTGGTGCAGAAATACGTGGGCGGGTCGAAGCTCGCGCCGAAGCTCGCCAAGATCGGCGGCACGCTGTGGGAGAAGCAGAAGCGGGCCGTGGAGCAGGCGGTGGCCGACATGGCCGCCGACATGATCCGCCTCCAGGCCACCCGCGCCAGCCGGCCGGGCATCGCCTTTCCCGCCGACACGCCCTGGCAGCGGCAGTTCGAGGAGGCCTTCCCCTACGACGAGACGCCCGACCAGCTCACCGCCATGGAGGCGATCCGCGCCGACATGCAGCGGCCGCGGCCGATGGACCGGCTGCTGTGCGGCGACGTCGGCTTCGGCAAGACGGAGCTCGCCATGCGGGCCGCCTTCAAGGCCGTGGAGTCCGGCGCGCAGGTGGCCGTGCTCGTGCCCACGACCGTCCTCTGCGAGCAGCACCGGCGGACGTTCGCCGCCCGGTTCGCGGAGTTCCCGTTCACGATCCGTTCGCTCTCCCGGCTCTCCTCCGCCGCCGAGGAGCGGGAGACCCTCGAGGGCCTGGCCCGCAAGACCGTGGACATCGTGATCGGCACGCACCGCATCGCCGGGGCCGACATCCACGTCGCCAACCTCGGCCTCGTGGTCGTGGACGAGGAGCAGCGGTTCGGCGTGGACGTGAAGGAGCGTCTCAAGGCCCTGCGGGCGAGCGTGGACGTGCTCACCATGACCGCCACGCCGATCCCGCGCACGCTGCACATGTCGATGCTCGGCATCCGCGACATCTCCAACCTCACCACACCCCCGGCCACGCGGATCGCCGTGGAGACGAAGGTCTGCCGCTGGGACGAGCATCTCGTCCGCTCCGCGATCGAGCGGGAGCTGGCCCGCGGCGGGCAGGTGTTCTTCGTCCACAACCGGATCCTCGACATCCACAAGGTGGCCGCCCGGCTCCAGGCCATCGTGCCCGAGGCCACGATCGGCATCGCCCACGGCCGGCTGGGCGAGGCCGAACTCGAGGAGGTGATGCTCTCCTTCGTTGCCGGCACCACCGACATCCTCCTGGCGACGACGATCATCGAGAGCGGCCTCGACATCCCCCGGGCCAACACGATCTTCATCGACGAGGCCGACGGCTACGGCCTGGCCGACCTCCACCAGCTCCGCGGCCGCGTGGGCCGCTCCCACCACCGCGCCTGGTGCTACCTGCTCGTGGACGAGACAGCCCGCCTCACGCAGACCGCGGCCAAGCGGCTCCGCGCGATCCAGGAGTTTTCCAGCATGGGCGCGGGATTCTCGCTCGCCATGCGCGACCTCGAGATCCGCGGCGCCGGCAACCTCCTCGGCACGCAGCAGAGCGGCCACATCGCCACGGTCGGCTACGAGCTCTACTGCCGGCTCCTCGAGCAGGCCGTCCGCGGCATGAAGAAGATGCCGCCGGCCGAGCCGCCGCCGGTGAACATCGACCTCCCGGGCGAGGCCTGGCTGCCGCGCGACTACGTGCCCGACTTCCGCGCCAAGATCGACGTCTATCGCCGGCTCTCGCGGGCCACGGCCGCCGGCCAGGTGGACGACCTCGCCGCCGAGCTCACCGACCGCTTCGGCCCGCCCCCCGACGAGGCCCGCCGCCTGCTCGATTTCGCGCGGCTCCGCTGCCGGGCGATCGACCTCGGCATCGACTCGATCACGCGGCATCCGGAGATGATCATGATCGGCCACCACGATCGCCGTGCGATGGAGCGGCTGCGCGAGGCGGCGGCCAAGAAGGGCCGCGTGGTGCGGGTCGTGGATCAGAAGACCGTCGTCGTGCCGCTGCGGTCCGAAACGCTCGCCGACCCGCACAAGCTCCTGGCGAGCGTCCGGTCGCTGCTGGAACTGGCCTGACGCGTGGCCACGGTGCTCAGCGCACGCCGGCGGCACCGGCTCGACCGGCCGGCGGGCCGATCACCGCCGACTGTGGCGACCCATGTGAAAAACCCCGCTCACACGACACCTCGCGGATGGCGCGGGCGAAACCGATGGCGCGGGTCGGGGCGGAGTCTTCACGGCCCTCGGGCTGCGTTTCCGGCACTTGGCACAAAAATATCTTTTGCCCTTCACAGCCGTCTTGAGCCGGAACCGCTTGCCGGTGCGGGATGTTCTTGGGCACGGCCGGACTCAACCCCGCAGCAGGAATACCGACTCTGCGTTCTCGGCCGCGAATCGCTCGATCTCATCTGCCCGCGACTGCAAGACCTCTGCGATCCGCCGTGTCGATCCATTGCCCAGACACACTTGGATCCCCTGCGGAGAATGACCACCAACCAGAGTGCGGGCCAGAAGATCGTTTTCTTTCGTGACGATGGAAAAACCTTCGTCCTTCGCAAATCACCAAATCCGCTCGTCGTCCACCCCTGCGAGCCCCACATCTCGCACGTGGCAACTCCCGGGAAAACTGGGCAGAAGAATATCGACGAGGCGAAACGACAGGTTCTGGTCGATGAGCGCCTTCACGCCACCGACCCGAGAAGCCGCCGCTCTCGCTCTGCCGCAAACACCCAGCAGGCCCGAATGTCCTCGCTGGTCAGTTCGGGAAAGTCGGCGAGAATGTCAGCCTCGGTCATGCCCGAGGCGAGGTATTCCAGCACGTCCGAGACCGTGATTCAAAGCCCACGGATGCACGGCTTCCCGCTGCGTTTCCCGGGTTCGACGGTGATGCGGCTGAGAAGTTCTGTCACCATGAAGCCCACTGTACGGTCGGCCTGAAAGCCCTGCAAAAACCCGGGTTCAAGGCCCTGCGGGCGATCGTGCCCGGGGCCACGATCGGCATCGCCCACGGCCGGCTCTCGGAGACGGAACTGGAGGAGGTGATGCTCTCGTTCGTCGCCGGCACGACCGACATCCTCCTCGCCACGACGATCATCGAGAGCGGCCTCGACATCCCCCGGGCCAGCACGATCTTCATCGACGAGGCCGACGGCTACGGCCTCGCCGACCTCCACCAGCTCCGCGGCTGCGGGGCTTTCTCGCCCACCAACCCGGGCGTCATGGACCACGGCGGCCTGCTGGACACGAAAGACCCCTCAAAGTACAAGATATCGTCAATCCGTCAGGGTCGATCAGCGTGGAATCATGGTCTTCAGTTCGCACCTCTTCGTCTTCTACTTCCTGCCGTTCGTCCTCATCCCGTACTACCTGCTGCCGCTGCGGGGCAAGCACATCTGGCTGACGCTCGTCAGCTACGTCTTCTATGGATGGGCCAATCCCTGGTTCGTCCTGCTGATGATTTTCCAGACGGTGGTCGATTGGTTGGCCGGCCTGACGATCGCCGGCCTGTGGGGGTCGCCGGCCGCCGCGCCGGTGCCGCTGCTCGACCCGCGGGGGCCACGGACGCGGGTCCAGCGGTTCGCCCTCGCCGGCGCGATCGTCTCGAACCTGCTGCTCCTGGCCGTGTTCAAGTACTTCAATTTCGGCCTCGACAGCTGGAACGGCCTGATGGACGCGGCCGGCTGGGAGTCGGCCCGCTGGGACACGCTGCTGCGGATCACCCTGCCGCTGGGAATCAGCTTCTACACCTTCCAGTCGATGAGCTACGCGATCGACGTCTATCGCGGCGACGCCCGGGCCATTCGCTCGATCCTCGACTACATGTGCTATGTGGCGATGTTCCCCCAGCTCGTTGCCGGGCCGATCGTCCGCTTCCAGGACGTCGCCGACCAGTTCGTCTCTCGGACGCACACGCTGGAGAAGTTCGCCCGGGGCGTGGCCTTCTTCTCCTGCGGACTGGCGAAGAAGATCCTGCTCGCCAATCCCTGCGGCAAGGTCGCCGACACGGTGTTCGACGCCGGCTCGTCCACCACGCTCGACGCCTGGTACGGCGTCACGGCCTACGCCTTCCAGATCTATTTCGACTTCAGCGCCTACTCCGACATGGCCATCGGCCTGGGCCTGATGACCGGCTGGGTGTTCGCCAAGAACTTTGACTCCCCCTACGTGAGCCAGTCGATCACGGAGTTCTGGCGGCGGTGGCACCTCTCGCTCTCCACCTGGCTGCGGGACAACCTCTACATCCCGCTGGGCGGCAACCGCCACGGCGAGTTCCGCACCTACATGAACCTCGCGATCACGATGCTGCTGGGCGGCCTGTGGCACGGCGCCTCGTGGAACTTCATCATCTGGGGCGGCATCCACGGGGCCATGCTGGCGCTGGAGCGGATGATGGGCAAGGATTCGGCGTACGCCCGGCTGCCGGGCCCGGTCCGCACGGCGATCACTTTCGTGGTCGTGCTCTTCACCTGGGTCTTCTTCCGGGCCAAGGACCTCCCGGCGGCGACGCGGTACTGCGAGACGATGCTCGGCCTCGGCAGCCCGCAGGCCGGCAGCAGCCTGCTGGCGGGCCTGATCTACCAGCCCTACTACCTGCTCAGTTTCCTCCTCGCGGCCACGGTCGTCTGGTGCTGCCCGCAGACCTGGGACTTCACCCGGCGGCTGACCTGGCCGAAGGTGGCCTACTGCGCGATCCTGCTGCTCCTGGCGCTGGCGCTGATGGAGACGCAGGCCTACAACCCGTTCATCTACTTCATCTTCTGACCGCCCTGCGGCGCCGGAATCACCATGTCTGACCACGGCACACTGTCCCGGGAGGAGATCGCGAAGATCGAGATCGGGCACACCGACTCGACGCCGGCGAAGAACTGGTTCCTCACGCTCTTCTTCCTGGTGGTCATCTTCAGCGTGCCGGTCCTGCAGAACGCCCGCGAGTTCGCCGCCATCCGGTCCGGCGCGGAGACGGGTCGGCGGCTGCCGCAGTCCTGGGACGTGTTCTCGTTCCTCCTCCCGTCGCTCGCGGAATGGCGGGCGTTCTTCGGTGCCGGCGACGCCGCGGGGATGTTCGCCTCGGCCCGGCAGACGAACAACCGCATGCTCCGCGACATCCAGGCCTACGAGACCGCCCTCAAGGACCGCGACGGGATCGTGGAGGCCATGATCCCCGTGATGCAGACGGTGGTCAGCGGCTGGCTCAAGGGGGGCAACGAGGACGCCTCCTGCGGACGCGACGGCTGGCTCTTCTACCGCCGCGACCTCGAGTCGCTGACCGGGCCGGGATTCCTGGAGCCCGCGGTGTTGCGGCAACGGGGAGCCGGAGGCAGCGAGCTCGTCACCCCGCCGCAGCCGGATCCGGTCAAGGCGATCGTCGACTTCCGTGACCAGCTGGCGAAACGCGGCATCGCCCTGCTCGTCTTCCCGGCTCCGGTGAAGCCGTCGATCTGCCCCGAGGACTGCACCTCGCGGTACGCCGGCACGTCGGCGGTGATCGAGAATCCGTCGGCCGGAAGGTTTCGGGAACTGCTGGCGGCGGCTGGCATCCCGGTCTTCGACCCGGCCGCCGCGCTCGTCGCGGCGAAGGCCGAGGGTCCGGTCTATCTGCGGACCGACACGCACTGGACGCCGCAGGGCATGGAACTCGCAGCCCGCGGGCTCGCAGCGGCGGCCCGGGACGCCGCGCCGCTGTCGGCGGCGGCGACCGACCGGTTCAAGACGCTTGACGCCACCGCGGAGAGCCTCGGCGACGTCGCCACGATGCTCGATCTCCCTGCCGGGCAGACGTTCTTTCCCCGGGAGTCCGTCGCCCTGCGGCAGGTGCTCTCCCAGGACCGCTTCTGGCGGCCCGATCCGCGGGCGGAGGTGCTGTTCCTCGGCGACAGCTTCGCCAACATCTATTCGCTCGCGGCGATGGGCTGGGGCGAGTCGGCGGGACTGGTCGAGCACCTCAGCCTGGCCCTGGGGCTGCCCGTCGACGCCATCTGTCGCAACGATGCCGGGTCTCATGCGACGCGGGAGATGCTGGCGCGGGAGCTGCGGAGCGGCCGCGACCGGCTGGCCGGCAAGAAGCTCGTGATCTGGGAGTTCGCCGCCCGCGAACTCGCCTGCGGGGATTGGAAACTCCTGTCCATGGAACTCGGTGAAAAGCGGGAGACCGGGTTTTACGTGGCCCCCGCCGACCGGCCCGTCCGCGTCAGCGGCGTGGTGCAGGCGGTCTCGAACGCCCCACGGCCCGGCAGCGTGCCGTACAAGGACCACATCCTGACGATTCACCTGGCGGACCTGGAGAGCGAGGACGACGCCGCGGCCAAGGGCAAGGAGGCGGTGGTGCATGCCTGGAGCATGCAGGACCAGCGGGCCATGCCGGCGGCCCGGTATCGGCCAGGCGAGACGGTCCGGCTCGAACTCGTGCCCTGGGATAAGGTGGCGGCCGAATACGCCAAACTGCAGAGCAGCGACCTCGACGACGAGGCCCTGGAGGACGCGGACCGCAACTGGGCGGCGGCGGAATGGTAGGATGATGGCGTGCTCGATGAGCCTCGAGGCAGGAGTCAGCGCGATGGCGGGCAGACGGTCGGCGGGCAGGTGGTTGACGGTCGCGTGGTTGGCCTGCTGCGGCCTGTCGGCGGCCTGGGCCGAGGATGCCGCCACGGCCTTCCGCGAGGCCTGTGCCCGCAAGGCGGCCGACGGCGACAGTCTGGCGATCGACGGCGGCGACGGCCGGCTGTTCCTGCGGGCGGAACTGCGGCATCTCGGGGCCGGACCGTTCTGGGGCGAAGCGGCGGCCAAGGTCTCCCGCGCGTCCACCCCCGACAAGGCCGACCCCCTGCCGGCGATCGTCGACTTCGCCGGGCAGCTCCAGCGGCTGGGGATCGGGCTGCTCGTCGTGCCGGTGCCGTGCAAGGCCGCGATCTATCCGGAGGCGATCGGCGGCCCGGCCGCCGGCCGGCTCGATGCCGCGGACCGGGACTTCTACGCCCTGCTGCGGGAGAAGGGGGTCGACGTTCTCGACCTCACCGACGCCTTCCTGGCGAAGCCGGGCGCTCCCACGGTCTACTGCAAAACCGATTCGCACTGGTCGCCGGCCGGCTGCGAATACGCAGCGAAACTGATCCGGGAGCGGATCGGAAAGCCGGCCTGGCTGGAGGGCGATCCGGACGGCTTCACGACGACCATGGAGCAGCGGGAGATCGTGGGCGACCTGACCGGGGGGCAGGGGAAGGAGACGGTGCCCGCGCGGGTCGTCGCTTCGGCCGACGGCCGCCCGCTCGAGGATCCGAAAAGCCCGGTCGTGCTCATGGGCGACAGCCACTGCCTGGTGTTCCATGCCGGCGGCGACCTGCACGGCACGGGCGCGGGCCTCGCCGATCAGCTCGCGAAGGAACTGGGCCGGCCCGTGGACGTGATCGGTGCCCGCGGCTCCGGTGCCACGCCCGTGCGCAAGACGCTGGCGCGGACGGCGCGGGCCGACCCCGCGTACCTGCCGGACAAGAAACTGGTTATTTGGAGCTTCACCGCCCGCGAGTTCACCGAGAGCGACGGCTGGGCTTTGGTGAAACTCGTCAAGTGAGCGACTGTCCCCCTTCCACCGCGGCGAGAACATCACGATGAGCCCCTTCCGGATTCCGCGCGGTTTGGTGCTCGCTTCCATGTGTCTCGTGGTCGCCGCTGCAGGACTCGCGTCGGCCGCCGACGAGCAGGGCCGCAAGGTCGAGC
>JBIKND010000189.1:0-7349 GCA_044358905.1 Pirellulales bacterium | reverse complement strand
GTTCCTGAGCCTTGTACACACCGCCCGTCAAGCCACGAAAGTGGGGGGCATCCGAAGTCGCCGAGGTAACCGCAAGGAGCCAGGCGCCTAAGATGAACTCTGCGATTGGGACTAAGTCGTAACAAGGTAGCCGTAGGGGAACCTGCGGCTGGATCACCTCCTTTCTAAAGGAAAATGCCAAACCGGCCTGGTTTATCCAGCGTCCGCGGAGGCCATCAGCGAGGCGATCGAAGATTCGCAAGAGTCTTTTGATTGCCGACGCTGCATGTGGAGGCGATCGTGTTGCCAGCCAAAAGAGATCAGCCGATGACCGGAGCAATCTGGTAGTCGGCAAGGCTGCCGGATCGAACAAGATCATGTGACCCGTCGGGGCTCAGCCGAGCCCCGACGGGTTTTTTCATGCGCGGATGGAATCCTTAAACTGAAGCATGCGCGAACACGGAGGCCGTTGGTCGATGCATCGCTTCGTCGGAATGGTCGCAGCGCTGGTTCTGGTCGCCTGGGGAGCCGCTGGGTGGGCCGCGGACGGCACGTGGGCACTGCGGGCGGAGTTCGTCGCGCTCAAGCCCGGCAACCCCGCTGTCGGGATCTTTCAGTTGGCCGACAAGACGCGGATTGAACTGCCGCTCGCCGCCCTGTCGGAGACTGACCGCGACGCCATCCGGCTGGCGGTGGAGTCGAAGCCGGCGAGTGAGCCGGGCGTGGCCGTGACGGCCCGCGGGCCCTTCGGGAAGAGCGTGACGCTCGCGGTCCCCGAGGTGCTCAAGGCCGTCGAGACCGACGCCGTCTGGTGCGCGACCGCGGCGGATGCCGTGCTCGTCTATCAGCTCTTCCTCGCGGGCGACGCCCTTTCCGCGGCGGAGCGGGCTGCCGCCGAGAGGCGTTTGGCGGAATGGCAGGCGCTGGCGGCCGAGAAGCGGGTCCGGCAGGGCGATGCGTGGGTGACGCCCGAGCAGCGGGCCGAAACCCGTCGGCAGGCCGCGGAGATTCTCCAGCACGCGATGCAGTTGCTGAAGCTCGGCAACGCGAAGCTGGCCGAGGCCGAGATCGAGAAGGCGAGCCGGCTCGACCCCGAAGATGGCCGGGCCGACTTCATCTTGGGGCTGGCCTACGCGCTGGGGAACGGACCCGCCAAGGCGATCGACCATTTTCTCGATGCCAGCCGGCGGGATCCGGACGACCCGTGGGCGGCGAGCAATCTGGCGACGTGCGAGTTTTCGGCCGGCCGGTATGCCGGGCTGGCCGGTCGGTTTCGGCAGATCCTCGACCTCGTGCCCGATGCCCAGCTCGTGGCCGACAATCTCGGCGTCGTGATCGTCAGCGCGGCCAACAGCCGCCCCAAGATGCCGGACAGGGTGGTCGCCGACCTCAACGACCTCTATCGCCAGGTCGTGCAGCAGTTGAAATTGAAGGCTGTTGAGAACGCCGGCGGCCGGAAGCTCGTCTATCTGACGCCGTATGGAAAAGCCTGTAATCCGGGGCCCGTCGCCACACTGCCGGCGACGCTGCAGCCGCCGCGGGACTGGGTGGTCGGGAGTCGCACGGCCAGCGGGGTCGTGGTCGCGCCGGGGCACGTCCTCACGAGCCGGCGGGTGCTCGCCGACCTCGCCGAGGTGTGGGTCGAAGATCCGGCCACGCCGGGGCGGCGGCTGGCCGCGATCGAGGTCGCATCGCTCGAGGATCCGGAGGTCACGCTGCTCAAGTGCGACGGTCTGGCGGCCGCACCGCTGCCGCTGGGTGAGAAGCTGCCAGCCGTGGCCGCAGAGCTCGCGGCTGCGAACAAGGCGGGCGGCCTGCTTTCCGGCGAGCCGACGGAGGTGCGGCGGGGGGCGATCGTCGCGGCCCCGCGCAGCGATCTTCGAAACGCATTCGTGCATTCGGCGACCGTCTCGCGGGGCCTCGGGGGCGGGCCGATCGTGGATGCGACGGGTCGGGTCGTGGGCCTGGTCGCGCCGACGCCGCGGACTGACGCGACGGGGAACGCCCGTGGCCTGGGCATTCCCGTCGAGGCGATCTGGCCGCTCCTCAAGGAACAACTCGTCGATCTTGCGCCGGCAGCCGCGGAGGCCTCGCCGCCGGCCTGGGAGGTCATCGAGGCCCGGCTGGCCCCGGCGACGGTCCGCGTCGTCGGCGTGGAGAAGCGGGTCCAGCCGAAGGCGGAATAGCGGCATCCTGCCGGGGCCTTCCGGACGGCGGGCAAAAGGGTAGGATTTGCGGCATGAATCGCTTCCAAACCATCTCCGGTGTCGTTCCTCCCGCCGTCGCCGAGGCGACCGTGATGACGGTCTGGCCGTCCGTGGCGAGCACCGGGCTGGGGCAGGCCCTCGGCCGGCTCTACCGGATCAAGAGCGGGTTCGGACCGATCTCCGTCGGCAGGCTCGCGCTTCTGGCCACGATCCCCGTCGGCCTCGGGCTGTATCTGTCGATGCGGCTGCCCTGGGCCTTCAAGCGATATCGGCTTACCAATCGCCGCGTAGCGATCGAGCGGGGCGTGAACCCGCTGGTCGAGCAGTTCGTCGATCTCGACCGCTTCGACGCTATCGACCTCGTCGTGAAGCCCGGTCAGGAATGGTATGCGGCGGGTGATCTCGTCTTCCGTCGCGGCCCGATCGAAACGCTCCGCCTGCCGGGCGTGAGCCGGCCTGAGTCGTTCCGCCGCGTATGCCTCGAGGCCCGCCAGGCGTATGTAAGCGTGGCCGCCGCGCAGCCCGCAGTCGTCGGCGCGGCCTGACGATCACACCCCCTTGCGGCCGGCGACGGGGCCGCGGGCTTGGATCGCGGCGGCGATCGTTGACCGGGCCGCATCGTCGAGGTCGCACCGCAACGCCGCGGCGTTCTCCGCCACCTGCTCCGGGCTCGTCGCGCCGAAGAGCACGCTCGTGATTCCCGGCTGCTCCGCCGTCCACGCCAGCACGAGCGCCGTCAGCGTGCACCCCAGCCGCGCCGCCACCGGTCGCAGGGCGTCCACGAAGTCGAGATTTCTGGCGAACTCGTCGCCGGCGAAGATCGGATACTTGCGGCGGCTGTCGTCGGCGGGGAACTCCTGACCCCGCCGCATCTTCCCCGCCAGCAGGCCCTTCATCAGCGGCCAGTAGGCGACGACCGCCACGCCGTGACGCATGCACCACGGCAGCACGTCGGCCTCGATGTCCCGCTGCAGCATGTTGAACTGCATCTGGCAGGCGGAGAGCGGACACTCCGCCGCAAACCGCTCCAAGTTCGCCACCGAGGCGTTCGAAAGGCCGATGGCCCGGGCCTTTCCTGCGTCGAGGAGCCGCTTCAATTCGCCCGCCGAGTCTTCGATCGGCACGGCCGGATCGGGCGCGTGCAGGTAGAGGAGGTCGAACCGGTCGGTGCCCAGCCGCCGCAGGCTCTCCTCCACCTCGGCACGAATCCGTTCTGGGCGGCCATCCACGACCTGCCGCCGCGGCGGCGAGCGCGAGGTATCCGGCTCCCAGTGGATGCCGCACTTGCCCGCCAGCACCACGGCGTCGCGCCGACGACCGCCGTCCTCGGCGCCCGCCGCAGTCAGCCCGAGCGCCTCCCCGATCGCCTGCTCGCTCTCGCCGTGCTCGCCGTAGCAATAGGCCGTGTCGAGATGCGTGACGCCGGCGTCGATCGCCGCACGAACCGTGGCCACGGCCGCCGCGTGGGTGATGCCCGCGCGGGTCATGCCCGCCAACGGCCAGCAGCCCAGGCCGAGCGGGCCGACGGCGACGGAGGACGAGCCCAGGGGACGGGGCGAGGGATTCATGGCGTTTTGACGCGAGTGGCGACGCGGGAGAAAATCATACGTGGAAGCCAGGCACACTTGACGCAATATGTACGCGTGTATACATTGCCGGGGTGTTTGATCGAGAAAGGTTTCATCATGTCGATCGTTGTCTCCGATCAGGACTTGGTGTCGCGGTTGACGGCCGCCGGCTCGGCGGAACTCGAGGACGCTTCCGGAACGCCCATCGGGATGTTCTTCACGGAAGAGCAGTTTCGACGAATGGTCGCTGATTGGGCCATGGCGAACGTGTCGAGGGCCGAGTTGGATGCCGATTTTGAGTCGGGGCAGGGGCGGACGCTGCAGGAAATCTGGAAACGGCTGGGAGCGTGATGAAAAAGCCGTCTGGGTATCAGGTGTTCTGGCATCCGGCGGCTGAAGAGCAGTTGACTGTGATCTGGACGGCTACGCTCGAACGAGGTGCGATCGCCGCTGCCGCGGACGCTTGCGACCAGGCGTTGCGTCACACCCCCCACGGCGTCGGCGAGTCGCGAGATGAGACCTATCGAATCGGCATCGTGGGTCCGCTGGCGTTCATGTTCCGCGTGTCGGAGCCTGACCGCATCGTGATGGTCATGCGCGTGTGGCCTGCGCGGCGCACTCGTTGACTGCGGGGAATCGTCCCGTCGCGAGGAACTCGGCGATCAGTTCGGCGGCGTCGCGGTGAAAGAGCAGGCCCGTGTGCCAGGTGGGCAGCGTGACGTGGGCGTGGGGCACGGCCGGGTGCGTGCTCGCCTCCGACACCAGGGCGTCGTGGGCGGCCGCGATCACGCCGATCTCCACGCCCTCGGGCGTGGGCAGCGAGTTGACGAGACTGTCGGGCGCCGTGGAAAGCTCCGCGACCGGCTTCAAGAACCGCCCGAACGTGTCCGCGGTGGCCGTGGCCACGAACGAGCCGCGGTTCGGCGGCGCGAGCATCACGATCCGGCCGAGCTTCCGCGGCCGGTAGCGGTCGAGCGCGGCGCGGGCCACGATGCCGCCCATGCTGTGCGTCACCACGTGGAGCGTGCCCACCCGGGGGTCGGCGTCGCGGGCCGCGAGCTCGCGGGCGAATCGCTCGGCATGCACGAGCAGCGAGCACTGGATGTTCCAATAGCCCCATGGCTGCGGTGCGAAGCCGCGCCGCCGGAGGCGGCGGGCGAGCGTGGCCAGCAGGAACTTGTTGGCCAGATAGCCGTGGACGAGCGAAACGCAGGCCGCGGGGGAATTGTCCATGGCTCAAGCCGGCGGCGTCGGGCGGGCCGGCATCTGCGGCCGCTGCGGGGCGGGGCAGCAGTCGAGCGGGCAGACGTCGTGGTTCGCCGGCAGCCGGCCGATCGCCACCCGCTCGGGCAGGTTGAGCGCCCGCTCCGCGATCAGGTCGCGGACCATCGCCACGAACTCCGGTGCCGTGCCCACCGTGGCGGCGCGGGCCATCGTCATGCCGAGCTCCTGGCACAGATCAGCCGCTTCGGTGTCGAGATCGTAGAGCACCTCCATGTGGTCGGAGATGAAGCCGATCGGGGCGATCACGAGTCTGGTCTGTCCAGCGGCGTGCTGCAGCCGGATCGCGTCGCAGATGTCGGGCTCGAGCCACGGCTGCGTGGGCGGGCCGCTGCGGCTCTGGTAGACGAGCCGCCAGTTCGCCGCGCCGGCCGCCTCCGCGACGAGCCGGCACGACTCCTCGAGCTGGGGTACGTAGCGGCAGCCGTCGGCCATCGACGTCGGAATGCTGTGGGCCGTGAACAGCACCGGCACGCTCGGCCGGTCGGCCGCGGGAAACGCCTCCAAGGCCCGGCGCACGTTGGCCGCCATCGGCCCGACGAAGCCGGGATGGTTGAAGAACACGCGGATCTTGTCCACCTGCGGCGCCCGGTCGCCGAGCGGGGCCAGGGCGGCGCCGATGTTCTCGCGATACTGCCGGCAGCCGGAGTAGCTGCTGAAGGCGCTGGTCACGAAGGCGATCGCCCGCTTCACGCCGGCGTCGGCCATCTCGCGGAGCGTGTCGGTGAGCAGCGGATGCCAGTTGCGGTTGCCCCAGTAGACCGGGATGTGGGGGCCGCGCCGCTCGAGCTCCGCCCGCAGGGCCGCCAGCAGGGCGAGGTTCTGCTCGTTGATCGGGCTCTTGCCGCCGAAGTGGTAATAGTGCTCGGCAACTTCCAGCATCCGCTCCCGCGGCACGTTGCGGCCGCGGAGGACGTTCTCGAGGAACGGGATCACGTCGTCGGGCCCATCGGGACCGCCGAACGAGACGAGGAGCACGGCGTCGTACGAGGAAGACTCACTCATGGTTGGTGTTCCGAGAGGCGAAGTTGCCAGGGAGTGTTCACGGCTCTCGGGCGGTACGAGTTGTCTCGCTGGCGGAGGACCGCCAGGCTCGCCACCCTCGCACCGACCCTCTCGCCTTCCGTCGCGCCGAGCTCGCTGCGCAACAGGATACAGCACCGCCGCGTCGCTGGATGCGACGCCGATCGACCCAGGGAACCCTCGGAGTTCCCTGCGGTCGATGGAGCCGAAAAAGGCCAGGGATGGCTTTTTCGGCGGGAGAGAAGGCATGACCCCACGGGGATTCGAACCCCGGTTACCGCCGTGAAAGGGCGATGTCCTAGGCCTCTAGACGATGGGGCCATGAGGCCGGCGGAAACCACCGACCGCATGTCAACAGACTACCCGGAGAAGGATAGTCACGAAAGAGGAGCCGGCATCCGGCCGCACGACCGACGTCGCGTCACGGGGCGGCAGGGTCGGTCGGCTCGGTCGTGTTTTCGACGGTCGTCACCGCGGGCAGGTCGATCGGTTCGCCGCGGGCGATCGCCTCGAAGACTTCGCGCCGGTGCACGGGCACGTCCTTCGGCGCCTCGACGCCCAGTCGCACCTTGTCGCCACGGATCTCCACCACAACGATCGTGATGTCGTTGTTGATGACGATGCTCTCGTCCTTCTTGCGCGACAAAACCAGCATGGCCCGTTCCTTGGCGGTGCTGACACCCAACCGATCTTCCTCAAACCCCCCAAAAATAAAAGGTTTTCAGGCCGTCGTCAAGCAAATCGCGGTCCCAAGCGGTGGAAAAACGGGGTCTTGCGGCCGCGGGGGACGCCTACCGGCTCCAGAGCACGGGCGGCCGAAGGCTACGGACACCCTGGTGATTTCACGGCCGCGTGGCAGGCGGCGCGGTTGCGATGCGAGCGCGAGGGCGGTGGCTTGTTGGGTTGTCGGGCGTTCCTATACTGGCCTCGCCGCGACCGCTTTCGCCCTCCGCGGCAGGCGCCGCCCCCGTCAGGACCCCCCATGAAAGACTGGTTCCGCAACCTGTTCACGGCCGTGTGGACGGTGCTCGAGGGGATGTTCGTGACGCTGCGGGTCTTCAGCAGCACCTACGATCAGAAGCGCCGCACCTTCACCGAGCACTTCGAGTATCCGGAGCTGCCGGCGCCCGTGGCCGCCCGTTACCGGGGCTTCCACCGCTACGATCTCACGACCTGCATCGCCTGCGATCAGTGCGCGAAGGCCTGCCCCGTGGACTGCATCTACATCGGCAAGGAGCGGGTCGAGGGGGGCAAGGGCTTCCGCGTCAGCGGCTTCGCCATCGACTACTCG
>JBIKND010000034.1:0-24812 GCA_044358905.1 Pirellulales bacterium | reverse complement strand
AAGAACCGTCGTGCCCGTCGGCAGCCACCAGGAGGTTCCGGTGGACGTGCGGGTGCTCGCCGCGACCAACCGGGAATTGTCGCGGGAAGTGAACGAGGGGCGGTTTCGCGAGGATCTCTTCTACCGTCTCAACGTCGTCGCCATCCAGACGCTGCCCCTCCGCGAGCGGCCCGAGGACGTGCCGGTGCTCGCGGCGCGATACCTGGCCGAACTCGCCGCCCGCCACGGCATGCCGATGTGCAGCCTTTCACAGCCCGCGATCGACGTGCTGCAGGCCTACGCGTGGCCGGGCAACGTGCGTGAATTGGAGAACGTGCTGGAGCGGGCGGTGATGTTCTCGTCCGGCGATGAGATCGACCCCGACGCCCTCAGCGGACTGATGGGAACGCGGCCGGCGGCCGAGTCCTCGTCGGGCGCAGCCCAACTCGCGGTGGCGGCCAGCCGCGGCATCGTGTCCGCCACGCCACTGCCCGGCGTCTATCGGGTGGAGCCGCGGATCCAGTCTTCGGCGCAGGCATTGGCTCCACCCGCCGCCGCAGCAGCCGATGGTGCGTCGGCTTGGCCCACGCTCGCGGACGTCGAGCGGATGCATCTGGAGCGGACGCTGACCGCGACCATGCAAAACAAGTCGCTGGCCGCGAAGATGCTCGGCATCGACCGCTCCGTGCTGCGTCGCAAGCTGCAGCGGTACGGACTCGACGAGTCTGGTAGCCGGCCGGCCGACGGCTACGAGCCCTGAGCGTCTCAGCCCGCGCGGGCGCGGAAGGCCGTGACGCCTGCATCCTCGTCGGGCACCCGGAGCCGCAGGGTGGCCGAGGGCGGCGCCCGCCGCTCCTGGGAAAACCCGCGGCTCCCGCCGGCGAGGAACTCCAGCAGGTGTGCCACGGGGGCGGCGTTGAACTCGGCCCGCAGGGCGTCGAGGACATCCTTCCAGGGCAGGCCCCGGCGGTAGATCGTGCGATACGCCGACTTGAGGGTGGCGACATCCTCGGCGGAGTGCCCGCTGCGCCGCAGGCCCACGATGTTGAGCCCGACGATGCAGCCGCTCTGGCCGTCGAGGAGCATGAACGGGGGCACGTCCTGCACCACACGGGCGTGACCGCCGACCATCGCCAGCCGGCCGATCCGACAGAACTGATGCACGGCCACCGCCCCGGACACAAAGGCCCGATCCTCGACGGTGACATGGCCGCCGAGCAGGGCGGCGTTGGCGAAGATGCAGTTGTTGCCGACCACGGAATCGTGGCCGAAGTGCGCACCGGCCATGACGTAGTTGTGATTGCCCACGGCCGTCACGGTGCCGGGTTTCAGGGCCCGATGCACGGTCGCGTACTCGCGGAAGACGTTGTGGTCGCCGATCCGGACGCCACCGATGTCCTCGGGTCGGGCCACGTGCTGCGGGGCGCCGCCGATCACCGCGTGCTCGCCGAACTCGTTGTGGCAGCCGGCCCGCACGCCCGACTTCACGACGGCGCCGCTGGCGACGGTGCAGAAGTCGCCAAGCTCGACGTCCGCCTCGATCGTCGCGAACGGGGCCACGCGCACGCCCACCCCGAGGCGTGCATCCGGACTCACGACCGCCAACGGATGGATGCTCACACGTAGCCTTTCGGGGATCCCTCGAGGCCGGGGGCGGCGGAAAACCACCGCTCATCCGCCGGAGCGACGGGAGCCGGGGAGGGTTATCGGCTCGGTGTGACCCTGGATTCAATGCCAGTTTCGCGCCGCTGCGAGACCTTGCCCCGTCTGCCTGGGCTGGGCAAAGTGCGCCTCCGCCCATCCCCTTTCCGCTGCCAACCGCTACACTGCCTCGCCCATTCCGAAGATTCGAGGGCGCGGAGGTGCTCGAGCAATGACGACGCGGGAAGAACGATACGAGGCGGCTGAGGCGGTGAAGAACGCGGGCGACCTGCCGGGCGCCGTCACGGCGCTCGAAGCGGTGGTAGCCGCCGATCCCGACTACGCGCTCGCCCACTCGGCGCTCGCGGCCTGGTGCACGCGGCTCGAGCGGCACGATGAGGCGATCCGCCACGCCCGCCGCGTTTGCGAACTCGAGCCTGCCGACCCGTTCAGCTACACCGCCTTGAGCGTGGCCTGCATGCGTGGCGGCCGAATCGCGGAGGCGGAGGAGGCGCTCGCCAGGTCGCGGATGCTCCAGGGCGGACACTGACCGCCGCTGGCGTGGGTCACGCCGCGGGCTTGGCCAGCGCCGCCTCGAGGGCACCGAGTCGCTCGCGGTCCGCTGCGGACAAACGGGCCGGACGCAGTTGCTTCTTGCGAGCCGCGTCGAGTGACCGTGACGCGGCCTCGGTATCGCCGGCCTGGAGTTGGGCGTAGGCCAGATGCAACAGTTTCGTCGCCGTGGGTTGAAGCACGGCTTCCTGGAGATCCGTCATCGCTTCCCGAGCATCCCCCGCGGCCAACGTGACGAGGCCGCGGGTGTCGAGCAGGTCGGGGTGCGGCCCCAGTTCGTCGATCGCCTTGTCGATCAAGGTGCGGGCCTCGGCCGCGGTGTCAGGCCGGGCGAGATGAAAGGCGAGATTGTTGGTGACGATCGCCGACTGCATGGGCTCCAGCAGGTTCCGGGCCAGAAGGTCGCGATAGATGCCCTCGGAGTCGGCCCGGCGCCCTTGGAAGTCGCGCAGTTCCGCCAGCAGCAGCGGCAGCGACACGGACTCGGGATCCTGACGAATCGCCTTGGCGAACCACGGTTCGATGCGCTCGGCGGCCGCCGGATCCTCGCCGTCGCGCACCGCCTCGACGGCGACCTGCATGAGCCGCTCGAGGGGCACTTTGTCCCACACCGTCTCCAGGAGGTCGAAGGCCTCCGCAGTTCGCTTCTGCCGGCCGAGGAAAGCCGCCCGCGTCACCACGCCTTCGGGCGACAGGCCGGCGAGCTGGCCGAGCACCTTGTCCGCCGCCTTCGCGAAGCCGAGGTCCTCGAACAACTTGGCGATGGTCGCCAGTTGCTCCGCCTGTTCGACGGTCGCGTCGGCCGCCGGCATCAGCTTGCGGGCGGCCCCCACCGCCGTCTCGCGGTCGTCCGTGGCGATGGCGAGCTTGGCTTCGACGGCGAGCGTCAGGGGTGAATCCGGGGCGGCGTTTTGCAGGCGTCGCATCCAGGTGCGGGCGGTGCTGGTTTCGCCGTGGTCGATCATCTTCTCGACGAGCATCGCCAGGATGGCCGGCGGCGTCTGCGGCGCGGAGGCGATCGAGATCAGGCCGTTGCGGCAATCCTCCCAGTTCCCGGTCCGCTCCTGTAGCTGCGCGAGCTGGAGCCGCTGCCCGGTCGTGAGCGGCTGCACCTCGGCGAGTCCCTGGAGGACCTGGATGCCTTCCCGCCAGTTGGCCGGCTCCGGACGGGCGGCGAGGAGCCGCGCTTTGAGGGCCAGGTCGTCCGGGGCGAGTTGGCCCTTCGAGTCGGCATTCTTCTGCAGGGTTCGCAGCGCCGCCTCGAACGCGCGGAAGGTGCCGCGTTCGCCCACCAGTTCGGCGACCACGCGGCGCGCCCAGGCCTGGGTCGCCTTGTCGGCCGAGGAGCCGGCCGTGGCCGCCACGATCGAATCGATGGTCTCGCGGGCCGGCACGAGCCGGCCGCAGCGGAGAAGGAACTCCGCCAGCCGGCGGGCGACGGCGAGATCTTGCGGGGCGGCCGCCAACGCCTCGCGATAGGACCGCTCCGCATCATCGAGCTGCCCGAGCATTTCCCGACCCTGCGCCAGGGCGAGGCCGCGCTGCGGTCCGGAGAGATTGTCGGCGGCGCGGTCGAGCGTCTGTTCCGCGGCTTTACGCTTGCCCTGGGCGAGCTGGAGCGAGCACAGCGTGAGCCACGTCTCGGGCCGCTCGGGCGCCGCCGCGACGGCCCGCTCCACGATCTCCACCGCCTGCTCCCGCTTTCCGGATCGCTCCAGGAGCTGCCCGAACCAGAGCAACTCGTCGGCGTTTTTCGATTCCGCCGCGACCGTGCGCTCGGCCAGCGCGACGGCGTCGTCGAACTTGCCGGCCCGCATCTCGACCTCCGCGGAGAGCCGCTCCAGGCCCGCGTTGTCGGGGCCCAGCGAAGCCAGGGCGAGCCGGGCTTCCTCGATGCGGTTGGTCGCGTAGAGCAGCGACACCAGCTGCCGCATCACGGCGGGGTTCGTGGGGCCGAGGCTGACGGACCGCTGCAGACGTTCGATGGCCGAACTGACGTCTCCCTTCAGACCTTCGATTTCGGCGAACATGCTCTGAATCCGATTCCAGCCCGGCCGCTGGTTCTCTGCCTCGATGAGCAGGTTGCGGGATGCATCGAGCCGCTCCCGCTCCTGCGGCGTCATCTCCGGCATCGCACCCCCCGCCTCCTGCCGGGACGCCAAGGCCTTGCGCACCGCGAGGATGCCGACGGCCGCCATCGCCACGCGGCCCTGCGGGCTCTTTTCGCCGGCGACCTTGGCCAGCGCCTCGGCGGCTGCCTCGGCCTTGGCGACGTCGCCGGAGTCGGCCGCGATGTCGAACAGCGCACTGCGGGCCTGCAGGTCCTCCGGCTGCTTGACGGCCGCCTCGTGCCAGAGCCGTTCCGCGGCATCCCGATCACCGAGCGCCAGCGACAGGGAGGCCAGCTGGGAGAGCAGTCGGCCCGCCGCTTCGTCCGGCAGTTGTTTGGCCCGCTCCTCGATGCGCGTGAAGGCCGTCCGCGCGGCCTCCTTGCCCTCGCTGGCGGCCACCTGGGCGTCGATGGTCAAGACGACGGGATTCCCTGCGACCTCCGCCGGCAACGCGGCCAGCAGTTCGCGGCCCGCCGCGGGACCCTGGCGGCGGAGGGCAAGCGTCACCCGGGCGGCCGCGATCTGCGGGTTGGCCACATCGGCTTCGGCCGCCTTCGCCAGCACACTTGCTGCGGCGTCGAGCTCTCCTTTTCGCAGGAGGATGTCGGCCCGCAGCAGGGCCATCTGCGAGGACGAGACTTCCGGCGCCTGCTGGAGCGAGTCCAACAGCGCATCGATTTTCGACCAGTCACGGCTCTCGGCCGGCAGGCGGGCCTGGGTCGCGACCCGCAGTTGCAGGAGTGGCAGCCACACCTGGGGAATGCCCGGGAGTTTTTCCCGGGGGATGCCCGCCGCGATGGTTTCGAACTCCTCGAGCGCCTCGTCGGGCTTCCCGGCTGCCATCAGCGCCGACGCAGCGCCGACGCGGGCCGGCAGGGAACTCGGGGCGTCGCTCAAGACGCGTTGATTGGCCTCCAGTTGCTCGTCGAATTCGCCGAGCTGCTCGGCGCATTGGCCCAGGTAGAGATCGACCTGTCGGGTGAGATCGTCCGATCCCGCGACGAGCGGTCGCAGCGCCTGGAGCTTCTGCTTGGCCGCCAGCCACTTCTGCTCCGCGATCAGAATCCGCGACTCGAACAGGCTGACGGCCGGGCTCGTCTGCCCGAAGCTCTCCTTCACGCGTGCGATCGTCTGGGTGGCTTCTTCGAGTTCGTTGCGCTGCAGGAGCGTGTCGGCCAGCATGAGCAGCAAGGACGCCCTTCCCGGGAGCGCGGCCACGCCGTCCCGCAGCACCTGCTCCGCATCCTGCGGCCGACCCTGTTGCAGGTACACCGCGGCCAGGCCACGGTACCCGCGCTCGTCGTCCGGAAACTTGTCGCGGGCCTTCTTCGCCAGATCCTCGGCCCGCGGCAGATCCGCGGCTGCGAGGGCCAGCTCGAAGGCGTTGAACAACGCGTCGGGGTCGTCCGGGGCGATCTCGAGGGCCCGCTCGGCATCCTTCGTCGCGGCGGCGATATCGCCCCGCTGCCGGTGCCAGCGGCACATCGCCAGCCATGCCTGGACGTCGTCGCCCTTCACTTTGACGAGCTGCTCGAGCACGCCGTTGGCCTTGTCCTCGGCCTCGAGTTTCTCGTAGAGCAGGGCGGCCAACACGATGTAGGCGTCGGTCGGCGCTTCCGGGTGCGCGGCGTCATCGAAGGAGCGCGATTCCAGGTCGTAGCCGACCAGTTCGCCGGCCAGCGCCGCCGCCCGCTCGAACTCGCCGATTCCCATGTAGGACCGGGCCAGCATGAGTGCGACCGTGCTCGGCTTGGTCAGGTCAGCGTGCGGATCCTTGGCCGCATCGGCCTCGGTGGACGGGGCCGCAGCGTTCGTCGCCGGGTCGCTGCCGCGGAGCACTTCGAGATGCTCGCGTGCGTCGGCGAACCGTCCGATGCGGAGCTGGAATTGCGCCAGCCGCGCCCGAAGTTTGGCATTCGTCGGGTTGCGACGGACGGCTTCCTCGAGCACGTTGTAGGCCCGCGACAGGTCGGCCCGTGTCGCCTCGGGAACCTCCGTCTTCTGCAGCAGGAGTTCGGCGTACTCCGCATAGGCTGCGGAGTCCTCGGGACGAAGGCCGACGTAGCGCTGGAAGATCTGCAGCGCCTCGGCCGCCTTCCCCTCCTCGAGACGTTGCCGCGCCATCTTCGCCAGGCCGCCGGCGTTCCGCGAGACCTGGAACTTCCGCAGAAAATAGACGCCGCCCACGGCGACGACCGCGGTGGCGACAAGGGCCAGAAGGAGTTTGACGTTGACGCGTTTCACGGGCCTTTCCCTCGCGACGCCCGTCCTTGCAAGTCCGGGCCTTTGAACCTCCCAGTCTACCAGCCGGTTGTGGAAAACCCCCGGCGTTCGGTCGGCCGAAAAGCCCCAGATTGCCACGGTCGCGGCGTTTTCGGGGGAATCGTCTGTTGGCCCGCGGATTCGGCCACAAGATCGGCGGACCGATCGGTCGATAGACCCGACAGGTCCGCTTGTGACGATTGGGCCGACTTTGCGGCCGGTGGACGACTGAAGCGAGGAAACGACGATGATGGGACAGCACGGCAGGCGACTGTGGAATGTTGGCGGGCGCGGCCGGGCCGCGCTGCTCTGCGTGGGGATTGCTGTGACGTGCTGGTCGCACGGGGCCGCCGCTGCCGATTCCGCCCCCAAGCCGAGGCCAGCCCGCACGGCCGTCGTGGACCCCGCCGTCGTGCCCGCCGGCGGCGCGTGCCGCGGCTGCCGCGAGCCCCACTGCCGGGCGTGCCGCCCGGGCGGGCATCGCGGCCACCACAGCGGCTGCCGCGACGGCAAGTGCCATCCTTACTGCCCGGTCCGACCGCAGGAGTTCGGTTTCTACGGCACGCAGTGGCGACGCTGGCCGGGCCAGGGCGTCGTGCCGGTGGCCAACGTGCAGGACGCGACGCCCGCGCGGCCGCCGAAGTCGGCGGTGCCCCGGGCCGACGAGGAATCCCGCGGCCCGCGTGCGGACGAACTGCCCGCTCCGGAGCCCGACGCGGCACCGGCCACGCCGCGTCAACCGGCCGACGAGCCCGCGCCACCTCCCGCTGAACCCGCACCGCCGGCCGAGCCGGTCCGAGAGCCGGCCGAACCCGCGCCGCTGCCGATCGAGGAACCCGCCGCCGGGAAGGAGACCGGCGAGCCCGCGGCGCCGACTCCACCCGCCGCCGAGCCTCCGGCCAAGCAGCCCGCTGCGGACGACAATCTGTTCGACGAGTCGGCGACCGGCCCGGTGCCGCGCCGCTTCGTGGCCAGCCGCGGCGCGACGGCCGCCGCGCAGCCGGTCAGCCCCGAGGTGCGGCCCGCGACCCTCACCTACCCCGTCTCCGTCGAGCGTCTGCCAAAGTCGGTCGAACGCGATCCGCTGCGGGTGCCGCGGGTGCCGTTCGATCCCGCCGCCGACGCGGCCGGCTTGAGCCGCTGAGCGGCGGCCGGCCTCGTGTCGGAGTACACTCTGGACGAGGAAGTGGCGGTCGCGAGAGTGGCGAAACTGGCAGACGCGCTGGATTTAGGTTCCAGTGCCGCAAGGCGTGCGGGTTCGACTCCCGCCTCTCGCATGCCGTCGCGACTCGTCACCGCGAGGGGCTGCCGCCCCGATCCGCCTCGAGGAAGCGGTCGAGGTTGCCCGCGCCGCCGGCATCGCGGTCCGGCCAGGCGCCGACGAGCATCTCCTGCAGCGGAGCGTCGGGCTCGGCGAGGTTGCGCTGGGCGAAGCGGATTTCGAGCGTGACGAGCTGCTCGTTCGCGGCGTGCCGCGAGTTCCAGTCGCGGGCCAGGGCGGCGGCGACACTGGGAGCGAACGGCCGCACCTTGGGGCGCGGCAGGATCCACAGGAGCTTGTGCCAGCGATGGTGCGGCAGGCTCGTGAAGCCGCCGGTCGGCCGCTCCGCCTCGATCGGTCGGCCGGCGCGGAGCACGTCGACGACGCGGCCGTCGGCGAGTTCGCCGCGACCGTAGGCCCACTGCTCCAGCGGCGGCACGGTGCCGAACATGCCCCATTCCTGTGTCAGGCTGGCGGCATGAATCGCCTGCCGGATCGGTGCCGGCAGCGGCCGCTCGTGCCAGGGCGTGCGGTCGTGCACGAAACTCACCGCCGCCAGCAAGGCCGCGGCGGCGCAGGCCCAGCGGCTCGCGGCCGACGGGCAGTCGCGGCCGAAGGTGTCCGTCAGCCTCGGTCCGACGCGGCCCCACATCCTGCCGGGGAGGAGCGGCAGCCAGGCCACGATGCCGATCGGCGCGAACAGCCCGACCGACATCGTCAGCCAGATCGTGACGTGGAACAGCAGGAACGCCACCACGATCACCGGCCGGGTGGCGGGCCAGGCGATGAACACCAGCGGTGCGACGATCTCGGCGCCGAGCACGCCCCACGTCATCGGCCGCACCAGCCAGTCGGCGTCGGCCAGCCACATCCCCAGCGGGGTGCCGTGATCGTGGACGGACAGCGCGTAGCGGACCGCTTCCCCACCGAGCCACGAGGCATTCCATTTCGACAGTCCGGCGCCGACGTAGACCGCCATCACCTGCAGCATGAGGGCTACGGTTGCCGGGCCGTACACCCGCGCCGCCCGTGGCCGCCCGTCGCCGGCGGTGCGTCGCGCGTCGAACGACCAGACCGCCCCGAGGGGGAGGAAACAGGACCAGAACAGCAGACACGAGAGCAGCAGGTCGCCGGCGTTGGCTGCGGGAATGGTCCGGCGAAACACGCTCACTTGCGCGATCCAAGCCAGCACGGTGACCGTCGTTGTCCGCCAACCGGCCGCGAGGCAGGCCCCGGCGATTCCCTCGGTGGCGAGAATCGCGGCCGCCCAGCGGGTGTCGTTCCAGAGCAGTGCCAGCGACCATTGCGCCGGATCGCCGTCGAAGTAGCCGCGGATCAGCGACGGCGGGAAGACGCCGTCGGCGGTGAACATGAGCGGAAAGTCGCGCGCCCGCAGCACCGCATCGGCCACGAGCACCAGTCCGAGGGCGATGCGAAACACCGCCAGGCTGCGAACGTCGAGGGCGAAGCAGCGCCGCAGGCCATCGCGTACGCCCGGTCGCGGGCGGGGCACGTTCCCGAACTGGCTCTCGTGCATGGCGGCCGCCGCGGCAGCGGCGTTTCTTGATGGAACGGATGAACGAAACTACAACAAGCGGTCGCCGTCGGGCGACCCCGGAAATCGAGGGCGCTGCCGCCGCATCCCAATCCCAAGGAAAGTCGACGATGCATGTTCCCCTGGTGGTTCTGGGCGGCGGTCCGGGTGGCTATGCAGCGGCATTCCTCGCGGCCGACCTCGGCATGCCGGTCGCGATCGTCGAGCAGGACGAGCGGCTCGGCGGCACGTGCCTGCTCCGCGGCTGCATCCCCTCGAAGGCGTTGCTCCATGTCGGTCGTGTGCTCGCCGAGGCGCGGGAGATGGAGGAGTGGGGTATCCACTTCGAGAAGCCGGCCTTGAAGCTCGACATGCTGCGGGCCCGCAAGGACAAGGTGATCGCCACCCTCACCGGCGGGCTGGCGACGCTCGCCCGGCGGCGGAACGTGCAGTTGATCCGCGGCGTCGCCCGGTTCACGAACTCGACCACGCTCGAGGTCGCCCCCGCCGAGTCCGGCGGCGCGAGCCAGACGGTCACGTTCGACCACTGCATCCTCGCCAGCGGCTCGCGGCCAGCGCGGATCCCGGCGTTCGACATCGGCAGCCCGCGGGTCATGGATTCCACCGGGGCCCTCGAGCTCAAGGAGATCCCCGAATCGCTGCTCGTCGTGGGCGGCGGCTACATCGGCCTGGAGATGGGCACCGTCTACGCCGAACTCGGCTCCGACGTCTCGGTCGTCGAACTCACCGACACGCTGCTGCCGGGCGCCGACCGTGACCTCGTGAAGCCGCTCCAGCAACGGCTCGAGAAACTGTTCGACAAGATCCACCTGCGGACGAAGGTGGTGAAGCTCGAGGATGTCGGCAAGGCCGTGCGGGTGCACTTCGAGGGGCCGGACGGCCCGAGTTCCCGCGAGTTCTGCCGCGTGCTGGTGGCCGTGGGCCGGCGGCCGAACTCCGACGGTCTGGGCCTGGAGAACACGCAGGTCGTGGTCGGATCCAAGGGCTTCGTCGAGGTCGATGGTCAGCAGCGGACGGCCGATCCGCACATCCTCGCCATCGGTGACGTGTGCGGTGAGCCGATGCTCGCGCATCGGGCCAGCCACCAGGGCAAGGTGGCCGTCGAGGCCCTGCATGGCGAAGCGGCCCTGTTCGCGCCGCGGGCCATTCCGGCCGTCGTGTTCACCGATCCGGAAATCGCCTGGGCCGGGCTTACGGAAGGCGACGTCGCCGCGCAAGGCCGCACGGTCGAAATCAGCCGCTACCCGTGGGCGGCCAGCGGCCGTGCCCACGCCCTGGGGCGAACCGACGGCCTGACCAAGATCCTCGTCGATGCGGAGACCGACACCGTGCTCGGCGTGGGGATCGTGGGCCCGGGGGCGGGTGAATTGATCGCCGAGGGCGTGCTCGCCATCGAGATGGGATGCTCGGCCCGCGACCTGATGGAGGCGATCCATCCCCATCCGACGCTCGGCGAGACGGTCGCCTTCTCGGCCGAGAACTACTTCGGCCTGGCCACCGAGATCTACCGTCCCCGATCAGAAGCGGCGAAATAAGTTCGGCCTTTACGGGGTCCAGAACCATCGGAATAATGGGAAAAGTTCGCCCATTTCCCCGCAGGACCCCTCCCGCATGGCCAGCCCAGATATCGACCAGACAGCCGGCGAGGTTGCCGCCGCGGCGGCGGACGGCATGGCCCCGCTGCCCCGGGGAGCCCATGCCCCCATGTCGATCGGCCAAGCGGGCGACGGCTCGTCGGGCCAGCCGGAGCGCATGGACGGCACGTCCCAGGTCGACGCCGACCCCACCGAGACCCGGGAGTGGCTCGACTCGCTGCGGTACGTGATCAACAGTCGGGGGGGCGATCGCGCCGCCTACCTGCTCCACGCCATCGAGCAGGAAGCCTACCGGCTCGGTGTGGCGATCCCGTTCTCGGCGACCACGCCCTACATCAACACGATCCCGGCGGATCGGCAGCCCCCGTTCCCCGGCAATCGGGAGATCGAGCGGCGGATCAAGAGCATCATTCGCTGGAACGCGATGGCGATGGTGGTGCGGGCCAACCGCGAGGACAAGAGCATCGGCGGCCACATCTCCACGTTCGCCTCGTCGGCGACGCTCGTGGAGGTGGCGATGAACCACTTCATCCGCGGCCGCGGCGACGACTACTCCGGAGACCAGGTCTACTTCCAGGGCCATGCCTCGCCGGGCATCTATGCCCGGGCGTTCCTCGAGGGGCGGCTCACCGAGAAGCACCTGGAGAACTTCCGCCGCGAACTCGCCGACGGCGGCGGCCTGTCGAGCTACCCGCACCCCTGGCTGATGCCGGAGTTCTGGGAGTTCCCCACGGTCTCGATGGGTCTGGGGCCGATCATGGCCATCTACCAGGCGCGGTTCAACAAGTATCTCCAGGACCGCGGCATCAAGGACACCAGCCGGCAGCACGTCTGGTGCTTCATCGGCGACGGCGAGACCGACGAGCCGGAGACGCTCGGGGCGATCTCGCTGGCGGCCCGCGAACAGCTCGACAATCTCGTGTTCGTCATCAACTGCAACCTGCAGCGGCTCGACGGCCCGGTTCGCGGCAACGGCAAGATCATCCAGGAACTGGAGGGCTGCTTCCGCGGCGCCGGCTGGAACGTGGTCAAGGTGATCTGGGGCGAGGACTGGGATCCGCTGCTCGACAAGGACGAGGAGGGGCTGCTCGTCAAGCGGATGAACGAGATCGTCGACGGGCAGTACCAGAAGTACGTGGTCATGCCCGGCGGCTACATCCGGGAGCACTTCTTCGGGGCCGATCCCAAGCTCATGGAGATGGTCAATCACCTCTCCGACGAGAAGCTCAAGAAGCTCAAGCGGGGCGGCCACGATCCCGAGAAGGTGTACGCCGCGTACGACGCGGCGATGAAGTGCCACGGCAAGCCGACCGTGATCATCGCCAAGACGATCAAGGGCTACGGTCTCGGTGAGGTGGGCGAAGGGCGGAACGTCACCCACCAGCAGAAGAAGCTCAACGAGGACGAACTGCGGGCCTTCCGCTCGCGGTTCGGGATCCCGATCTCCGACGACGAGGTCGCCAAGGCGCCGTTCTACCGGCCGCCGGAAGACTCCGAAGAGATGCGCTACCTGCGCGAGCGGCGGGCCGCCCTTGGCGGGCAGGTGCCAAGCCGGCCGAAGCAGGGCCCGCTTCTCGAGACACCGCCGTTGTCCGACTACATCGGCTTCATCGAGAAGAGCGCGGGGCGCGAGGTCTCGACGACGACCGGCGTGGTGACGCTGATGGCGTCGCTGCTCAAGGACAAGCGGGTCGGCAAGTACATCGTGCCGATCGTGCCCGACGAGTCGCGGACGTTCGGCATGGATCCGCTCTTCAAGCAGTGCGGGATCTACGCCCACACCGGCCAGCTCTACGAGCCGGTCGACTCCGACCAGCTCCTCTACTATCGCGAGGCCAAGGACGGCCAGATCCTCGAGGAGGGCATCACCGAGGCGGGAAGCATGTCGAGCTTCATCGCCGCCGGCACGGCGTACGCCAGCCACGGCGTGCCGATGATCCCGATGTTCATCTACTACTCGATGTTCGGCTTCCAGCGGATCGGCGACCTGATCTGGGCGGCCGGCGACATCCGGGCCCGCGGCTTCCTGCTCGGTGGCACCGCCGGTCGGACGACGCTCAATGGCGAGGGGCTGCAGCACCAAGACGGCCACAGCCAGTTGTTCGCGATGGCCTTCCCGACGGTCAAGGTCTACGACCCGGCGTTCGTCTACGAGGCCACCGTGATCATGCTGGACGGCCTCGAGCGGATGTACGCCAAGGGCGAGGACTGGATCTACTACCTCACGGTCTACAACGAGAACTACGAGATGCCGCCGATGCCGCCCGGCTGCGAGGCAGGCATCCTCAAAGGCATGTACCGGCTCCGGGACGTGGCCGCGAAGCCGACGGGCGGCAAGGCGGCGAAGTTGCCGCACGTGCACCTCCTCGGTTCGGGCGCCATCCTCCGCGAGGTGCTTCGCGGGTCCGAATTGCTCGCCGAGAACTGGGGCGTTTCGAGCACGGTGTGGAGCGTGACGAGCTGGAAGGAACTGCGGCGCGAGGCGCAGGAGTGCCGCCGCTGGAACATGCTCCATCCGGAGGCGACGCCGCGGAAGAGTTATCTCGAGGAGATGCTCGCCGACCAGGAGGGCGTGTACGTGGCCGCGAGCGACCACGTACGGGCCGTTCCCGAGCAGCTCGATCCATGGATTCCCGGCGGCCTGTTCGTGCTCGGCACCGACGGTTTTGGCCGGAGCGAGCTCCGCGGCCGCCTCCGCCGCCACTTCGAGGTCGACGGCGAGTGCGTGGCGATCGGCGCCCTCTCGCGGCTGGCCGCGGCCGGAGCGGTCGGCACGCACGTCGTGACCGAAGCGATTCGGAAACTGGGGGTCGACCCCGACAAGATCGACCCGGCTTCCGCCTGATGCCGGGCCGTCCGGCCGGCGACGTCCCGCCGTCGTCATCCACCGTCCGCACCTGACCCTGCCCTGAACCCGAGTATCGAGAGCACCCAAGCATGGCCACCGAATTCAAGCTGCCCGACCTGGGAGAGAACATCGCCTCCGGCGACGTCGTGAGCGTCCACGTCTCGGAAGGTGACGTCGTGAAGCCGGGGCAGGCCATCCTCGAAGTCGAGACCGACAAGGCCGTCATCGAAGTGCCCTGCCCGCCGGGGGGACGGATCGCGAAGGTGCTCGTCAAGAAGGGCGAGACCGTGAAGGTTGGTCAGGCGCTCGTGCTCCTGGAGGCGGCCGGCAGTGCGGCTCCGGCGCAGGCGAAGCCGGCCGCTCCCGCGGCCGCGCCCGCGGCGACAAAGCCCGTCGCGCCGCCCCCAGCGCCGGTGCCGGCGAAACCAGCCCCTGCGGCGCCCGCGCCGGCGGCCGTGGCGCCGGCCGAGAACGGCGTGCGGAGCCAGCCCGCGGCGGTCGCCGCCACCGCCACGGTCGAGCCCGCCGGCCCGGCGGTCCGCCGCCTGGCCCGCGAGTTGGGCGTGGATCTGGCCCGCGTGCGTGGCAGCGGCACGGGCGGCCGGATCGTCCGCGAGGACGTCATCGCCGCGGTACGGCAGGCGAGTGCGGCCGGGCCGGCGGTCCGGTCGCGTCCCGAGTCGGGGGCGACCGAACGGGACGACTGGGGGCCGATTCGCCGCGAGCAGATGTCGCGGATGCGGAAGACCATCGCCGCCAACATGGTCCGCAGCGTGCAGACGATCCCGCACCTCACGAACTTCGACGATGCCGACGTCACGGAGCTCGAGCACCTGCGGAAGGCGAGCGCCCCGGAATACGCCAAGAGCAACCTCAAGCTCACAGCCCTGGCCTTCGTGATCAAGGCCGTGAGCCTGTCGCTGCGGCAGCATCCCGCGGTCAATGCGTCGATCGACCCGGAAAAAGGCGAGATCGTCTACAAGGACTACGTCAACGTCGGGCTGGCGGTGGACACGCCGCGCGGGCTCGTGGTGCCCGTGCTGCGGGACTGTGATCAGCTGTCGATTCCGCAGATCGCGCAGGCGATCGCCGACACTGCGGAGAAGGCCAAGAACGCCCAGTACGGTCTCGAGGATTTGCGGGGCGGGACGTTCACGATCTCGAACCTGGGGGCCGTGGGCGGCGCCTATTCGACCCCCATCATCAACTGGCCCGAGGTGGCTATTCTGTTGCTGGGCCGCTCCCGCAAGATGCCGGTCGTGCATGAAGACCGCATCGAGCCCCGGCTGATGATGCCGCTGTCGCTGTCCTATGACCATCGGCTGGTCGACGGGGCGATGGCGGCGCGGTTCCTCAACGAAGTGATCGGCTACCTGGAGAGTCCCGGCCGGCTGCTGCTGGCCATGTGAAGGAAATGAGCATCATCGACCGCATCGATTCGACCGGCACCGCGAGTCTCGCCTTTCTCGAGGAACTGTTCGAGCAATATCAGGCCGATCCGGCCAGCCTCCCGGCCGATTGGCGAGCGTACTTCGACGCGATGCAGGCGTCGTCTGTCGCCGCTCCGGCTGCCGTGAACGGGCATTTGTCAGGCCACGGCTCCACGACGGCGAATGCCCAGGCTCGCCCGAGGCCCACGCCGGCCACGGCGGCCGCCAAGCTCGTGACTCCGGACGGGATCGCGACGGGCCACGCCGTAGCGATCGCCGACGGTGCAGTGGCCTTGCCGGCGGCGCCCGCCGGCGAGGCGATGCCGCTGCCCTTGCCGCCCGTCGCCACGGGCACGCGGGGCGAGGAGCGGGTCGCGTTTCTCCAGGACCGGGTCGACCAGCTCGTGCGTGCGTATCGCGTGCGCGGGCACCTGATGGCCGAGATCGACCCGTTGGGCCGGCCACGGCCCGGGCTGCCGGAACTCGATCCGCAGTTCTACCACCTCACCGAAGAGGACATGGACCGGTCCTTCTCGACCGACACCATCGAGGGGCCGCGGTCGATGTCGCTGCGGCAGATCATCAAGCGGCTGCGGAACACCTACTGCCGGTCGATCGGCGTGCAGTTCATGCACATGGACGACCTCCGCGTGCGGCAGTGGCTCCAGGTGCGGATGGAGGGCTGCGAGAACCGGATCCAGCTCGATCGCCGCCAGCAGCTGCGGATCTACCGGCAGATGACCACGGCCGCCGTCTTCGAGGAGTTCATCCAGAAGCGGTTCCTGGGGGCCAAGAGTTTTTCGCTGGAGGGCTCCGAAAGCCTGATCCCACTGGTCGAGATGGCGATCGAACGGGGCGCGTCCCAGGAGATCGGCGACTGCGTGCTGGCGATGGCCCACCGTGGCCGGCTCAACGTGCTCGCGAACATCATGGGCAAGAGCCCGCAGCGGATCTTCCGCGAGTTCGCCGACATGGATCCGGAGCTGCACGTCGGCCGTGGCGATGTGAAGTATCACCTCGGTCACTCCACCGACTACGCGGCCGCCAACGGCCGCAACGTGCACCTCACGCTGTGCTTCAATCCCAGCCACCTGGAGTTCGTCAACCCGGTGGCGATCGGACGGATGCGGGCCCGTCAGGACCGGGCGGGCGACCTGGTTCGGCAGGCCGGCCTGGTGATCCTGATCCACGGCGACGCGGCGTTCGCCGGCGAGGGCATCATCCAGGAGACGCTGAACCTCAGCGAGCTCGACGCCTATCGCGTGGGCGGCACGCTGCACGTGATCGTCAACAATCAGATCGGTTTTACGACCGGGCCGCGCGAGTCGCGGTCGTGCATGTACGCCACCGACGTGGCGAAGATGCTGCAGATCCCGATTTTCCACGTCAACGGCGAGGATCCGGAGGCGGTCGCCCAGGTCGTGAACCTGGCGATGGACTTCCGGCGCGAGTTCCAACGCGACGTGGTCATCGACATGTACTGCTTCCGGCGCCGGGGGCACAACGAGGCCGACGAGCCCGCCTTCACCCAGCCGGCCTTGTATCGCGTGATCGAGAAGCGGCCCAGCGTGCACGAGAGCTACCTCGAGAAGCTCCTCAAGCTCGGTGACGTGACCCGCGAAGAGGCGCAGAAGATCGCCGACGAGCAGCACGCCAAGCTGGCGACGGATCTTTCCGTCGCCAAGAGCGAGGAGTACGTCCACCGCAGCGACGTGGGCGGGTTCTGGTCGTTCTACATCGGCGGCCGCGAGCGGGAGGCGGCCGACGTCGATACCGGCGTGCGCCGCGAGGTGCTCGTCCATCTGCTCGAGCGGCTCGTGGCCCTGCCCGATGGCTTCCAGCCGCACGCCAAGATCCAGAAGTTCCTCGAGGGCCGGCTGCAGATGGCGGCGGGCGCCGTGCCGCTCGACTGGTCGGCGGCCGAGGCTCTGGCCATGGCGAGCCTGGCCACCCAGGGGCTGCGGATTCGCCTCTCCGGCCAGGACAGCCAGCGGGGCACGTTCAGCCATCGGCACGCGGTGATCCACGACGCGGTGACCGACGAGACCTGGTGCTCGCTGGAGCACCTGGCCCCGGACCAGGCCCCGGTCGAGATCTACAACAGCCCGCTCTCCGAGGCGGGTGTGCTCGGCTTCGAGTATGGCTACAGCCTCGACTGCCCCGACGGCCTGGTGATGTGGGAGGCCCAGTTCGGCGACTTCGTCAACGTGGCCCAGGTGGTCATCGACCAGTTCATCGTCAGCGCCGAAGACAAGTGGAATCGGCTCTCGGGCATCGTGATGCTCCTGCCCCACGGGTTCGAGGGTCAGGGGCCCGAGCACTCCAGCGCCCGTCTGGAGCGGTTTCTGTCGTTGTGTGCCAAGGACAACATCCAGGTCGTCCAGCCGACGACGCCGGCCCAGTTGTTCCACTGCCTGCGGCGGCAGGTGCTGCGGGTGTGGCGGAAGCCTCTGGTCGTGATGACGCCGAAGAGCCTGCTGCGGAATCCGCAGTGCGTGTCGCCCATGGATGAACTGGTCCACGGTACGTTCCAGCGGGTGATCGCCGACGGCGGCGGTACGCCGGCCCGGGACATCCGCCGGATTCTGCTCTGCACCGGCAAGGTGGCCTACGAGTTGGAGAAGCGGCGGCAGGAACTTGGCCGCCGCGACGTCGCGATCATCCGCGTCGAGCAGCTCTATCCGCTGCCCAAGGAGGCATTGGAGGCCGCCCTCGCCGGCTACGCGCCGGGCACGCCGGCCGTGTGGGTGCAGGAGGAGCCGGAGAACATGGGCGCCTGGCGGTTCTTCCGCATCCACTTCGGCGAGCGGCTGCTCGACCGATTTCCGTTCACGGGTGTCTGCCGGCAGAGCGCCGCCAGCCCCGCCACCGGCTCCAAAAAGAGCCACGACCTCGAACAGAACGAACTGCTCGGCGCTGCGTTCACCAGTTGACCGATGCCGCGGCCCGGCCCGCGGCCCATCCTCCAACCCCACCCATCCATGGCACTCGAGCTGAAAGTTCCCGAGGTCGGCGAATCGATCACGGAGGTCGTGATCGGCACCTGGAAGAAGCGTGAAGGCGACGGTGTCGCCCTCGACGAATCGATCGTCGAGATCGAGAGCGACAAGGCCACCGTCGAACTGCCGGCGCCCGCGGCCGGCACGGTCGCCAAGATCCTGAAGGCGAGCGGCGAGAAGGCGGTCGTCGGCGAGGTGATCGGCTACCTCGAGCCGGCGGGCGCGGCTGCGGCGTCCGTGCAGCCCGCCCCCGCCCCCGTCGTCGACGTGAAGCGCACCGGGGGACGGACCGACATCGGCTCCGTGCAGCCCGCTGCGGCCCCGACCGCTGCGGCCCGCGTCATGCCGTCCGCGGCCCGGGTGCTTGGCGAGGCCGGACTGCCCGGAGCGAGTGTGGCCGGCAGCGGCCCCGGCGGCCGCGTCACGAAGGCCGACGCCACCGCGGCCGTGGTCGCTCGCCCGGTCGCTCCGGCGGCACCGGCCGCCAAGCCCGCGCCTCCGGCGCTGCAGCCGATCGCGGCCCCCGGCTCCCGCCAGGAGCGGCAGGTGCTCATCAGCCCCATCCGCCGGCGGATCGCGGAGCGGCTGGTCGAGGCCCAGCATCAGGCGGCGTTGCTCACGACCTTCAACGAGGTCGACATGTCGGCCGTGATGGCGCTGCGGGCCAAGTTCAAGGACGTGTTCCAGGAGCGGTACGGCGTGAAGCTCGGCTTCATGTCGTTCTTCGTGCGGGCCGCGGTCGAGGCCCTGCGGGCGGTGCCCCAGGTGAACGCCGAGTATCGCGATCCGCACATCGTGTTCCGCGACTATTGCGACATCGGGATCGCGGTGGGCGGCGGCAAGGGACTCGTGGTGCCGGTGATCCGCAACGCCGAGATGCTCTCCTTCGCCCAGATCGAGCAGACGATCGGCGACTTCGCCCGCCGGGCGGCCGACAACAAGCTCAAGCTGGAGGAACTCCAGGGGGGCACGTTCACGATCTCCAACGGCGGCGTTTACGGCTCGATGCTCTCCACGCCGATCATCAATCCGCCGCAGAGCGGCATCCTCGGCCTGCACTCGATCACGGAGCGGCCGATGGCGGTGAACGGACAGGTCGTGATCCGGCCGATGATGTATCTCGCCCTGTCCTACGATCACCGGCTCGTGGACGGCCGCGAAGCGGTGACCTTCCTCAAGCGGATCAAGGACACGATCGAGGATCCCACCCGCTTGATGCTGGAAGTGTGAGGCGTGGCGTCGGCGAGCAGGCGCCCGTTCCGGGTGTAGGTGCAGGTTGTTCAACCTGCACAAATGCGTCGCGGAGTCCGCAGGTTGAACAACCTGCGGCTACAGGGTCGGAAACTCCATGGAAACATCCTCATGACCCATGACGTGATCGTGATCGGCGGCGGGCCCGGCGGCTACGTGGCCGCGATTCGGGCGGCTCAACTCGGCATGCATGCCGCCGTGGTGGAGCGGGAGCCGCAACTCGGCGGCACCTGCCTGCGGGTGGGCTGCATCCCCTCGAAGGCGCTCCTCGAGTCGAGCCACAAGTTCGAGGAGGCCGGTCACGAACTGGGCGTGCACGGGATCCAGGTCGGCGGCGTGGCGCTCGATCTGGCAGCGATGATGAAGCGCAAGTCCGACGTCGTCGGCGCGCTCGCCAAGGGCATCGACGCGCTGCTGGCGAAGAACAAGGTGGCGCGGATGCAGGGCACCGGCCGGCTGGCCGGGGCCGGGCGGGTCGAGGTGACGGCGGCCGACGGCGCCGTGACCGTCGTGGAGGCGCCACGGATCATCCTGGCCGTCGGCAGTCGCGCGGTGGTGCTGCCGGGCGTCGAGGTCGATGGCCGCGTCGTCGGCACCAGCACCGAGGCCCTGGCGTTCGACGCCGTGCCGGCCCACCTGGTGGTGATCGGCGGCGGCTACATCGGCCTGGAACTGGGCAGCGTGTGGCGGCGGCTGGGCTCGCGGGTGACGGTGCTCGAGTATGCCGACCGGATCCTGACGGGCATCGACGCCGACATCGCGGCGGACGCGCTCACGCTGTTCAAGAAGCAGGGCCTCGACATCCGCCTGGGGATGAAGGTCAAGTCGGCCCGCGCGGCCGACGGGGGCTGTCTCGTCGAATGCGAGGGCCAAGAGCCGATCCGCTGCGACCGTGTGCTGGCGGCGACGGGCCGGGCGCCCGCGACCGACGGACTGGGCCTGGAGACGGTCGGCATCCAGGTGGATCGGCGGGGCTGCATCCCCGTGGACGGCCACTTCCGCACGACTGCGCCCGGCGTGTGGGCGATCGGCGACTGCATTCCGGGCCCGATGCTCGCCCACCGGGCCGAGGAGGACGGCGTCGCCTGCGTGGACGGTATGGCGGGCCGCTGGGCACACGTCGACTACGGCCTGGTGCCGGCGGTCGTGTTCACGCACCCGGAGATCGCCGCCGTGGGCCGCACGGAGGAGCAGCTCGTGGCCGACGGCGTGGCCTTCAAGAAGGGCGTGTTCCCGTTCCGGGCCAACGGCCGGGCGCGAACGATCAACGACACCGCCGGCAAGGTGAAGGTTCTGGCCGACGCGGCGACGGACCGCGTGCTCGGCGTGCACATCATCGGCCCGGCGGCGGGTGACCTGATCGGCGAGGCCGCGGCGGCGATGAACTTCGGGGCCACTGCCGAGGACATCGCCCGCGTCTGCCACGCGCATCCGACGCTCCCCGAGGCGCTCAAGGAGGCGGCGCTGGCCGTCGACGGCCGCGCCATCCACGCGTAGGCGACCTGCGGCACCCTCCAGCCGCCGGCAAGAGCGTGGTCGTCGCCTGCCTCCCTTGCCTGGAAGCCCGAAGCGGAAGCGGAGAATCAGGCGGCCGGGCGTGCCGTCGTGGCCAACCGTATTTCGTAGATCATCAATCTGAGGCTCCAGAGCGAGCCTTGTGGGTGCAGACTGGTAGTCTGCACACGGTCGCAGCGCGGATTCCGCAGAGTACCACTCTGCGGCCACATGGGATCTCCTATCGGGGTGGCAAACCGACTCTCCAACGACGCAACGCGGAGTCACCACCGCCAGCCAATACCCGCGTCCGAACTTGCTTGGGGCAGGGCGAGCCCTCCATGGCCTCGTCCTGCCAAGTCGGCTGCAGGGAACGCCAAGGGTTCCCTGAGCCGACAGCATCGCCTCCTGCGATGCCTGTCACCACCGCCAGCCAATACCCGCGTCCGAAAAGAATGGCGCGGCCTCGTTCGTCAGGCCCCAGCCGACGCGGAGGCCGATCTCCATGTTCTTCGTCACCATGTAGTGGGTGCCCGGACTGAAGAACGGGCGGCTCGTGGTGTCGATCAGGCCGGTGGTGTACGATCCGAACCACTCGGCGTGCACCTCCCACCGGTCCGTGACCGGGATTCGCAGCACGGCCGACGGCGTCCAACGGCTGAACCAGTCGACGAACCCTTCGGCGTACGCGTAGCGGAGCGCCCCGTCGAGCCGCCAGCCGTTCGACAACTCCCAGCCGGCGACGGCGGTGGCGACCGGCGAGGTGCCGAACACATCGCCATAGGCCGGGGTCGTGGCCTCGAGAATGAAACAACTTTCCGGCCGCCAGCCATCCTGGGCCGTGACGTTCACCTTCAGCCCATAGAGGATGCTCGTCTCGTAAAGCGTGCTGCCGTCGAGCGTGCCTTCGCCCACCTCCACGCTCGTGACGACGTTGCCCTGGGAGCCGACCCCGTAGTTGACGCCGAACCGCCACTCCAGCCACTCGGTGGCCCCGATCCGCAGCAGCCACTCGGGATAGTTGTTGGTGGGCAGGCCGGCGAGGTTGTCGATGTAGACATACGACGCTTCGTGCAGCAGCACGCCGGGGGCCACGGTATGCGTGGACGGCGTGAAGGCGTCGCGGTCGGTGCCCAGATCGCCGTCCGCGCCGAGCGCGCAGGCGGCGGCCACGAGCAGGGCCAGCGCCGTGCCGAGCATGGCCGGGGTGGGCGACAGACGCGGGGCGGGCACGGTGGGCCTCCGAACGATCCGGGCGTCTCCGTTCGGTCGGCCGGACGGCGGTCTGTGGGCCGCACTTTCTCGCAGGACCGGCAGCCGTCGCCCGGCCTTCCCGGTCCCCGGGCGATGCCCGGCTTGCCTGGTCAGCCGCGGACGATGCGGTTTTCGGCGTCGAGCACGATCACCGCCGGCTCGTGGGTGGCGGCTGCGGCGGCGTCGAACCAGGCGAACGACATGATCGTGAGCCGGTCGCCGGGCTTGCCGAGTAGGGCCGTGGCCCCGTTGAGCTCGATCGCGCCCGAGCCCGGAGGGCCGTAGATGACGTACGTCTCGAACCGTTCGCCGTTGGCCATGTTGCCCACGAGGATCCGTTCGTAGCGCCGCAGGCCGACCCGCTCGGCGAGGTCGGCGGCGACCGTGAGGCTGCCTTCGTAGTCGACGGAGGCCCCGGTGACACAGGCCCGGTGAATCTTGGACTTGAGCAGGCAGATCGTCATGGTGAATGGCAGGGCGGCGGGGCGACCACGGAAAAATTGGATTGTAGCGGGAAGTACGCCCGGGTGGACTCGAACCACCGGGCATTGTATTGACGAGGCCTCGCCGTCCGGGCTCGCCTCGCCTGGGCACCCTCCGGCGCCTGGTGTGGGGCGGGCATCGTGCCCGCCGGTCATGGAAGTACGCCCGGGTGGACTCGAACCACCGACCCTGGGATTAGAAATTTGAGGCAGGACGATTTCGCAATCCCGAAGAAACCACGAAATCGACCGTTAGTCTTTGCTCGTCAACGACTTCCGAGAGCACATCCGATTTCGCCCGCACCGCCAGTTTCACCGCCCAGATGGCGGAAAAAGCTGCCGATTTGAGGATTCCTCAAATTGAAATCGGCCTCCAAAAATCCATCCGCCCAGATTTGATCCGAGGCCGTGGAAGTCGACCAGATGGCCTGCCTCTTCCCGAGCGGGAAAGTCCCCAAGAGCGAAACCTTATGACTCCAATCCCAAGGCGATTTTCAGAGCCCGATCGAGCTCATCGATTTTTGCTGAGGAGAACTGCCCCATGAGCCGGGCAAGTCGCTGTCGTGGCACCGTCAAAATGTTGTCTGTGTTGACCACTGACGGGCGGGGCAGTCCCTCCGCTCTGCCAATCGAAACCTCGGTAGGCAGTCCGCGGGAAGTACGGGTAACAAGGGCCACCACAACCGCTCCGATCGTGTCGCAGACGGCATCCCTCGTCAGCACGACGACCGGTCGCGGCCCGACCGGTGGCGGCAGGTCCGCTTACCAGACTTCAGCCCTGCGCATCGGCCCCGGGCGTCTGGCAGCCCCCCTCAGCGCCCTCGATCTCGGGCAACTCGGACAACATGGCCAGCTGGGTGGCGGCGATGTCCGTGGCCTCGATGTCCATGATCGCTTCCGCCTCGATGTAGCTTCGCAGGGCTGCTTCGACGACGTCAGCCAAGGCTCGCCCCTGGTGACCGGCGAGCCGCCGCAGTTCCTGCTCAATCTGATCGCCAACCTGAATGACCATGCGTTCATCATACGCTGTCGGACAAACCTCGGGAACCGGGGCAGCAGGCGAGCCCGCCACCCCGGCACCCACCAGCGAAACCAGGCGACTGCGTAGAGGGGCTCCGAGACCGGCGTCAGGGCGTTGACCGAGACCTGGAGGTCGCTGACATCGGTCCGGCCGGCTCGACGCATCTTCGGCAGCCCGCCGATCAGGTCCCGTTTGACCGCCGCGACCGCCTCGGCGACATCGTCCATCTTGCGCTTGATGCTGGGTGACTCGTTGGTCTTCGCCCGCATCGCCTCGGTGATGGCCTCCCGCGGGACGCTCATGGCCGCGTCCTTCTCGACTCCCAGCCGCTCCCAGAAGAACGCGATGGTGGGAATCAGCGGGATACTGATCGTGGGGGCAATCCACTGGTCCTCGTGGCGCTCGACGCCGCGGGAACCGAGATGTCGCGCGGGTTGAGGCCGCAGATGAGCAGGCGGCTCTGGTGAGAGTCGCTCGCATCGGCCTCGTTGCCACACGAGTGTACGGGCGAAATCGCTGAGCATCCCGTTTCGGCGCACGTCGAACGAGAGCTGCGGTCATACCTCACCTGTGGCATCCTCTGCTTCGGATTCGGCAGGGCACGCTGTGCGTCGTGCGGGCAGGGTTTTGTCGTGGCCTCCCGGCTGAGCCGGGCTCGGCAGCCATGGGAACCCTTGGCGTTCCCATCGGCTGCCAGGCAGGACGGGGCCATGGATGGCCCGCCCTGCCTATAGCTAGCCGCAAGGGCCGGGGTGTCTGTCCGTCTTGCAATGGCCGCCGGATGGCACAGACAGCTGCGCATCTCGTCGACCGCGTCATTCCCCCGGTGCCTGTGCGGCAGTGGGTGATCTCCGTGCCGAAGCGGTTGCGCTGCTTCCTCGCTGATCGGCCCAACGCAGTCGCGGCCCTCACGAGGATCTTCATCGAAGAGTTCGAGCGGCTGCTCCGTACTGCGGCGGGCTTGCCCCGTGACGGTCACAGGCCGAGCGCGGCTCGCCCGCGACTCGGTGCCGTGTCCTTTCTGCACCGCTTCGGATCGGCGGTCAATCACCACGT
>JBIKND010000188.1:0-7408 GCA_044358905.1 Pirellulales bacterium | reverse complement strand
AGGGTTTGCGTGAAGCATCCACGCGGCGCGGCCTTCGGCCGCTGCGTGCCGGCGTGATGGGTGGGTGAGCTTTGGAGCGGCGGTCTCTGACCGCCGACTTCGAGCGTGTGGATTGAGCCGGGGGCACGACGGTCAGAGACCGCCGCTACCGGGGAGTGCCTCCGGGTTGCTATAAACGTCTCCTATGGCATCGATTCTCGACGAGATCGTGGCGCGGAAGCGGAAGGAGGTGGAGGCCTGCCGGGAGCGGGTGCCCACCGCGGCGCTCGAGGGCCGGCTGGCCGTGGCGCCCCCGCCGCGCGACTTCTTCGCCGCCGTGGCGGCGCCCGGGGCGCCCCGGCTGATCGCGGAGTTCAAACGCAAGAGCCCGTCGGCCGGTGAGATCCGGCCCGGCGCCACGGTCGAGGAGGTCGTGCGGGCCTACGCGGCCGCCGGCGCCTCCTGCCTGTCGATCCTCACCGACGGCCCAGGGTTCGGCGGCAGCCTCGTGGATCTCGAAAGCGCGCGGATCGCCGTGCCGCTGCCGGTGCTGCGGAAGGAGTTCGTCGTCGATCGCTACCAGGTGGTCGAGGCCCGGGCCCACGGCGCCGACGCCGTGCTCCTCATCGCCGAGTGCCTCGACGACTGCCGGCTGCGGAGCCTGTACCGCGACATCCTCGACCTCGGCATGACGCCGCTGGTGGAACTGCACGACGCGGAGAACCTGCCCCGCGTGCTCGACCTCGGGGCCACGCTCGTGGGCGTCAACAACCGGAATCTCAAGACCATGACCACCGACCTCGATCACGTGCTCCGGCTCCGCGAGCAGGTGCCCGACGACGTCGTGCTCGTGGCCGAAAGCGGGATCAAGACGCGGGCCGACGTCGCGCGGCTCGAAGCGGCCGGGATCGGCGCGATGCTTGTGGGCGAGTCGCTGCTCGTGCAGCCCGACCCGGGACGGGCGGCCGCGGCCTTATTGGGGCGGTGACGCGGGGCCCGGTGGCGCTTCCCGCACGAACCGGTAGCCCGTGCCGCGGACGGAGAGGAAGTGCACCGGCTTCGACGGATCCTCCTCGAATGATTTCCGCAGCGCGAGCATGAACGTATCGACCGTGCGCGTGGCCGGCGCCCGGGTCAGGCCCCACACGTTCTTGAGCAGTTCCTCGCGCGAGATCACGGCCCCTTCGTGCTCGACGAGGTAGCGGAGCAGCTTCATCTCCAGGTTCGTGAGCTTCACCGGCGCGCCGCGGCAGCTCGCCTCCCAGGTCTCGAAGTTGACCTCCGCCGCCCCGAACCGCACCGTCTGGCCACGGCCGTTCTCGCTCGGCTTGTCGGCGCGGCCCCGCCGGCCGAGCAGGTTGCGGACCACCGACAAGAGTTCGTCGAGTTCGAACGGCTTCTGCAGGTAGACGTCGGTGCCGGCGTCGAACCCACGGACGCGATCCTCGACGAGCGTCCGCGCCGTGAGCATCACCACCGGGAGGTCGCCGTGCCGGCCGCGGATCGCCGTGCAGACGTCATAGCCGCTCATGCCCGGCAGCATGATGTCGAGCACCACCAGGTCGATCGACGGGGTGGCCGACTCGACGAGCGCCAGGGCCGCCTGGCCGTCGCCGACGGCGGTGACCGTATAGCCTTCCGCCTCGAGGTTGAACTTGATCCCGTAGGCGAGATGCTGCTCGTCTTCCACGACGAGGATGTGGGGCATGGGCCTCACCGCGCCAGGGCGGTCCGAGCCCGCGCGGGCCGCGTGTAGCCGCTGTCGACGAACCACTCCCAGGCGTCCTGCACGGCGGACTCGAACGGCCGATAGGCGTAGCCGAGTTCCGTTTCGGCCCGTCGCGAGGAGAAGTTGTGGGCCAGCATCGACATCCGCACGGCGGCCGAGTTGACCGGCCGCTCGCGTCGCGTGAACAGGCTGACGACGTCGCCGATCCAGCCTGCGGTTCGCACGGCGGCCGGCGGTGCCACGCCGAGCGGCTGCATGCGTCCGGAAATGCGGGCGAAGATCCGCCAGGCGTCGAGGTAGGAAAGCGGATGGCCGCCGAGGATGTAACGGCGACCGGTGCGGCCGCGCTCGAGGGCGGCGAGGATGCCGAAGGCGACGTCGCGCACGTCCACGAAGTCGTTGCCGCCGGGAGGGGCGAACAGCCCCTTGCCGGCGCCGATCTCGAGGAGCATCCGGCCGCTCGACGGCTTCCAGTCCCAGGGACCGATCATGTAGACGGGGTTCACGATCACGGCGTCGAGCCCGCGCTCGACCTCTTCGAGCACCGCAGCTTCCGCCTCGCGCTTGGTGACGACGTAGGGGCACTCGGGCATGCCGCCCGGCGGCGTCTCCTCGTCGGCCGGCCCGCCGTCGGGCCGCAGGCCGATGGCATCGACGCTCGACACGTGAATGAGTCGGGCACCGGCCAGCCGGGCGGCGCGAGCCACCCGCCGGGTGCCCGCGACGTTCACCTCGCGCATCTCGTCGAGATGCCGCCAGCCGCAATGGACCATCGCCGCCGCGTGGATCACGACCGCGGTGCCGTCGGCCGCCGCCTCCAGACTGCGGACGTCGTCGAGCTCGCCGGAGCGGCGCTCGACGGGCAGGCCGGCGAAGGCGCGGTCGGCCGCGGCGCCCCGTCCGCGGAGCAGGACGCGGACGCTCTGCCCGCGGGCGACGAGCTGGCGGACCACGTTGTTGCCGACGAGGCCGGTGGCCCCCGTGACGAGGAAATCGTCCGTCACCGCGAACTGGCGGGGCGCGAGCATGGCCGAAACGTCCGAAATACCCTGGAGAATCACCCGGGTCGATCGATCCGTCGCCACGAACCCAGGATGAACTTTAGATCGGAAAAACCCCCCCGGCGACTTTGACGGCCCGGCGGTCGCGCCGGCGTTGACGAACATCCGGCCCGCCGCCGAAGATGCGGCGGTGGCAGGCGTTTTTCGCCGAAACCCCCTGGGTTGCACCGGTTTCCGGGCTGCCGAGGCCGTGGACGGACACCCGTGAACGACGGCAACTTGGGAAACGATCGGAGACTGGCGTGGCGGGAGTGACGGTGCGACCGGTCGAGACGCGGGCCGAGCAGAAGCGGTTCATCCGCCTTCCCTGGCGGATCTACGCCGCCGATCCCTGCTGGATGCCGCCGCTGATCATGTCCCAGGAGGAGTTGCTCAACTTCCGGCCGCACCCCTTCTACGAGAAGTCGAAGTGCCGCTCGTTCCTGGCCACGCGGGGCGGCCGCGACGTCGGGCGGATCACGGCGATCGTGAACGCCGGGCACATCGAGCGGTACGGCGAGCAGCGGGGTTTCTTCGGCTTCTTCGAGTGCGACGACGACTCCGAAGCGGCCCGCGACCTGTTCGCAGCCGCCCGCGACTGGCTGCGGGCCCAGGGGATGACGTGCGTCCGCGGGCCGACGAACCCGTCGCTCAACTACGAGTGCGGCCTCCTCATCGAGGGCTTCGACACGGCGCCCTTCTTCATGATGACGCACAATCGGCCCTACTACGCCCGCCTCGTCGAGGAAAACGGCTTCCGCAAGATCGAGGATCTCTACGCCTTCTGGGGCAAGACGTCGATGCTGGCGTCGCTCGACTCGAAACTCGGCACGATGGTGGAAGGCGTCAAGGAACGGTTCGGGGTCAAGGTCCGGCCGCTCGACCGCAGCCGGTTCGACGAGGAGGTGCGGATGTTTCTCGACATCTATAACTCCAGCCTCGGCGGCACCTGGGGCTTCGTGCCCCTGTCGGCGGCGGAGGTCAAGCACATGGCCGCGAGCCTCAAGCACCTGATCGTGCCCGAGCTCGCCCTCGTGGCCGAGGTGGACGGCAAGCCGATCGGCAGCGTCTTCTGCCTGCTCGACTACAACCCGCGGATCAAGGCGATCAACGGCCGCCTGTTTCCCTTCGGTTTCGTCAAGCTGCTGTGGAACAAGCGCGGCATCAAGCGGATGCGGGCCATCAGCACGAACGTGGTGCCCGAGTACCAGGCCTGGGGCGTGGGGCTCGTGCTCACCGCGGCCCTCGTGAAGCCGGTGCTCGACTGGGGCATGGAGGAGGCAGAGTTCTCCTGGGTCCTGGAGAGCAACCACCTCTCGAAGCGGACGCTCGAGCGCGGCGGGGCGATCGTGACGAAGAAGTACCGGGTCTATCAAGACGACCCGCTGCGATAGCAGCGGGTCATGCGCCTCCGCTTGCAAGACGACCCGCTGCGATAGCAGCGGGTCATGAGGCCTGCGCCGTCCCCGAACCTGCTCGCGGCTGCGGCCGATTCAGGGCGTCCGGAATGGTTCGGCGAGGATGGATCCATGGCCGTGTCGATCCAATTGCAACACGCGATCGACGAGCGCGAGCTTGAGACGCCCCTCTTCGCTCGCGATCCGGTGCGGTGACCGCGTGAACACGGCATTCACCTCGACCAAGTCGCCGTCGAAACTGTTTTGCGGCGTGGCTTGCCGCAGCCGGAATCCAAAGCCGTCGAGCAGTTCGATGATCTCGCCGAACAACCGCTCGCCTTCATACAGTGGGTAATAGTGGGCTTCCAATTCGATGCCGGTGCAGCCGGAGAGCAGATCGCCGCAGCCCTCCAGAACCTCGTATTCGAGACCCTGGACGTCGAGCTTGAGAAAGTCCGGCGCGCCGGCCACGCCCCGCTCGACCAACGCCTTGTACGGAACGAAAGAGACGATTTCCTCGCCGACCACCTCGAAACAGGGACGAACCGCATACTGGTCCAGGACCTCGCGGTTGGGTCGGCGCGCCGAGGTGCAATCTGGAAAACGGGTGTGGTAGATCGGCGCGCGGCTTTCTGTTCCGCCCAGCGCCAGTTCCAGCACCCGGACGTTCGCGTGGTGGTGGTAATCGATTCGCAGGTGAGCTGCTTGGCCTTGCCCCGGTTCGATCAAATACACGTCGAATTGATGGCCGGCGTTCGAAGCCAGGAGGCGCTCCCAGTGAGGCTGCAACCCGCCGGCGGCGCCGACGTCGACGATCGTGAAGCGATCGAGGTCCAACAACTCCGGGTACTGGAGGCGAAGATCGCGCGTGCCCCGCAGCACGAATGACACCGAATCACGCAGGAGGAACTGTGGGCGGTCCCAACCCAGATATTGCGCCCGCAAGCCGTCGGCACAGCCGATGTAGGCTTTGAACTGCTTGGTCCTCGGAAGGCGTATTCTCAGCCGGAGCCAACCGTCGTCGATTGGTTCGAAGACCACACCACCGCAGCCGGCAGCCCATCCCCCAACCAGTGCGCCACTGCCGACATGGATCACCGCGATGCAGGCGTTTCCGTAGTCGTAGATGGCCAGGTTCGTGGTGCAGTCGGGTGTTTCCTTCACCTCCAGGAGCAGGTCGGCCTGATCGGCCTCGAGCCGTTCCCGACATGGGAAACTGATGAGGTGATAGCCCTGGTCCGGCAGGTCGCGGAGCACGTAGACGTCTTCGCCGCCTCCTCGCCCGGGCCGTGCTTCGGAAGCAGGGACCAGCGACAGCGAGTGCTCCTGGCTCCAGCTGGCAAGCGGCGCCGGGACGGTTCGCAGGGGCTGCTGGGGATCGGCAGACATGTCGAGAAGATAGTTCACCGCGGCCGCATCGCAAAAGTGTCGCCCAGCACGCTCAAGCCGATCAACGAGGAATACCTTTCCTGCACGCCGTCGCGGAGGCTCGCGGTATCGTTCCGCCCGAGGCGTGGCTGCTGCTCCTTGGCCTCCGCCGCCCGCATCGTTACCGCCGCCAGCGGCGGAAGGCCCGGGGGCTCGATCGGGGCACGGGATTGGAGCCGCCGGCCTGGATGATCGTGCCGGCGCCCGATCCGCCGCCCGCCACGCCGCCGACCCAGACCCCGGAGTTGCGGGTGGTCGCGCGGGTCGGGGTGTTGTAGTAGGGCCACACGCGGCGACCTGCCCGCTGATCCCGCTCCCACTGCATGGAGCCGTAGTTGATGCCCGAGAGGTTGAAGGTGCGGTAGGGGTTCTGCGGCGAAATAGCCTGGGCCGGCGCGGCCAGCAGCGTGAGGGCGATCGCGGGTAGGAGAATGTGGCGGAGCGTGCGCATGCGGGTGCCTCGACAGGAAGATTCCGGCGGCCTGGCCGGTGGAGTCTCTACGCTCGTGCGGCCGACGGGGTTCAGTCCGCCGGGCGGGGTGGCCGGGACTGGCCGGGCCGGTTCGGCCGGTAGCCCACGGTCTTTCGGGGGCGGCGTTGTTTGCGGCCGCCGGCACCCGCCGTCCCCGTGGTCGGGCGGCCTTTGCCCGCGCGGTCGGTAGCGGAGTCGCCTCTGCCGCCGCGGCCCGTGGCGGGGCCGCCTCTCAAGTGGTCGCCGGAGGTGGCCTCCGTGAAGGCCCGCGTCGCCTCGCTGCGCTTGCGGTCGAGGGCCTCCCGCGGAGGCCGTTCCGGAATCAGGCAGTCGCAGCCGGAGCCGATCAGGTCGTGGCGACCGGCCTGCTCGAGGGCCCGGCGCACCTCGAAGTAGTTCTCCGGCTTGAAGAACTGCAGGAGCGCCCGCTGCATCCGCCGGTCCCGCAGCCCCTTGGTGATCTTCACGGGCTCCTGCGTCATCGGGTCGAGCCCGGTGTGGTACATGCAGGCGGCGATGTCGAAGGGGCTGGGGATGAAGTCCTGCACCTGGTCGGGCTTGTAGCCGTTCTGCTTGAGGAACACGGCCAGGTCGATCATCTCCTCGATCCCGCTGCCCGGATGGCTGGCGATGAAGTACGGGACGGTGTACTGCTTCTTGCCGACCCGGCGGCTGGCCGCCTGGAAGGCCTTGTCGAACTCGACGTAGTCGTCGGCCGACGGCTTCTTCATCAGCCGCAGCACCTCGGGGTCGGTGTGCTCCGGAGCCACCTTGAGATGGCCGCCGACGTGGTGGGCGGCGAGTTCCTGGAGGTATTCCGGATCGCGGCGGGCGAGATCCATCCGTACGCCGCTGGCCACGAGCACCCGCTTCACCCCGGCCACGCTCCGCGCCTCCCGCATCAGGGCCTTGAGCGGGCCGTGTTCGGTGCCGAGCAGCTTGCAGACGGTGGGGTGCACGCACGACAGCCGGCGGCACTTCGCCTCCACCTCCGGCCGCGTGCAGCGCATCTGATACATGTTGGCCGTCGGCCCGCCGATGTCGGAAACCGTGCCCTTGAAGCCGGGCTGGGCGGCGAGCAGCTTGATTTCCGTGATCACCGACTCCTGCGAGCGGCTCTGGATGATCCGCCCCTCGTGGGCCGTGATCGAGCAGAACGTGCAGCCCCCGAAGCAGCCGCGCATGATCTGCACGCTGTGCTGCACGACCTCGAAGGCGGGGATCCGCGCCGTGCCATAGGCGGGATGCGGCAGCCGCGTGAACGGCAGGCCGTAGACCGCGTCCATCTCCGCCTGCTCCAGCGGCAACGCCGGCGGATTGACGACCACGGCCTCGCGGCCGTGCCGCTGCACGAGCCGACGGG
>JBIKND010000033.1:0-25267 GCA_044358905.1 Pirellulales bacterium | reverse complement strand
GGAGCGGTGCCCCGAGGTCGCGGCCGTGACGGTCCGCGACGGCGAAGTGGTGGTCGCCATCGCCGACGGCGTGGTCGACCGGTCGCCGATCGCCGCCCGGCTCGTGGCCGACGGCCACGGACTCGTTTCGCTGCGGGAACAGGAAGTGAATCTGGAGACCGCGTTTCTGGAGCTCACCCGGGGGTCGCTGGCCAGGCCGGCGGACGGGTAGGCTTTCCGGAACGGGCCGGCATGGACGGCCCGCCCGTCGTCCAGGAGGGACCAACGCATGCGAGTCGATCGGGTCGTGATCATGGGCTGCGTCGTGGCGACGTGGCTGTCGGCCACTGGTGCGCCGGGGCAGGGGCCCGAAGCGCTCGCCCCGCCGCCCGCCGCCGCGGACGCCTCGCCGGCCGACATGGGCTATGCGATGGGCTACCGGATCGGCGAGCAGATCGCCGCCGAGCATCGGGAGATGGGCACGCCGGTCGACTTCGCGGCGCTGGCCAGCGGCCTTGCCGACGCGGTCACGGCGGCGAAGCCGCGGCTCGACGAGGCGGCCTTTCGGCGGGCGCTGGCGGGGCTCGAAGCGGCGATGCGGCAGAAGCAGCGTGAGGTGGCCGAGCAGATGCGGGCCGCCGCGAAGACGAACCTGGAGAAGGGCGCGAAGTTTCTGGCGGCGAACGCCGGCCGGAAGGGCGTGACCACGTTGCCCAGCGGCCTGCAGTACGAGGTGCTCGTGGAAGGCACCGGCCCCAAGCCCGCAGCCGATCACGTGGTCGTGGCCCACTACCGCGGCACGCACATCGACGGCAGCGAGTTCGACAGCACCGACGCCCAGGGCGATCCGGCGTCGTTTCCGCTCCGCGGCGTGGTGCCGGGCTGGCAGGAGGCACTGCCGCTGATGAAGGCCGGCTCGAAGTGGCGGATCTATCTGCCGCCGGCCCTCGGGTATGGGGAGCAGGGGTCGCCGCCCACGATCGAACCGAACGAGGTGCTGGTGTTCGAGATTCACTTGCTCAGCAGCGGACCGGCCGGCGCGGGGAGCCGGCCGTGAGCGTGCCGCGACACGCCTGGGCGGTGTTTGCGACGGCGGTCGCGACATGCGGTGCGATCGCCGGCGAGCCGCCCGCGGATCGCTACACGGCCGCCCGCGAGCGGATGGTCCGCGACGACATCGCGGCCGGGGGTGTCGTCGATCCGCGGGTGCTGGAGGCGATGCGGCTCACGCCCCGGCACGAGTTCGTGCCGGCGGGCCAGCGGCACCTCGCCTACTTCGACATGTCCCTGCCGATCGGCGAGGCCCAGACGATCTCCGGGCCGTTCGTGGTCGCCTCGATGACGGAGAACCTGGAGCCGAAGCCGACCGACCGCGTGCTGGAGATCGGCACGGGCAGCGGCTATCAGGCGGCTGTGCTGTCGCCGCTGGTGGGGATGGTGTATTCGATCGAGATTCACGAGCCGCTCGGCACGCGGGCGGCCCGCACGCTCGCCCGGCTCGGCTATCGCAACGTGGTCACGAAGGTGGGCGATGGTTTCCTCGGCTGGCCCGAGCATGCGCCGTTCGACAAGATCATCGTCACCTGCTCGCCGGAGAAGGTGCCGCAGCCGCTGGTGGACCAGTTGGCCGAGGGCGGTCGGATGGTGATCCCGATCGGTGAGCGGTTCGACCAGACGCTCGTTCTGCTCGCGAAGCGAAATGGCGAACTGACCCGCGAGGCCATCGCGTCCACGCTCTTCGTGCCGATGACCGGCCAGGCCGAAGATGCGCGGCAGCTGCAGCCCGACGGCGGCCGGCCCGCGGTTCGCAACGGCGGCTTCGAGGCCGCGCTGCCCGAGTCGCGGCAGCCGGCGGCCTGGTACTACGGGCGGCAGATGGAGGTCGTCGAGGAGGCTGCGGTTCCGGAGGGGAAGCGGCTGCTGCGCCTGGCGAACGACCAGCCGGGCCGGCCGGCGCAGGTGTTTCAAGGTTTCCCGGTGGATGGCTCACGCGTCGGCAAGGTGCGGATCGCGGCCTGGCTGCGCGGCGATCGCCTCCAGGCCGGCGCGGCGGCTGCGGAGTTGCCCGGGATCACCGTGCGGTTTCAGGACGAGACGCGGGCGCGGTCGAGCATCGCCCGGATCGGGCCCTGGGAAGGGACGTTCGCCTGGCAGCCGGTCGAGGGCGTGATCGCCGTGCCGACCTGGGCCCGCGAAGCCATCCTGCAGGTGGGGATGATGGGCGCGACGGGCCGGCTCGACGTCGACGACGTGCGGATCACGGGTGTGGCCAGATGACCGCATTGGCTGGGCTGGAAACCCGATTTTCATGCGGAAAAAGCATGTTTTCCTGGTGATTACGGCGTTCAGCCGGGCGGCCGCAAGGTTTCTCCAGACTGCTTGATTTACGGAATCGGCAAACTATCTTTGCCCTGTCGAGCGTCCCTCCCCCCTGAAATTGGTTCGGGGTCGGCGACGTCCGCAGCGGGAAACAATCCACGGAGAATGATCGCAATGTTGGCGCAGCGTCGCTGGATGAGAATTGCTGGTGTGGTCACGTTCGTCGCCGTCGCCGCGGCGGCCTGTGACGTGCAAGCCGGATGGCATCATCGCTATCGGGGCTACGGTTCGTCAGGCGGGTCCTCCGGCGGTTCGTCCGGCGGCTCGTCGGGTGGTTCCTCCGGTGGTTCCTCCGGTGGCAGCTACAGCTCGTATGGCGGCGGCTCGTCGGGCGGCAGCTACGGCTCGTACGGCTCCTATGGCTCGTCCGGCAGCTGGGGATCGCATCACGCCTACAAGCGGGCCATGCGTGCCTATCGCCACGGCTCCTCCGGCGGCTCGTCGGGCGGCAGCTCGGGCGGCAGCTCGGGCGGCTACAGCTACGGCAGTTTCGGTTCGTCGGGTGGCTCGTCGGGTGGTTCTTCCGGCGGCAGCTCGGGTGGCTCGTACGGCGGCTACGCCGCGCCGGCCTACTCGTCGGGCTACTCCAGCGGCTACTCGTCCGAGATGCCGATCGAGTCGTATCGCGTGATCGGCGAGACGCCCTCCATGCCGGGTGGCGAGATCATCGGCACGCCGGTCCCGGGCGCGACCGACTCGACCCGCGTCGAGACGGTGCCGGCCGACGGGGCCCTGCTGGTCGTCGAGGTGCCCGCCGCTGCGAAGATCTTCGTGAACGGCGCCGCGACCTCGTCGCAGGGTGCGGTGCGGCGGTTCCTGTCTCGCGGCCTCGTGGCCGGCAAGCAGTACGAGTTCGTCGTCCGCATGGCGGTCGATCGTGACGGCACCACGGCCGAGGAGACGAAGGTCGTCTCCCTCGTCGCTGGCGGCCGCTCCGCGGTGGCCTTCACGGCGGGTGCGGCGGCCCCGGCGAAGACCAGCCTCACGCTGCACGTCCCGGCTGACGCCAAGGTCTGGCTGGCGGGCAGCGCGACGGCCTCGACGGGCGCCGTGCGGCAGTTCGAGACGGCGAACCTCAAGGCCGGGCAGACCTGGCGGAACTATGAGATCCGCGTTGCGGCCGTCATCGACGGCCGTGAGCAGACGGTCTCGAAGGTGATCGACCTCGCCGCCGGACAGGCGGTCGAGCTCACGCTCGACCCGGCCACGCGGACGGCGGCGGCGGACGCCACTGCCAGCCTCCGCTGAGCGGCTCGAAGCGGCTGATTTCCTGACGCACACGCTCCCGCGCGGCCTCGTGCCGCGCGGGAGCGTCGCGTTTCCGGGGCGGGGGCGGGTACCATGAGGCGGGCCGTGCCATGGCATATCGATCCCTCAAGAACATCCTCGGCGAGACCAGCCTGGAGCGAAAGTGCCGCTTCCTGTTCGGGCTCTGTCTGTTCGTGCTCATCGCCGGCAGCTTCTGGTGGTACGGCAGCCGCACCGAGCAGCTGGTCTACGCGACCACGCGCAGCACGGGCCGGCAGCTGGTCGACGCCTACATGCTCCAGTACCACTGGCAGAAGCTGGAACCCGAGCAGAAGTACACCGACCTCATCAAGCGGCTCGCCAGCGACCTGGGCAATCCGACCTTCGATTCCTCGCAGCTGCTGCGACCCGACTCCACGGCGGCCGAGCGGGCCACCTACAAGCGGCTCGATCTCGCCGTGCTCGACTACTTCCGGGCGCGGCCGGCGCCCCCCGCCGCCGCGGCAGCCGCCGGTGGGGCCGTGGGCTTCGGCGGCGACGCCGGGGAATATCGGGAGTTTCGCACCGAGGACAACTCCGAATACCACTACTACCAGCCGATTCGCGCGAAGCAGAACTGCCTCGTGTGCCACGAGGCCCGCAGCGGCGTCGTGGGGGCGGCGGCCGAGGTGGGCGGGCAGCGGCTCGCCGAGAACGACCTGATGGCGGTGGTGAAGGTGGTGATGCCGGACAAGGCCACGCAGGAGGCGATCAATCTCAACCGGGCCATCCTCCTGGCGACGGCGATCATGACCGTGTTCCTCGCCATGCTCGCCGCCTACGCGATCGTGCGATACGTGATCGTCAAGCCGCTCGAGCACCTCCGCGACGTGAGCGACGAGATCCGCCGGGGAAACGTCCAGGCCCGGGCCGAGATCCATACCGCCGACGAGTTCGAGGAGCTGGGCGTGGCCTTCAACCGCATGCTGCGCGGCCTGATCGACTCCCAGGAGGAGCTGCGGAAGACCAACGTCACGCTCGACGTCAAGGTGGACGAGCTGGCCCAGGCCAACCTCAATCTCTACGAGATGAACCGGCTCAAAGGGGACTTCCTCGCGACGATGAGCCACGAGCTGCGGACCCCGCTCAACAGCATCATCGGGTTTTCGGACGTGCTCGGCTCGATCCACTCGCTCGACGACAAGCAGCGTCGCTACGTGGAGAACATCCGCTCGTCCGGGCGGATGCTGCTGGAGATGATCAACGACATCCTCGACCTCGCCAAGATAGAGGCGGGCAAGATGGACGTCCGGCCCGCGGCCTTCCGGCTCGAGGCGGTCGTCTCCGCGCAGTGCGACATGGTGCGGCCGCTGGCCGAGCGGAAGCGGATCGATCTGTCGTACGACGTGGGGCCGGGGCTCGACGCCGTCGAGCAGGACCAGGCCAAGGTGCAGCAGATCCTGGCGAACCTGCTGTCCAACGCCGTGAAGTTCACGCCCGAGGGCGGGCAGGTGGAGGTCGTGGCCCGGCTCGACGCGCTGGGCGACGAGCCGGCGGCCGACTTCGTGCTCGAGGTGCTCGACACGGGCGTCGGCATCGCGGAGGAGGAGCAGCAGACGATCTTCGAGAAGTTCCGCCAGGGCCGCGTCTTCCAGCAGGGAGACGACGCCATGACGCGGGAATACTCGGGCACCGGCCTCGGGCTGTCGATCGTCCGCGAACTCTGCCGTCTGCTCGGCGGGGACGTGGCCGTGGAGAGCCAGCTCGGCCGGGGCAGCCGGTTCACCGTCCACCTGCCGCTGCGGTTTGCCCGAGCGGAGGAGGCGGGCACCGGCATGCCGCCGGCGGCCGCAACGGCCCGTGCGGCGGGCTGACGGGACACGGCCTCACGATCAGGGAGCGGCAAGATGGCTGCAGATTCAGGTCAAGCGGAAGTCGTGCTCTTCACCGACGGGGCCTGCAGCGGCAATCCCGGCCCGGGTGGCTGGGCGTTCATTCTCCGTCATCCCGGCAGCGGTCGCGAGACGCAGGACTCCGGCGCCGAGGCCGAGACCACCAACAACCGCATGGAGTTGACCGCTGTGGTGCACGGGCTCAAGCAGCTCAAGCGGTCCACGGTGGTCGAGCTCGTGACCGACAGCGTGTACGTGGGCACTGGCCTGGCGGAGTGGCTGCCGCGCTGGAAGCAGCAGGGCTGGAAGCGCAAGGAGAAGGGCCGGCTCGTGGCGATCAAAAACGAGGACCTGTGGCGGGAGCTCGACCGGCTCGCCGCCGCCCACACGATCCGGTTCTCGCACGTCGCCGGCCATTCTGGGCACCCGGAGAACGAGGCCTGCGACCGGATGGCTGTCGCGGCCTACAAGCGGCTGCAGGGGCGGGCGTAAGGGGTGGGCGCGAATCGGGTGGGGTGGCGGGGCTGCCCATGCCCCGTTGCCCCTCTAGAAATCGAGCGGCGAATCGTGTTTTGCAGACCGTTTCAACAGGGGATCGGTCGCTCGCGTCCCACGAAGCCCCGGGTGGAAACCCGGGGACACCGGTCACGAACACCACCCCGCCATCCATGCTGCACGAAGGTTCGTGATGCCCTGCTTCAAACCCGCAGCGCATGGCACGCGGGAAGCCATTCGTCCCTCAGTCCCCCGGCTTCCGCCGGGGGCTTTTTGTGCCGTTTGCGCGTGGCAAACCGAGAGCGGTGCAATGGGCGTCACGGTTTGGTTACGACCTTGGAGCTCGCTTAAACTCCGGCAATGACCGCACCGCAACCCGATCGCGAGCCGAGCCTGGCGACGCCGCTCGAGCGGCTCGTGGGCGTGGGCACGGCCCGGGCGGAGAAGCTCGCCAAGCTCGGTCTCGTCACGGTGCGCGATGCCGTGATGCACTTCCCGCGGGACTACCGCGACTTCTCCGGGGCGCACGTCGTCGCCGACCTGCGGGCCGGCGAGCATGCGTCGGTCGCCGGCGAGGTCGTGGACGTCGCCGCCAAGACGCTGTTCTCGGGCCGTCACATGCTCTCGGTCCGCGTCGCCACTGTCGACGGGAGCGTGCGGGCCGTGTGGTTCGGGATGCCGTTCATGGCCAAGCGGTTCGCGAAGGGCATGCGAGTGGTCGTCGCGGGCCAGCCGCGGCAGAAGGGAGGGGCGTGGGAGTTCGCCCACCCGGACGTCCGCTGGCTCGGCGAGACCGAGGAGGCCCACGCCTCCGACTGGCTGGCCGTCTATCCGCTCGCGGAGGGCGTGCAGCAGACACACGTGCGGATGGCGGTGCTGGCCGCGCTCGGCCACGCGGCCGGCATCGTGCCCGAGGCGTTTCCGCCCGCCATGCTGGCGACGAAGGACCTGTTGCCGATCGAGCGGGCGCTCCGCGAGATCCACGTGCCTTCGAGCCGGGAGATGATCGATGCCGCCCGCCGGCGGTTCGTCTACCAGGAGCTGTTCATGCTCCAGCTCGCGCTGCGGATGCATCGCCGGCACCAGCAGGTGCGGCGCACCGCTCCGCCGCTGGCGGTGGATGCCCGGCTCGACGCCCGGATCCGCGCCCGCTTTCCCTTCGAGTTCACGCCGGCGCAGCGGCGGGTGTGCGGTGAGATCGCCGCCGACGTGGGGCGGGCGGAGCCGATGAACCGGCTGCTCCAAGGGGACGTGGGCAGCGGGAAGACGGCCGTGGCGATCTACGCCATGCTCGCCGCGGCCGCCACGCCGGTGGCTGCGCCGGAGGCCGCGGGCCCGGTGATGGCCGAAGACGGCAAGCCGCTGCGGTATCAGGCTGCGATCATGGCGCCCACGGAGCTGCTGGCCCGGCAGCACTTCGCGACGCTCGAGCGGATGCTCGCCGGCACCGGCACCGAGGTGCAGCTGCTGGTGGGCGGCCAGACGGCGCGGCAGCGGGAGCAGGTGCTCGAACGGATCGCCTCCGGGCGGGCGGCGATCGTCATCGGCACGCAGGCGCTTGTCTGCGGGACGGCGAAGTTCCGCAGCCTCGGCCTCGTCGTGATCGACGAGCAGCACCGCTTCGGCGTGCTCCAGCGGGCGGTGCTCCAGCAGGGACAGGCCGAGCCGCACACGCTCGTGATGACAGCCACGCCCATTCCGCGGACGATCGCCCATGCCGTCTACGGCGATCTCGACGTCTCGGTGCTCGACGAGCAGCCCCCGGGCCGCCAGCCGGTCGCCACCTACCGCGTCGGCCCCGGCGAAATCGACCGCTGGTGGGAGTTCTTTCGCAAGAAACTGGCCGCGGGCCGCCGCGGCTACGTGGTCGTGCCGGCCGTGGAGGAGTCGAAGCGGGATCTGACGAGCATCTCCAGCGCCTACGAGTCGCTGGCCAACGGCCCGCTGGAGGCGTTCCGGCTCGGTCTGGTGCACGGGCGGATGAAAGCCAAGGACAAGTCGGCCGTCATGGAGGCCTTCCGGGCGGGCGCGATCGACGTGCTCGTGGCCACGAGCGTCATCGAGGTGGGCATCGACGTGCCGCAGGCGACGATCATGACGATCCTCGACGCCGAGTCGTTCGGGCTGGCCCAGCTCCACCAGCTCCGTGGCCGCGTGGCCCGCGGGGTGACTCGCGGGATCTGCGGGGCCGTCGTCGCCGCCCAGGACGAGCCGCATCCGCGGATCGACGCCTTCGTGGCCACCACCGACGGCTTCGCGCTCGCCGAGCGGGATCTCGCCCTCCGCGGGCCGGGCGACCTGGTGGGCACGCGGCAGAGCGGCGCGCCGCCCTTGTATCTCGCCGACCTGCTCCGCGACGGATCGGTGGTGGCCGAGGCCCGGGCCGACGCCCTGGCGCTCTTCGAACGCGACCCGGAACTTGCCGACCCGGCGCTCGAGCGGCTCAAGAAACTGATCGTCGACCGGTGGGGTGCGACGCTCGGCCTCGGCCAGGTGGGCTGAGATCGTTTCTTCACGAGACGACTCGTCCCGCTCGTTTTTCGCCATAAATCCCGGAGGGTCTGCCCATGCCCTGAGAGCCGGGCTATGGGAGCAAGCGCAGCCTGGAGGGCGGAGCGCAGCGGACATGCAGTGAGCGGATGTCAGGATGACATCCGTGAACGTCCGGCGACGGGGCTGGGCAGGCCCGAGCCGACGCTGGACGAGGCCTCTTTGGATGCGGCCCGAGGAGCCGCATCAGGCGTGCCGGACGCGGCGGACGGCGGCGACGGCGGTGAGGAGCAGGCCGCCGAGGGCGAGGCCGGCCGTCGCCTCGGTGATGGCACCGAGCAGCCCGGCGGCGGGGAGTGCGTGGAGCGTTTCGTGAATCCCGTGGTGGAGGGCGGGCCAGGCGTGCACCACGAGTCCGCCGCCGACCAGGAACATGGCGAGCGTGCCGGCGATCGAAAGCCCGCGCATCAGCCACGGGGCCGCCGCCACGATCGCCCGCCCGGCCAGACGCCCGCTGGGCCGACGGGACGCCGCCAGCCAGAGGCCGAGATCGTCGAGTTTCACGATCGCGGCCACGAGGCCGTAGACGCCGACGGTCATCCCTAGGCCGATGGCCGCGAGCACCGCGGCGCGGACGGCGAAGGGCGACGAAGCGGCCACGCCGAGGGCGATCACGATGATCTCCGCCGAGAGGATGAAGTCGGTGCGGATCGCTCCGGCGATCCGCTCGCGCTCCGACAGCCCCCGGCCGGCCGTCGCGGCGTGGCCATGGCGGTGCGTCCACGCGTGCCAGATCTTCTCGGCCCCCTCGTAGCAGAGATACGCGCCCCCCACGAGCAGCAGCGGCGTGATCGCCCACGGTGCGACGGCCGACAGGGCGAGCGCCGCGGGGACGAGCAGCACCTTGTTGAGCAGCGACCCCTTGGCCACGGCCCAGACGACGGGCAGTTCGCGGTCGGCGGCGATCCCGGACACCTGCTTGGCGTTGAGGGCGAGATCGTCACCGACGACGCCGGCGGTCTTGTGGGCCGCCGCCTTCGTCAGCATGGCGACGTCGTCGAGGACGCTCGCGATGTCGTCCAGAAGCAGGAGCAGGCTGGCGGCCATGGGTGCAGTGCCGACGTCAGCCGGCGCGGAGAGGCTCGGCGGCCCGCCAGGCCGTGCCGTCGCGATCGACGCGATGGTAGAGCGTGTCGCGCTCCACCGGTTCGCGTCCCGCCTCGCGGATCAGCCGCCGAATCTCGTCCACCGAGAGCACCTCGGGCGTCGTAGCGCCGGCGTCGTGGTAGATCAGTTCGTGGCGGACGGTGCCGTCGATGTCGTCGGCGCCGTAGGCCAGCGCGGCCTGGGCCGTGCCGATCCCGAGCATGATCCAGTAGGCCTTCATGTGGTCGAAGTTGTCGAGCACGAGCCGGCTGATCGCCATCGTCCGCAGGCTGAAGGCGGCCGAGGGCTTGGGGATGTGCGCGAGACGGGTGTTTTCGGGGTGGAAGGCCAGGGGAATGAAGGTTTGGAACCCGCCTGTCTCGTCCTGCAGTTCGCGGAGCCGCAGCAAGTGATCGGTACGGTGGAAGGCGTTCTCGATGTGGCCGTAGAGCATCGTCGCGTTGCTCCGCAGCCCGAGTTCGTGGGCCGTGCGGTGGATCGTGAACCACTCCGCTGTGTCGGCCTTGTGCTCGCAGATCTTGTCGCGGACCTCCGGATGGAAGATCTCGGCGCCGCCGCCGGGCAGGCTGCCGAGGCCGGCGTCCTTCATCTCCACGAGGATGTCGCGGATCGACCGCTTCGTGAGGTGGGCGAACCAGTTGATCTCGACCGGCGTCCACGCCTTGAGGTGCAGGGTGGGGTAGGCGTCGTGCAGGAGGCGGACGACGTTCAGGTACCAGTCGTAGTCCTTCTGGTGATGCAGCCCGCCGACGATGTGCATTTCGGTCGATCCGGCGTCGACGGCCTCCCGGCCGCGGGCCAGGATCTGCTCGTCGCTCATCACGTAGCCGCGGGCCTCGCGGAGGTCGGCCCGGAATGCACAAAATGTGCACCGGTAGACGCAGACGTTCGTGGGATTGAGGTGCGTGTTGATGTTGTAATAGCCGCGATTGCCGTTCTTGCGCTCGCGGACGAGGTTCGCGAGTTCGCCGAGTTCGTGGACGGAAATCCGCTCGTCCCACAGCGACTCCGCCTCGGCGGCCGACAGTCGCCCTCCAGCCTCGACTTTTTCGCGAATGGCATCGAGCGACGGGGCGACGGCACGGATCATGGGGAAACTCCTGCGAACGGGGCCGGGGTGGCTCCCGCAGGAGAACCGCAGGGCCGGCGGTTTCGCAACGGGAGGCGGCGAAGCCGCGGATTTTCGGCCGTGTGGCCGCGGATTTCAGCCGGCCACACGACGGCCGGACGGGGTGCCCCGGGTGTGCCGCGGTGCGGTTGGGCGTTGGTCGATCCGGTCGGAATCCGTCCGGGTCACGATCCGGCTGCAGCCGATGCCGGAGGCCGCCGGCGCCTCGCCCGCGATCAAACCGGCGTACAGATCATGGGTCGCGGCAGCCGTAGCCGCCCAGGAATGTGCGTCGATGTACCGGCCGGCCGCGGCCACGAGGCCGTCGGCGAGGGACCGATCGTCCGCGAGCTTTTCCGCCGCCCAGACGATTTCGTCGACCATGCCTGGCGACGTGAGCAGAAGGCAGGGCTGCTCGCGGCAGATCTCCTGGAAGGCCGGGATCTTGCTGGCGATGGTGGGCCTGCCCGAGGCGAGTGCCCACGTGATCGCGCCCGAGGCGGACAGGGTGGAGTCGACGTAGGGGGCGAGGCAGATGTCGGTGGCGGCGTAGTGGCTCGCCGCCTCCGCCTCCGAGAGCCAGCCCGTGATGGTGACACGCTGCTCGAGACCGAGTTTGCGAACCAGCCGGATCACGTTGGCCAGTGCGCGATCGTCGGATTCCGGGTGGGCGCCGCCGCAGATCGCCAGATGAAAGCGGGCCGGCAGTTTCGCCAGCGCCCGGACGGCGAGGTCGTGGCCTTTGTAGCCGCCGACGAACCCGAACATCGTCAGGACCACGGTCGACGGGGGCAGGCCGAGCCGCGACTTGGCAGACAGGCGGTCGAGCCGCAGATCCCGCGGCGGCAGACAGCCGTGTGGAATGATGTGCACGGACGTGGCCGGGATCCCGCGGCGGATCAGGGCCCGCCGCGTGACCGGTGTGTGCACGACGGCCGCCGTGGCTGCCGGGCGGGCCAGGAAGCGGCCGCTGACGTGTCTGCGCCAGGCGATGCGCCGGCCCCAGCTGCGCACCGTCTGATGGAGCGAGAACCGGCCGTCGGTCGGACTCGCGCCCAGCGGCGCGGTGTGAAAGGTCGTCACGATCGGCCGGCCGGCGTCCTGCACGAGTCGCAGGATCGCGCCGAAGTTACGGGCCGCCGCCTTGTAGCTGACGGCATGGCCGAACAGCCCGTGTTCGTGCTGCACGTGCACGAGGTCGTAGCGGAGGGCGTGGCGGGCGATGTCGGCCTGGAGTTCGGCCACGTCGCCGGCGGTGTAGGTGCGCCAGCGGTGGGGCTGCAGCGGATAGACGTCGCTGCGGATGTCCAAGGCGTCGAGCGCCCGCACGAGGTTGCCACAGTACGTGGCGATGCCGCAGGGGACGTCCCACGTCGACAGGTGCAAGACGCGCATCGGCGGCGATCCTCGATCGGGCTACGCCCGCGGGCCACGTCGGGGCGGGCGGTTCGCAGGGGGCGGGGAAAGTAGCCCGACCGGGGCGGGTGGGGCAACGCCAAAATGGGTCGGTTGGCTTTCGCTCGTATGCGATTGCCTGTGGTGTGGCACCGGTTCGGGGGCGGCAAAAGTCGCCGCTGCGCGGTCTTTCAGATTGTCGCTGGGGCGAGGATACGCCCCACGCTCCTCGAGCGTTCGCCGACCCCCTCGCCTACCTCGCCTGGCTTGTGGAAATGCCGCTCTCCGTTGGTCAGAGTCGCTCTAGGCCCGCGGGCCGCGAATGGTCATTCTCCCGACGCCGGTCGGCTGGCCGGCGCGTGGAGGTGAGCCCGATGCAGCGTGCCGGTGGAAAGCCGCAGGTGGTCCTCTCCGGGTTCTTCGGCCGCGGCAACTGCGGCGACGAGGCGTTGCTACAGGCCCAGTACGAATGGCTGTCGCCGCGCTACGACGTGGTGATCAGCGTCGACGAGCGCGGGGCGTACGACGGCTTCTGGAACTGGTATCCCTACGACCGCTGCCGGATCGTGCACCAGGCGAACCTCGCCGTCCTCGCCGAGGACGACGTGATCGGGATCCACGTCGGCGGCGGCGGGCTGCCGCACGGGTTCAACGCGGCCCAGGTCGTGCACGCCCGGAGCCTCGACAAGCCCGCGTTCCTCACCGGCATCGACGCGCGGCCGGCGCCCACGCCCGGCGCCGCGGCGGCGCTCGAGTCCTACCTGAGCCTCTTTGACTTCGTGTCGGTGCGCTCGGCGGCCGCCTGGCGGACGATGGCGACGATGGTGCCCGCGTGCCACCACGGCGCCGACTGGGCGATGGCCTTGGCGACCGACGGCGGTTGCAGCGCTGATCGCGCCGGCGCGGTGCTGGTGACGATCAGGGAGTTTCCGGAGGCCCTGATCTCCAGCCGGTATCGCGAAGACCTGGCCATGGTGCTTGGCCTGCTCGCCGACCGGTACGGAGAGGTGGTGCTCGTTCCCTTCTGTCCGGAGGACGAGCGGTTCCTCGATCGGCTGCGGCCGGTGTGCGGGCTGCCCCGGGAAGCCCACTGGTCGAATCCGAGGCGGATGCAGCGGCTGATCGCCAACGCGGCGCTGGTCGTGAGCCTCGGCCGGCTGCACCCGCTCGTGTTCGCGGCCAATGTGGGCACGCCGGCGATCTTCGCCGAACCGCTGGCCGGCGATTCCCGCTGGCCGACCTGCACCAAGGCGCGGCAGCTGTGCGCCGAGCACGGGTGGCCGTTTGCCGACAGCCTGGCCACCCTGGCGGACCGGCTACGGTGCCCGGTGGCCCCGGAGATCCCGGCGGCCGGGTTTTGCCCCGACTGCGGGAACCGCTGGGAGTCGATGGCCGCGGGATTGGCCGCAGGACTGGCCGCAGGACACGGCAAAAAAACCCTCGATCGGGTATTTGACGCGGGAAAAGCAGCCTGATATCTTCCTGGAGTCGTCGAAGTTTTCGACAGACCTTTCGAAGGAGCAGCTACTGACCGCGTGCAGATGACGTCGTGATGGTGCCAGCCGGGTTCGCCGGAGGTGCCACGACTCATGGCAGTGGAAGTAGCGAGTGTTTGCGGTTTCTCCGCAGCTCCTCGGTTTTCCGGTCAGAGCAGTTCACGGTCCTCTGCGTGCGGTTTTCGTCCCGATTGCCGGGCACGATTCCGACCGACAGCCGTTTTTGCCGACCGAAACCGAAATCCCAGTTTTCCAGGACCCATGCCATGACCAGTCGCGTCTCGTCCATCTTCAACGCGTCCGTCGTCCGCCTCGCCGCTGTGATCGCGGCGGTTGCCGGAGCCGCGCCGGCCTGGGCCGATCCGCTGGCGCCTGCCTTCATCTACGGCATCGACGACGTCAACGATATCTATGAGATCGATCCGATCGCCAAGACGTCGACGCTCGCTCTCGTGCAGCCCGCTGGGACGTCCAATTCACTTGCCTACGACACCGTCCGCAACGATCTGTTCTTTATCGACTCTGAGAAGAAACTCCGATATTGGTCGCGTGAGAGCGGGACCACGGTGGGTGAAGTCAGCCCGACCCCAGTCGTGACCGGCTCGTTCAACCCCAACAACGCTGCCTTTTACAACAACGCCATCTGGTTTTTCGACTTCAACTCCAGCGTGCTCAACAAGATCAGCCTGACGTACTCGGGCACCGGTGCAACCGCGGTGCCTTCGATCTCCGGGATGCAGGCGTTCGACATCACGGGGATGAATCTGCCCGGTGTCGACGGCGTGAACACGAACACGTTCGGTGACATTGCCATCAATGCCAACACCGGCATGCTGTACGCGTCGACGACCCGCGGCCGGTTCTATTCGGTCGATGTCACTGGTGACCCGACGGGCACCTTCAGCGAATTGGCGGCTCCGCTTGGGATCACCAACGACTTGGGCCTGCAACTCTCGTTCAACACCGACTACAGCGTCCTTTACGGCCACAGCTACGAGACCGGGGATTGGTACACGGTGGCGCTTGGCAACGGGGCCCGCACGTCCATCGCCGACTTCAATACCAAGCCGGTCGGTGGCAAAGGCTTCCGCGACCTCGGCGGCGCCGCCATCACCGCGGTTCCGGAGCCCTCGACGGTGGCGCTGGCCTGCGTCGGTGCCGGCGGGCTCGCGTGGCGTGTTCTGCGGCGGCGACGCCGGGCCGCCTGATCGGCTGGGCCCGGCCTGCGGCTTTCGTCACCACCAGAGGTCGGCGGTGATCGCGGCCAGCAGCACGAGGCCGATCGCGGCGTTGGCCGTGAAGAACGCCTGGTTGACGCGGGAGAGATCGTCGGGCCGCACGAGCCGGTGCTCCCAGACGAGCAGGGCCGCGATCGCGGCCCAGGCCGTCCAGTAGATCCATCCCAGTTCTGGCACGACGGACGGCAGGGCCGCAAGCACGAGGAGCGTGGCGGCGTGCAGCCACTTGGCGAGTGCCAAGGCCCGCGGCACGCCGAGCCGCGCGGGGATGCTCCGCAGGCCGTGGGCCGCGTCGAACGCAGCGTCCTGGCAGGCGTAAATGATGTCGAAGCCGGCCACCCAGAGCGTCACCGCGCCGCCGAGGAGCGCGGCGGGCAGGATGTCGGCGGGAGCGGCGAGCACGATCTGGCCGCGAAGCGCGATCCAGGCCGCGATCGGTGCGAACCCGAGGGCGGCGCCCAGCCAGAGGTGGGCCAGGGCGGTGAACCGCTTGGCGTAGCTGTAGCCCAAAAGCCAGGCGAGCACGGGCGCCGACAGCACCAGCGGCAGCCAGTTGGGCAGGAAGAGCAGCGTGGCGGCGATGAACGCGGCGGACGAGGCGACCACGAGGCCGAGCACTTCGGCCACGCCAACGTCGCCCCGCGGCAGGTGGCGGGAGGCGGTGCGCGGATTGGCCGCGTCGATCGTGCGGTCCACGAGCCGGTTGAACGCCATCGCCGCCGTCCGCGCCGCGACCATGCAGATGAGGATGCCCGCGGCGGGTCGGAGCCAGCCGAGCACGCCGGCCGTGAGCCCGGGATCGATGCCCCGCCGGGCGGCCAGCAGGGCCGCGATCACCGCGAAGGGGAGAGCGAAGACCGTGTGGCTGAACCGCACCAGTTCGAGGTAGGTCCGCAGGCGGGCCGAGGCCGGCATCGGTCGGGCGGCATCGCCGGTGGTGACGGCCGCCATCAGGTCGCCTCGCCCCAGCGTCGCATCAGGGCATGCGCCACGCCCAACTGGTCGCAGATCCGTGCCACGACGAAGTCCACCAGGTCGGCGACGGTCTCGGCACCGTGATAGAAGCCGGGAGCGGCCGGCAGCACGACGGCGCCCGCCTCGTGGATGGCCTGCATGTTCTTGAGCTGCGGTAGGGAAAGCGGTGTCTCGCGGGGCACGACCACGAGTTTCCGTCGCTCCTTGAGATGCACTTCCGCCGCGCGGTGGACGAGGTTCTCGCCCATCGAGTGGGCCACGGCGGCGAGCGTGCTGCCGCTGCACGGGCAGATCGCCATCGCCGCGGTCAAGAACGAACCGCTGGCGATCGGAGCCATCAGATTCTTGTAGTGGTGGTAGATGCAGCGGCCGGCGGCCGGCGGATCCTTGCCGAGCAGGGTGGCGAGATCGAAGCGATCGAGGTCGAGCCGGCGGTCGGTCTCCGTGGCGAACACGGCCTGCCCAGACGGGCTGATCGTGAGGTGGATCTCGCGGCCGGCTGCGAGCAGCACCTCCACGAGACGGATGCCGTACGGGGCGCCCGAAGCCCCGGTGATCGCCACGACGATCGGCAGGTCGGCCATGCTAGCCCGCCTTTGCCGGCACACGGGTCGCCAGCGTGAGAGTGGCGATCCCGAACGTCATGGGAATCATCTCCAACCGGTCGAAGCCCGCGTCGCGGACGAGCGCCGCCAGCCGCGCGCCCGAAGGAAACTCCTCGACGCTTTTGTTGAGGTAGGTGTAGGCGTCGGAGCGGTTGCGGGCGACCGCATTGCCGAGGAACGGAAGCACGCGGCGGAAGTACCAGAGGTAGAAACCGCGGACGAGACGGTTCGTCGGCAGCGAAAACTCGAGGATCGCCAGCCGGCCCCCCGGCTCGAGCACGCGGGCCATCTCGGCGAGGCCCCGGGCCGTGTCGGCGATGTTCCGCAGGCCGAAGGCCACCGTCACCAGGTCGAAGGCCGCGTCGGGGAAGGGGAGGGCCATGGCGTCCGCCTCGACCCACTCCACCTTGGCCCCGGACTTCCTTGCTTTCTCGACGCCGTGATCGAGCATCGGGCGGCAGAAGTCGCTGGCGACGATCCGCACCTCGGGGCCGGCGGCGCGGGCGTAGGCCAGCGCCAGGTCGCCCGTGCCGGTGCAGACGTCGAGTATCGCCCCGGCTGCCGGCGGCGGGGCCCGGCGGACCGTGACGTGCCGCCACCAGACGTCGATCCCACCGGAGAGCATCCGGTTGACGAGGTCGTAGCGGGGGGCGATCTCGGCGAACATCCCGCGGACCTTCGCGCCGCTCTTGTCGACCGCGTTGTGCGCGGCGGCCGGCTGGCCTATCGTGGCGGTCGATTCGGCGATCACGCGTTCACTCCCGGGCTCCGGCCATGCGTTGGCATTGTCACGACCTCTTTCATCGTATGCCGCAGGGGGGCGTCGCGGGAGGGATCGCGGTCGTGATCGACGTTCTGCGGGCGTCGACGACCATGATCACGGCCCTCGCCAACGGGGCGGCCCGCGTGCGCCCCTTGGCCGACGTGGGCGAGGCGCGGACCCTGGCCGCGGCCCTCGGTCCGGGCGCGTTGCTCGGGGGCGAGCGCGGCGGCATGCGGATCGACGGTTTCGATCTGGGCAACTCGCCGGCGGAATACGGCCGGGATCGGGTGGCGGGCCGCGCGATCGTGATCACGACCACCAACGGAACCGCGGCCCTCGCAGCCTGCCACGCCGCGCGGGAAGTCGTGGTGGGGGCGATGGTGAACCGGTCGGCGGTGGCGACCGCCGTACGGCGTCTGGCGACCGCGGCGGGCGTCGCCGACGCCCACCTCGTCTGCGCCGGCACCGACGGAGCGGTCACGGCCGAAGACGTGCTCGCTGCCGGTGCGATCCTCGACGCGGCGCTGCGCGACGCCCCGGCCGACGAACTCGACGCGCCCGCCCGGGCGGCGCTCGACGCCTTCCGTCGTGCGGTGCAGGCCACCGACCCGCGGGCCGCGCTGGTCGCGGAGTTCCGCCGCTCACCCGGCGGCGCGAACCTCGTCGCCCTGGGCATGGAGGCCGACCTGCCGGTGTGCGCGGCGCTCGATACGAGCGGCGTCGTGCCCCGGCTCGACGCCGCCAGTGGCTGGCTGACTGAAATGGTGCCAGCCACCAAATCTGGGTAAGGTATCGCCTTGCCCGGGCTGCCCAGATCTGGTGGCCGGCACCTTTTCCGAGAGCATCATGCAGAACCAGAACGACCAGTCGCGGATGGACAGGATCGTGTCGCTCGCCAAGCGGCGTGGCTTCATCTTCCAGTCGAGCGAGATCTACGGCGGCCTGAACGGCTTCTGGGACTACGGGCCCCTGGGCGTGGCGCTGAAGCGCAACCTCAAGGACGCCTGGTGGCACGACATGGTCTCCGGCCACGACGAACTGGCCACGCTCACGGGCGCCCCGTCGCCCTACGAGATGACCGGCCTCGACTGCACGATCATCATGCACCCGCAGGTCTGGAAGTGCTCCGGCCACTTCGATCTGTTTCATGACTGGATGATCGACTGCCGCGAGTCGAAGCGTCGCTATCGCTACGACCACCTGCACGGCCGCTGGGCCGTTCACCGGGGCAAGAAGGTGTTCGTGACGACCGACGCGTCGGGCGACGAGGCGGCGCCCGAGACCGTCGCCCGGGCCCAGAAGTTCTTCGGCCTGCGGGCCAAGCAGGTGGACGAGATCGAGTGGGGCGGGGGCCTGGAGTCGCTCCAGCAGGCGATCGCGGGGGGTGCGGCCACGCTGGCCGACACGCTCGGCCCCGACGCCACCGCGCCCGGCACGCTCACCGAGCCGCGCGAGTTCAACCTCATGTTCGAGACCCGGATCGGGGCCCTGGCCGGCGACGACGACGACCGAGCCTTCCTTCGGCCGGAGACGGCCCAGGGCATCTTCGTGAACTTCAAGAACGTGCTCGACACGTCGCGGGTCCGCGTGCCCTTCGGGATCGCGCAGGTGGGCAAGAGCTTTCGCAACGAGATCACGCCGCGGAACTTCACGTTTCGGTCCCGTGAGTTCGAGCAGATGGAGATCGAGTTCTTCTGCCCGCCGGCCGCCTCGGCCGCGTGGTACCGCTACTGGCGCGACCGCCGCTGGCGGTGGTACCTCGACCTCGGGCTCACGGAGGGCAAACTCCAGCTCCGCGAGCACGCCGCCGACGAGCTCTCGCACTACTCGGTGGGCACGGCCGACATCGAGTATGCGTTTCCCTTCCTGGGGCCGGGCGAGTTCGGCGAGCTCGAGGGCATCGCGCACCGTGGCGACTTCGACCTCCGCAGCCACATGGAGGGCAAGCTTATCCGCAAGGATGGCGAACTGGTCCTCGAGACCGGCCCCGACGGCAAGCCGCGGCACAAGGGGAGCGGCAAGGATCTCTCCTACTTCGACGACATCACCCGCGAGCGGTACGTGCCACACGTGATCGAGCCCTCGGCGGGCGCCGACCGGGGCACGCTCGCGTTTCTCTGCGACGCGTATCACGAGGACGAGGTGCCCGACGAGGACGGCAAGCCGCGGAGCCGCACCGTCATGAAGCTCCACCCGCGGCTGGCGCCGGTGAAGGCGGCGATCCTGCCGCTCGTGAAGAAGGACGGGATGCCGGAAGTGGCCATCGATCTCTACCGGGCCCTCAAGCCGCACATGGCCTGCCAATACGACGAGAAGGGCTCCGTCGGCCGGCGCTACGCCCGGCAGGACGAGGCGGGCACGCCCTGGTGCCTGACGATCGACGGCCAGACGCTCACCGACAAGACCATCACGCTCCGCGACCGCGACTCGCTGGTCCAGGAGCGGGTGCCGCTCGACGAGGTCGTGGACATGCTGCGGGAAAAACTGCGGTGATTCCGGCACTCGCTACCGTGTCGAGCCTCCAGGCGCCGCTGGCGACGATCCTGGAGGACTATGCCGCCGGCCACGTCGACGCGATCGACCTCTGGCTCGGCCACGCCGACGGGTTCCTCGCGGAGCACGACGTCGCGGTCCTTCGCGACAGGCTCGGGTCGCACGGCATCACCGCGGTCGCCGCGTCGTTTCAGGGCGGGCTGCTCACGAGCCAGGGCGACGCCCGCCGCGAGCACTGGCGGCACTTCGACGAGCGGCTGGCCCTGTGTCGCGACCTCGCGATCCCCGTGCTCGTGATCGCCGGCGACGCGTTCGGGCCCCTCGGCCCGGAGGATCTCGGCCGCCTCACGACCAGCCTCGCCGAGGCGGCGAAGCGGGCGGCCGACGCGGGCGTCCGCCTGGCGCTCGAGTTCGACGCCCGGGCGAGTTTTCCCAACAACCTCCAGTCGGCGGTGGCCGTGGTCGAGGACGTGGGCTCGCCCGCCCTCGGCGTCTGCCTCGACTGGTTCCACTGGACGGTCGGCCCGAGCAAGCCGCTCGACCTCTGGCTCTTGTCGCGGGAGAATCTGGCCCACGTTCAGCTCTCCGACATCGCCGACGTGCCGCGGGAGATGGCCAACGACGCGGACCGGATCCTGCCCGGCGAGGGCTCGTCGCCGTGTGCCGACCTCGTCGCCCGGCTCCGCGAGATCGGCTACGCGGGAGCGGTCGCCGTCGAGACGCCGAATCCACGGCTGTGGAGCATCCCGCCGCGGCAGTTCGGCGAGGTTGCCTTCACGGCCCTCCGGCGGCTGCTCGGCCAGGCGGCCGGGTGACGCTACGGATAGTCCTTGATCAGGTTGCTGCGGGCCTCGATCTCGTCGATCGGCCGTAACGCGTGCTTCATGCCGGGCGGCAGGATCGGGAAGTGGCGGGAGCCGGTGAGGGCGTCCACCATCTCGTGGCAGAACTCCGGGTGCGTGATCCACGTCGCGGCATCGTGCCGCCGCAGGTCGACGGCGACGGAGTAGGTGCGGAGCGTCTTGCGGCGGAGCTTTACATACTGCGGAAAGAACGAGATCGCCAGTTCGCGGAGCGTGCGGTGGATCGGGTCGCGATACCGCAGGAAAGGGCTGTTGCTCTTCGAGATCGCGCCCCAGTGGCCATCACGGCGGAAGAGGGCGACGACGTGATCGACGTCGCCACGGGCGGCCCCCAGGTCCATCAGCAGCGGCGGCTCGCCGGCGAGCCACAGGGCGCACCCCGCCACGAACGCGGCCTCGACGCAATGCGCCCGGCCTGCCCGGAGCGTCTCCATGACCGAGCGGGCCGTGGGGCCGTCGGGTTCGTGGTTCCAGGGGAGCGCGTTGACGAAGTCCTGAATGCGCTCCGGCGTGCGCAGGCCGGCGAGCCGGGCGGCAAAGGACCGCGGCAGGCCGAGATCGAGCCCGAGTTGGAGGCCGGTTGTCCGGGACATTGTTTTCGCTGGAGAGGGAGGGAAAGCGGCGAGCGTACCACCCCGGCACCGCGGCCGGAAAAGCCGTGCCAGCAGCGCCGGCACCACTCGCCGCCGGCTGCTCCGGCCGCGATCTCGGGACGGCGTGCCGAAACGTAGCCATTCCGGAACGCGCCCTGGTAAAACCAGGGATGTTCCTGGTTCGAGCGTCCTGGAGTGCTTCCGCCATGAGCAGGTTGCGGTTCTCGGTCGCGATGGTCGTCGCTCTCGTCGTCTCCGGTTTCGCCGTCGAGGCGCAGGCCGGCCGGTTCTGGTGTCGCGGTCCGTACGTCGCCCCGACGTTCGCCTACGGCAACGTCGGCTATGCCGCCGGCTACAGCACCGCGGTCACCCGCTGGGGCTGGGGCGGGTGGTGCGGTCCGCGGTGGGGCGGCTGGTGTGCGCCGCGGTTGGGTTGGGGCTGCAGGCCATGGGCTTGGGGATGCCGACCCTGGGGCTGGGGCTGTGCGCCGTGGTATGGCGCGACGACGTGGGGCGGTTACGACTCCGTCTCTCTCTCCGTGCCCGTGGGCGGCGGCGCGACGTTCTTCTCCGGGGCGCTCGTGCCCTACCCGGTGTACGGCGGCTGGGGATATCCGGCCACGTGGGTGCCCGGCGGCTACGGCTGGTATGGCTATCCCTATGGCACGGTCCTGCCCTCGGGCTTCGCGCCGCAGTTCGGTCCGGCCGGCGTGTTCCCGTTTCTCGGTCTCGGCGCTTCCACGGCGAATGCGAATGCCGGTGCGCTCGTCGCACGAGCGCCGACCGCGTCGCGTCCGGTGATCGCCGCGGCGCCGCAGGGCGGCGGCCGCACCGCGCTCGTGCGCGCGAGCACGGGCATCGCTCGACTGCGGGCGGCACGGCTCGTGGCCGTGGGCGACCGGCAGCTGCGGTCGGCGGATGGCGATCCGGTGCGGCTCACGGCGGCGCTCGACGCCTATCGCCGCGCCGCGGCCATCGCCCAGGACCAGCCCGACATCCAACTGCGGCAGTCGCTCGTGCTCATGGCACTCGACCGGCGGGATCAGGCCGATGCGGCGATCGGCCGCGCCGTGGCCATTGACGGTCGCCTCGCTCCCGTGCCGGCCCCGCCCGCGGCCGGCCTCCAGCTCGTCGCGGCGGCCGATCCGATCTTCGGCGACCGGCCCGCCGGCACGGCTCCGCCGTTCGCGGTGCGCGGCGCCGCGATCCTGCGGGAGATCGCCGCCCAGGCCGATGGCGACGACGCGGCCGGCCGTGTCGTCGCGACGCTCGCCGACCGCTGGTCACAGCGGTTCGACGGCCGCCTCGGGGCGCTCGCCGTCGACGGGGCGCCGGCTCACGGGCGGCATGAGTTCGCTCGCTGAAACGCTCGCGATCCTGGCGCCGGCCCGTTCGCCTCACCGCGGCGTGGATTGTGTTCGGCATTTCCCGGCACGTCCCGCCGCGTCAGGCTCGCCAAGAGACGTCGCCGCGGTATTCTTGGAGCGATGACTGCCGCCCCGCCGCTGTGTGAACGCATCGACCTCGCCGCGCCGGACGGCCGCGCGCGGCTCGAGGCGCTGCGGGGCAAGCTCGTGTCGCAGGGAGACGTCGTCAGTCCTGCCGGGCGGCAGCGGACGATCGACGTGTTCGGGGAACCGCTTTCGCCCCGCCAGGTGGTGGAGCGGATTTGCGCGGATGTTCGCTCACAGGGGATCGACGCGCTCCTCGACTACACGCGGCGGATCGACGGCGCCGATGTCACCCGGGAAACCCTGCTCGTGCCGCCGGCGGCGCTGGCCGCCGCCCATGCGGAGGTCGAGCGCGGCTTTCTCGACGCGGTGCGGCGGATCGCGGAGCGCGTCGAGCGGTTTCAGCGGGCATTGCTCTCCCGCGACGTGACCGTGCCGCTCGCGGGAGGCGGGAGCCTGCGGCAGCGCTACGTGCCCCTCGACCGCGTGGGCGTGTGCGTGCCCGGCGGAGCGGCCGCCTATCCCTCGACGCTCCTCATGACGGTGGTGCCGGCCCGGGTGGCGGGCGTGCCCGAGATCGTCGTCGTCGCGCCGCCGACGAAGTTCGGCTCCGAGAACCGGCACGTGCTGGCGACCTGCCACGAACTGGGCGTGACGACCGTGGTGCGGGCCGGCGGCGCCCAGGCGGTGGCGGCGCTGGCCTACGGCGTTGCGGGGCTGCCGCGAGTGGACAAGATCGTCGGCCCCGGCAACCTGTTCGTGGCGCTGGCCAAGGAGCACGTCTACGGCGACGTTTCGATCGACGCGATCGCCGGCCCGAGCGAGATCGTGATCGTGGCCGACGATGCCGGGAACCCCGAATGCATCGCCGCCGACATGCTCGCCCAGGCGGAGCACTCGCCCGGCTCGGCGATCCTGCTCACGGCCAGCCGCCGGCTCGCCGACGCCGTGGCCGCGGCCCTCGAGCGACGCGTGGCGGACCTGGAGCGTTGCGACCTGACCCGCGACAGCCTCGCCCGCTTCGGCGGCATCGTGGTCACGGGCGGCGACGCGGAGTCGGCCGCGCTCGCCGACGAGCTCGCGGCCGAGCACCTCTCGATCGACACCCGCGACCCGGAGGCCACGCTGGCCTCGATCCGGCATGCCGGCGCGGCGTTCCTCGGGCCGTGGAGCCCGGTGGCCGCCGGCGATTACGCCGCCGGGCCGTCGCACGTGCTGCCCACCGGCGGCACCGCGCGGTTCGCCGCCGGCCTCTCGGCCAACGAGTTCCTTCGCGGCGGGAGCGTGATCCATCTGGCCAGGGCCGATCTCGCCGATCTCGCCGCCGACATCGCCACGCTCGCCAACGTCGAAGGCCTCACCGCCCACCGCCGCAGCGTCGAGGCCCGCGGCTAGCCCTGATCCGGGTTGGGCGAGTGGAGCGAATTGTGGCCGGTTGTGCCGGCTGGCGCGATCGTGACGCCGGCTCGGATTCCGGCGTGAGGTAAACTTTCGGCATCATGACGCCAGCTCACAAACTCGTCCGCCCCGATATCGCCGCGCTCGCGGGCTACGTGCCCGGCGAGCAGCCGCAGGGGGGCGACTGGATCAAGCTCAACACCAACGAGAATCCCTATCCGCCGTCGCCCGCCGTGGCCGGGGCGATCGCCGCGGCCGCCGCCGGGCGGACGCTGGCGAAGTATCCCGATCCGCTCGCCACGGCCTTCCGCAAGCGTGCGGCCGAGGTGCTCGGTGTCGATCCGGATTGGATCATCTGCGGCAACGGCAGCGACGACCTGCTCACGATCCTCGTTCGCACGTTCGTCGGGGCGGGCGAGTGGCTGCGGATGCCGTACCCGAGCTACATCCTCTACCGCACGCTCGCGGGCATCCAGGGCGCGTCGTGCGACGAAGTGCACTATCGCCGCGACTGGTCGCTCGGCGACGACTTCGCCGCCCCGCGGGACGGTCTGCGGCTGGCGATCGTGGCCAACCCCAACAGCCCATCGGGCACGCTCCTGCCGCCGCAGCGGCTGGCCGAGTTGGCGGAGCGGATGCCCTGTGCCTTCGTCGTGGACGAGGCCTACGGCGACTTCGCCGACACCAACTGCCTCGATCTCGTGCGGAAGAACGAGCGGGTGATCGTCACGCGATCGTTCAGCAAGTCCTACGCCCTGGCCGGACTGCGGTTCGGCTTCGCCGTCGCCCAGCCCCAGGTCATCGAGCAGTTGCAGAAGGTGAAGGATTCGTACAACTGCGACACGCTGTCGATCGTCGCGGCGACGGCGGCGATCGACGACCAGGCCTGGCTGGCGGACAACCGGGCGAAGATCATCGCCACCCGCCGCCGGCTTACCGACGCGCTGCGGGCCCTGGGCTACGAGGCCATCGAGAGCCAGGCGAACTTCGTCTGGTGCACGCACCCCGAGCGGCCGCACAAGCCCGTCTACGAGGCCCTCAAGGCCGCGGGCATCCTCATCCGCTACATGAACTACGCAGGCTGGGGCGACGGCCTGCGAATCACGGTCGGCACCGACGCCGAGATCGACGCCTTCCTCGCCCGGATGCGGACCCTCTGACCTCCACCCGTTCCCTCATTCCCGCCGGTTCATCCATGCCCCGCGCCGCCACACTGTCCCGCAAGACCGCCGAAACCGACGTCCGCCTCACGCTCGACCT
>JBIKND010000187.1:0-7514 GCA_044358905.1 Pirellulales bacterium | reverse complement strand
ACGAACACCTGACGAGCAGCCGCTGGCTCAACTTCATGGAGCGGTCATTCGCCCAAGATGCGTTCGAGGGGCCCTTTAACAACGGCTTCCTTCCGGGCATCCAGGTCCTCAACAGCAACGAGGACGGCTCCGTCGGCTGGCAGGTGGGCCAGTTCAAGAACACCACAAACCCCTTCGGCTTCTCGAACTCTTCCGGCGGCAGCATGACCGTGGGGAGGCTTATCTGGCTGCCGGTGTATGAGGACGAAGGGCGGAAACTACTGCACTTTGCAGTCTCGGGCCGCACGATGCAGCCTCGCCAGCAGTACCTTGCATACGACGCCGACGGCCTGCCCATCGGCGACCGTATCCCAGCCGTGCGGTTTCGCAGCCGCGGCAGCATCCGCAACGGACCGCCCGGCCCGCTCAACTCGATCTACGCCGACACAGGGCTGCTCCAGGGCTCTTGGCAAAACATGATCGGCCTCGAGTTCGTGGGCAACAACGGCCCGTGGTCGTTCCAGTCGGAGTATTTCGGGTCGTGGCTCTACAACGCGCGCACGACGAATGCCGGGCCATACGTGACCAACGGCTTCCAGCCACCCCCTGGCACACGCCTGGGAACGGTTTACTACCAAAGTGGCTACGCCGAGGTGCTTTACTTTTTGACCGGCGAAAGCCGCACCTACTCGAAGATCGAATACCGCTTCGACCGGCCGATTCCGCACAACAACTTCTACGCCATTCGCGGTGGCGGCTCGGGCCGGAGGCTGAGCCTCAGCGAGGGCGCCTGGCAGGTGGGCGTGCGCTACAACTATCTGTGCCTCAGCGACGGCGAGGTCAACGGCGGCGTACTCAACGGCATGACGCTCGGCCTCAATTGGCTGCTCAATCCCAACGCCCGCGTCTACTTCAACTACGACTTCACCTACCGCGACTTCGCCAGCACGCCGTGGAAGAAGGACGGCACCGCCGGCACCAGCTACGTCGGCAGCGGCGGCATCCACGGCTTCGGCACGCGGTTGGCGTTCGACTTCTGATCGACCCTCGGAGAGGCAATCCATGCGACGCATGACACTCGTGGCCGGCACGGTCGGCCTGGCGTTGGCCGCCGTCTTCGCGACGTCTTGGGCGGCGGAGTGCCGGCACGGCTCGTGCGACTCCTGCACCGGCCCCGGCCTGGAGCCGCGGTGCAAGGCCAGTTGGGATGAGGTGAAGACCAAGAAGCCCGAGTACGCGATGAAGTGCGAGTACGCCTGCGCACGGGCCCGCGATGCCTGGCATGCCCCGGATCCTGAATGCCGCTGCAATCCGCCGGGCGGCGCGTTGTACGTCAAGAAGCGGCTCTACAAGTCCGAGGGCAAGGAGCAGGTCGAGCGGGTGCCCAAGTACGAGGTCGAGACGGTGCCTGCCGGAGCCCGTGGCTGCCCAGCCTGCAGCCCCGCGCGGCCCGGCGGTTGGAATCTGTTCGGGCCCTGGTTTTCGTTCCCTCAACGGTAAGGTCACTCATGCGACACATGATGAGCCCCCGCCTTCATCGCCGGCTTCCGGCCCTGGCGGCCTGCCTCTGCCTGGCGGCTACGGTGCCGGCGGCCCAGGCACAGAACGACTGGCAGTTTCCCGACCCGTACTTCGGCGCTTTCCAGCACCGCGAGGCGGGCACGCCGCAGGCGGAGCGTCGCTATCGCCAGGAGATCGCCCCGCAGCAGCCGCACCGGCTGCACGAGCACCGGCCGCCTCCTGCCTCTGTCAGGCCGAAGCCCCGCTGGATCAGGCACCGCGCCGCCAAGCCCGCGTAATCCGGGCATGGAAACCACGCCGTCGTCCGGAGATGCGGATCGGATTTCCGGTGCCGTGAAGCCCGAGGCGCGAGCCGAGGGAATGCGGTTCGGTATCCGGTAGAGCGACGCGTAGCCCCTCAGCTTCCGCTTCGGGCTTCCCGGCATCGCATCACGACGGTCGGAGACTGCCGCTCCAGGGAGGGCGAGCCATGCCGCACGCAAGCCCGGCCTGGTCACCGCGGCAGGGGGAGCGACTCGATCGGCACCGGGGGGCCGGGGGCGACGACGGCGCCGGGCGGCAACTGCTCGGGCGCGATCGGGGCGCCGTAGACGGGGCCCGTCGGCGCAGGGGGCGCGGCGGCGGGGGCCGCGCCGCCCTCCGGCGGCCGATAGTAGGGCTCGGGCTGCGGCACCGGGGCCACACCCAGTCTGGCGAGCACCTTCGAGAGCATCCGCTGCTCGAGGAGCGGGTCGCGGCCCAGCGGGATCCAGCCGAGATTGGGCGTGGGGGCGGCGACGGGCCGCGGTTGGTCGCCCACCTGCTGCCCGAGCGTGGGCAGCGGCGTGCCGTAGCGGTAGAGCGAGTCGTCGTTGCGGAACGAGGCGCCGCCGGTCGTGGCCCGCATCGGTCGGGCCAGGTGCTCGAGTTCCTTGTTCACGACCACCTCGATCCGCCAACCCGCCGGGTCGGGCGTGAGCCGCATGGTGCCGATGCGGCGGATCGACTGCAGCGTCGACTCGAGCCGCTCGCGGAAGCCGACCGAATCGGCCCGCCAGGGTTCGAGCAGCGTCGCCCCGGTCTGCGGAAACGTGTCGATCCGGCCCTCGGTGGGCACGCCGTTGGCGAACGTCACCCGCTGCTCCGCCGCCACCTTGAAGTAGTCGTCGGCCACGTCGACCATCTGCTTCCAGATCGTCTCCGCATCGAGCGGCGGGATGACGACCGAGCTTTTCACCGGTGGCGCCGGGGCTGCGGCGACGTTCCCTCCGGGGCCGATGACGGTGCCTTCGGGCAGCGGCGCGAACGGGTTCGGCGCCAGCGGCGGCGCGGGCAGCGGCTCTTGGGCGCGGGCCGACCATCCGCCCGAAGCGAGCGCCATCGCGATCATCAGTGCGCCGAGTCGCTGCATCGTCAGCCCTGCCTGCGGCCCGGTCAGAGGGCCGATTCGACGGGGATGGTCGCGGAATCCCCACCGCCGCTCAATGCCAGTTGTGCGGCGGAAAACCGGACCCGACGCAGTCGCGGACGATCCGCCGCTTAGCAGACTGTGGAAAAAGTCTGCCCGCGCAGGATGCGGAGGCCATCGACCCAGGAAACCCTCGGCGTTTCCTGCGGTCGACAAAGTGGACAAACGCCATGGAGGGCTTTGTCCACGGACAGTTAGAGCGCATCCGACCTTGGTGTAGCACCGGCTCGGGGGCGGCAAAAGTCGCCGACCCCCTCGCCTACCTCTCGCAAACTGTCAACTCGTCGCTACAGCAAAACGAGATGCGCTCTAGCGGCCTTCGAGCGGCACGACCCACACGCTGCGATACCGCGCGGGGCTGCAGTGGTCCTGGAGAAAGAGCGGGCCGCGTTGCAGATCGGCTTCGCAAACCGATAGAGACCGCCCTCGTCCTGATCCGGCGGCGGTTCGCGGCCGCGGAGTGTGCGGTCGGCGAAGTCGGCGAACCGCTCCCGGTCGTAGTCGATGAGATCGTGGCGGCCGCGGCGCACGTGGTAGCCCACGGTCCGGCCGACGGGCGTGTCCACCGGCGGCCGGTCGGTGGTGCCGAGCCCGGTGAGCCCGAAGAGCCTCCAGGCGGGGTCGGCGGCGACGGCGGCCAGGAACTCGCCCCGCGGGTCGGCCCACATGTCTTCGATCGCGCTGGCCACATACAGCGGCCGTGGAGCCGTCAGGGCCAGGAGTTCGTGCTGGTCGGTGGGCAGGTCGGCTTCACGATTCGCGAACGTGGCGAAGGCCGGGCAGAACCAGTGTGGAAAGGACTTGGTGATCACCCCCACCGTCTCGCCATAGATGCGCCGTGAGAGCGCGGCGCCGCCGCAGCCCGATTCGTTGGAAATCACCAGCGCGAACCGTTCGTCGCCGGCTCCCGCCCAGAGCGCGGCCTTGCCGAGCCGGGAGTGGCCCTAGACCACGACCTTCGCGGCGTCGACCTCGGGAAGGGTGACGAGCCAGTCGAGGATCCGCGACAGGCCCCAGGACCAGGCGGCGATGGCGCCGGGTTCGTCGGCCGACAGGTCGCCCGCCACCGGCCGGCCGACCGCGGGCAACGCATCAGAAAAAACCCTTCAATCGTTACAGGGTTCGGGATGAACGTGACCGGGGCGACGACCTGGAGGCCGATGAAGCGGTCGGCCGGGCGCCCCACCGGCAATGATCATCCCCGAAGCCGACGCGATCATCCACCGGCACAACCAGGTTGAGGCGGAATCCACGCCGTTCCGTGACGGTTTCCAGGGCCCTGATCGCCGGGGACACCGAAGCCGGCACGCCGGTCATGATCCTCTTCTGGTGAGGTTTTTGCCTCGTTTTCAGCCGATAGTAGCCTTGGCAGTTCGTGCCGGCTCGCAGGGCCCGGCCTCTCCCCACGGCACCACCCCCTATGCGCCGCCGCGGTTTCAGCCTCGTTGAACTGCTCGTCGTCGTGGCGATCATCGCCGCGCTCGTGGGCCTCGTCGTGCCCGCCGTGCAGCAGGCCCGCTCGGCCGCGCGTCGGGCGGGATGTCAGAACAACCTTCGGCAGATCGGCATCGCCTTCCACACCTACCATGGAGCCAAGCAGGCCTTCCCGTTCGCGTCGGGGCGGCCGCGGACGGGCAGCGTGACGCACAAGGAGCACACGCACGCCCATGAGGCGGGCGAGGTCGATGGCTTTATCCGCCCCCAGTCGTGGGCGATCACGATCCTCCCCTACGTCGAGGAGGCGGCCCTGGCTGCGATCTACGAACGTTACTGCCTCGCCTGTCCGCCGGAAGATCAGCCGGCCGACGTCGTCGCCGCGCGGCTGCCGCTCTACAACGCGCTCTCGGCCGCCCCGGGTGGGCTCGACTTCGCCGCGCTGCTCGGGCCCGGTCCGGCCGCGCCCGATGCCGCGCGGCGGCGCGATGACTGGTGCTTCCCCTCCCCTGCCCCGCCGGCCGCCTTCACCGGCGTCCTCGTGCCGGAGGGCCTGGGGTGGAACGAGGAAGGGTCGAGTTACGTGCGCAGCATCGCCGCCAAGCCCGTGCGGATGACGGGCGTCAGCGACGGGCTCTCGCACACGCTGGCCGTGGCGGAGAGCGGCGACTACTCGTTCGACGAGGGCTACGTCTGGCAGCCGCCCCGCTACTCGTGGCCCTACGTCGCGGACGTGGGCCGCTACGTGCGTTTCGGCCTGGGCGCCGGGGCGACGCCCGTGGAGGCGTCGCTCAAGCCGCGGTCGCGGCTGGCCGGTGGCGTCGTGCAGGCCTTGGCCGGCGACACCTCGGTCCGGTCGCTCGCCGAGGCGATCGAGCCGGCCGTGCTCGCGGCGCTCGTGAGCCGTGCCGGCGGCGACCGGGCCGCGGAGTGACGATCAGTTCGCCCCGAGGCGGGCGACGAGTTCCTCGAAGCGTCGCGCGTGGCGTGCGTTCGAGGTGTGCATGTGCTCGCCCTGGGAGATGACCCGGAGCGTGTCGTCGCGTCGCAGGCCGCGGTCGCGCAGGATCCGTTCGAAGGGCAGCCGCGGCTGGGCGTAGGCCACGAGCAGCTTGTGCTCGTCGAGTTGGACTTCCAGCGACAGCTCCGGATGCATGACGGCGATGCCGGTGCAGCCGTCGTTGAGGAGCAGGTCGTCGAACTCCCAGAGGATGCTCTCGAGCACGAGCCGCTCGATGCCTTCGCGGGTGAACTCGCGGCGGCTGATGCCCTCCTCGTGCGTCGATTCGAGGACCACGTCGCACGCGTCACCGAGCGGCTCGAGCAGTTCCAGGAAAGTGTCGAAGAGCTGCTCGCTCGACACGGCGGCCACGAGGGCCGGCAGGCGGCTGCCGGTGGCGGCGTCGATGAAGGCGTCGTGGCGATAGCCGGCCTGGGGCACCACGTCGAGCTGCCAGCCCGGGCGAACGGCGTCGGTGAGCGTGAACCGGCCGTAGCGGCTGCGGGCCAGGTGGGCGTCGAGGGCCGCCGGGTCCGGGGCGGCAATCTCGACCTCGGGGGCGGTCACGGCCTTGAGCACCGGGGTCGCCCGGGCGGCGGGGGAATCGTCGAGGAAACGCATGGTGGAGTCGCCGGAGAGGAGGTTCGCCCTGCGGCCGGCGAACGCCGACCTGTCGAGACACCACAAACCTAGGACACGCTTTCGCGCCGTGCGGCGGCGGCCGGAATGGCCGTGGCGACGCGGCGGTGCGGCCGCTCGTTGCCCTCCGGGCCGCTTTCGCCGCATAATCCGCGGCTTTCCCCGGCCCTCCCCGGAAAGGACCCTCGCCCGCATGGACGGGAAAATCGTTGCCACCGGAATCACGTTCGACGACGTGCTGCTCGTTCCCCGGCACTCGAGCGTGGTGCCGGCGGAGACCGACGTCTCCACGCGGCTGACCCGCGGCATCAGCCTCAATATCCCCATCGTCAGCTCCCCGATGGACACCGTCACGGAGAGCGAGATGGCCATCGCCCTGGCCCAGGAGGGCGGCCTGGGGGTGATCCACAAGAACCTCTCCATCGACCGGCAGGCCGAGGAGGTCGACAAGGTCAAGCGGAGCGCCAACGGGATCATCATGGATCCCGTCACCCTGCCCCCGACGGCGACCGTGGCCCGGGCCCGCGACGTGATGGATCAATACAACATTTCCGGCGTGCCGATCACCGCCGAGGATCGCCGGCTCGTGGGCATCATCACCCGCCGCGATCTCCGCTTCCTGGAGAGCGGGGAGACGCCGATCGCGGAGATCATGACGAAGACCGGCCTCGTGACGGCGACGGGCAACGTGTCGCTCGACGAGGCCGAGAAGATCCTCATGGCCAACAAGGTCGAGAAGCTCCTGCTCGTCGACGGGCACGGCTTGCTCACCGGCCTGATCACGATCAAGGACATCGACATGATGAAGCGCTTCCCCAACGCCTGCAAGGACCGGCAGGGCCGGCTGCGGGTGGGGGCGGCGGTCGGCGTGTTCGACTACGACCGCGCGGCGAGCCTGATCGCCAAGGGCGTGGACGTGCTCGTCGTCGACAGCGCCCACGGCCATTCGGCGAACGTCATCGAGACCGTTGTGGCAATTAAGAAACGCTGGGAGATCGAGGTGGTTGCGGGAAACGTGGCAACCCGGGAAGGCTGTCGCGATCTCATCAAGGCTGGCGCAGATGGAGTCAAAGTTGGGATCGGTCCCGGGTCGATCTGTACCACGCGGGTCATCTCCGGCGTCGGCGTGCCCCAGATCACGGCGGTCTGGGACGCGGCGCAGGAGGCGGCCGGCGCCGGCGTGCCGGTGATCGCCGACGGAGGCATTCGCTACTCGGGAGACATCACCAAGGCGATCGCCGCGGGAGCCCATTGCTGCATGGTCGGCGGGCTGCTCGCGGGCGTGGCGGAAAGCCCCGGACAAACCGTCCTCTATCAGGGACGGACGTTCAAGGCCTACCGCGGCATGGGATCGCTGGGGGCGATGGTCCAGGGTTCGAGCGAACGCTACCGCCAGAAGGCGACGGGGCGCGGCGGAGACAAACTGGTGCCGGAGGGAGTCGAGGGTCGGGTGCCCTTCAAGGGGCCGCTCAGCGTGTTCGTCTACCAGCTCGT
>JBIKND010000186.1:0-7551 GCA_044358905.1 Pirellulales bacterium | reverse complement strand
CGAGCAGTTCGACCGCCCCGGCGTCGCGCCGCACACCGAGCGAATTGATCACGCCCACGAGCGGCCGGCCGGCCAAGTCGGCCGCGGCCGTGCGGAGCGCCGCATCGCAAGCGGGCTCGGGAATCGCCTGGAGCGAAATCCGCGCCCACGACGCGAGCCGCTCGCTGCCGAGTAGTTTGGCCAGATCCGGCACGGCATCGGCCGAGCCATGCACGGCGAGCCCCTTGCAGGCCAGCGCCTTGTCGGCCTCGGGGGCGTCGGATCGGAGCACTGCGATCAGTTCGCGCTCCTTGGGGGTGCGGCCGTCGCCGGCACAGGCACAGACACAGCCGCAGGCCACCAGCACCGCCGCCAGGAGCAGGGGAGGCGAGCGGGTCGGCGTGAGGATCGCGAGCGTGTCAGCGAGCGAACTCATGCCGCCTGCGAGCCTGGCCAGGCTGGTTCGGCCGTGCCGGCCCCGAGCCGGCTCGCTCAAATCGCGGTCGACCGCGGGCATAGGGGGCATCTCACATCCTCCAGGGTTCGCGAAAGGCCTCCGACAAGAGGCGATTGGCCTGTTCATCACCCACGAAGCGGTTGGTGACGTTGTCGTACTTCACCGGCCGGTCGAGGAAGATGGCGACGTTGGCCGCATGGCAGGCGATGTGCGCGTTGCAGGCGGCCTCCTCGTTGCCCTTGGGCTTTCCGCGGGTCTTCACGCAGTCGAGGAAGTCGCGCACGTGGAACGTGGCGGGGTAGCCGCCGATCTCGGCCACGGTTCTGCCGGCGAGCAGGGCAGGGGAGCTGAGCACGAACTTCCCACTGTCGCCCGTCTCCACCCAGCCCGTCTCACCCTCGAAGCGAACCGGGCAGGAGCCGAGGGGGATCCAGCCCTGCTCGCGGAACACGAGCTCCACGCCGTCGTCGTAGCGGGCGACGAGCTGGCCGTCGCGCGGCGGGTCGTAGGCCACCGGCGGCGGCCGGTCGTTGACCGCCCACTGACACAGGTCCACGCAGTGCGAGCCCCATTCGAGCACGCCGCCGCCGACGAGGCCGCCGCCCTTTTCGAAGTTGAAACCGTCGAGCAGTTTGGCGTTGAACGGGCGCCACGCGGCCGGCCCCAGGTAGAGATCCCAGTCGACCACGTTCGGGTCGGGCGCAGGCTCCTCGGGCAGCCAGCCGCTCGTCGCCGCCTTCATTCCGGCGGGATGGGCGTACAGCCGCTTCATTTTCCCGAGCCGCCCGGTGCGGGCCAGTTCGCAGGCGAAGGAGAAGTGGGGCAGGTTGCGGCGCTGCGTGCCGGCCTGAAAGACCCGGCCCGTGCGGCGGATGATGTCGCGCAGGGTCAGGCTCTGGGCGATGTTCTTCGTGCAGGGCTTCTCGCAGTAGATGTCCTTGCCGGCCCGGGCGGCCTCGGCCGTCATCGTGCCGTGCCAGTTGGGCCCGGTGGCGATGAGCACCGCATCGAGGTCCTTCAGGTCGAGCAGTTCACGGTAGTCGCGGTGCGTCGTGCAGCGGTCGTCGCCGTATTTATCGTCGGCCATCTTCTTGATGGCCGTACGGCGGGCCTCCTTGACGTCGCAGACGGCGGCGAATCGGACGTCGGCCTGCTCGAGGAAGCAGCCGAGGTCGTAGGTGCCGCGGCGGCCGATGCCGATGCCACCCACGATGATCCGCTCGCTCGGCGCCGCGACGCCGTCGAGGCCGAGGGCCGAGCCGGGAATGACCACCGGCGCGATTGCCGCGGCCGATCCGGCCGCGAGTAAGCGGCGCCGCGAAAGCCGGCGTGTCGAGTTCAATGCCATGGGAGCGTCCTCCAGGGACAAGAAACGACGAAGCAGAGTTCAAATCCTACCAGAACGCCGTCCATGACGCAGCGATCCGCATGCCGGCAATCGGCCTCGCCGATGCGCGATTTCACGCAAGCAACGCAACGCAACGCACGAGATCAGCGCTGGAGTCGCCGATAGACACGCCGCACCATGGCCGTCGTGGCCCGTGGCGCGAGCCGCTTGAGCCGCCACAGCCAGCGGGCCTGCGTGCCCACGACGACATACCGTCGGTTGGCATGCACGGCCCGCACCACGCGGCCGGCCACACGACGCGAGTCCCAACGCGTGGCATCCATGCGCCGCCGCGCCTCGCGGGCCTCGACCGGGCCGGTGAAGTGCCACGTGTCGAGGAGGCCCGAGCGGAAGAAACCGGCGCAGACGACCGTCACGCCCGGGCGGCCGCGGGGGCACTCCGCCGCGATCGCTTCCGAGAGCGCCACCACGCCCGCCTTGCTCGCGGAGTAGGCGGCCATGGAGGGCGGGGCGAGGATCGCCGCGATCGAGGCGACGTTGACGACGTGCGACCGGTGCGGGTGCTGTCGGAGCCAGGGCAGGAACGTCTCACAGCCGAGCGCCGTGCCCAGGAGGTTCGTGTCGAGGACGCGCCGCCACTGGGACTCGGGCAGCGTGCCGACCTCGCCGGTGGCGCCCACGCCGGCGCAGTTGACCAGCAGGTCGAGCGTCGGCCACTCCGCCCGCAGATCGTCGTGCAGCGCTCGCCAAGCGGCGGCATCACGGACGTCGAACGCCGCGATCCGCGGCGCTGGTCCGCGGCCATCGACCAAGTCCCCAGCCGCTTCGAGGGCCTGCGGCAGATCGACGAGCACCGTCCGCCAACCGGCGTGCCGCAGGAGGGCCGCCATCTCTCGACCCAGGCCGCTTGCGGCCCCGGTGATGATCGCGGCCCCGGGGGCCATGGTGCGGCTGAACAACACGGGCGGAAAGCGAGGGTGACGGGACTCGAACCCGCGGCCTCCAACGTGACAGGCTGGCGCTCTAACCAACTGAGCTACACCCCCGTCGACCGTCGCCGGTCATCGGGCAGCATCGCCTCGTGTGCCGGAAGTATATCGGCAATTCGCCGTCGCGACAGCACCGTCGTTTGCGGCCGAAAACGGCTCGCTGCGGGGGACAAAGGCCATGGATGGCTTTGTCTAAAGCACGCCGCGGGCGGGGTCGAATCCCTTCCGTTCGGCGACTTCGAAGTCCTGGGCCGCCTGACGCTCGAGACCGATGGCGCGACAGGCCAGGCCTCGGTGGTGATGCATGACCGCCAACGCATGGTCGATCGACCGCAACCGGTAGGCCACGTCGTCGGGGTCGGCCCGACCGGCGAGGCCGGCCACCTGCCGCCGCGACTGCTGCGTCTTGCCGATTGCCTGATTCAGATCGTCGATCGCCTCCCGATGCCGGCCGAGCAGGTGGAGAATGAAGCCCCGGGTGTCGAGAAACTCGGGGCTCCCGTCTCCGCTGCCGGCCAGGGCCGTCTCGACGTCGGCGAGCGCCGCCTCCAGGTCTCGGCCCACGAGCGCCCGGATGTACGCCCGATGGTTGAGCGCCTCGGGATTGTCCGCGCCCGACAGTTCGACCGCCGCCTGTGCGTCGGCGAGCGCCGCTTCCGCGTCACCGGCGACGACGTGGGCCAGGGCTCGCGTTCGCCGCGGCAACGCGGCCGTGGGCACGAGCGCGGCCGCCCGGCCGGCTTCGGCGACGGCGGCGGCAGCCTGCCGACTTTCGAGCAACAGCGTCGCCCGCCAGCAGTGCAAGCGACTCCGTCCCTGGGCATCCGCGGCGTCGAGCCAGTCGATCGCGCGGCCGACTTCCCCCGCGGCGGAGGCGACGTCGCCACGAGACTCGCGGACGGCCGCCCGCTCCAGCGACCATTGCACGACGGCCTCGCGGGCCAGCGGTGCCACGAACGGCACGACGAGGGACGGCACCACGACCAGGCCGAGGGCAGCGAGCAGCACCAGCCGCTTCAGCGGCCCGGCTGCAGGGCGTCGCACAGGCTCTCCCGCCGGGGCGACTTCCGTGAACCGATCCCGTGGATCGGCGTCGGCCATGGAGCCGCCCCGACGCCGGGGCGTAGGCGTCTCGAACTCTCTGGGTACGGGAAATCCGAGCCGGTCGTATTGCATCGTGCGCACGCCCCTGCCGGCCGCTTCGCCACGTGGATGACTGGCCCATGCATCGCGGCGTCGGCCAACTCCATGGTAGTCAAAACCGCAGGCCGCGGCGATCAACGGGCCGGGCGGGTTTGACCGGTTCGCTCGGGTGGCGTAGTCTCCCGATCAACGCCGCGGAGAACCTCGCCATGCCGCTGTTCGAGATCGAGACGATCGCCCACATCATCATCTCGTGGGCCGCCGACGAGCAGGCCGCGGCCGCCGTCGTCGAGGACGCCTATCCGGGCGAAAAGGTGGTGCGGCTCACCCGCCGGCCGCGCGACACGTGGGTGATCTCGAAGTCGGCCCTCGGACTCACCGATTCACGGATCAATCCGTGCAACACGGCCCGCGAATGTTTGTCGAAGGCGTCCGGCGACAAGCTCCACGCGATCCGTCTTTACATGCACGAGACGGGGGACGATCTCGACCGGGCCCGCAAGGTGATCGAGTCGAACATGGTCATGGGCTGGTAACCCTGCCCGAGAGCCGGCGTGCCGCCCAGGCGACAGCCACCGCGACGACTCCCGCCCCGACCCCGATCACCAAGGCATGCGGACGGCGCGGAGGCAGCAGCATGGCAAGGCCGACGAGTTGGTTCGGTGTGCCCATGCCGCCGTTGTCGGCGACGCCCACGAGTGATCGGCGGCCGGCACGCAGCGGCGGCCCGAGGCATAGTCCCTCGAGGTTGCAGCCTAGCGAGTCCTCCCACACCAGACGTTTGTCGAGCAGAAACTCGCCCCGCTCCACGAGGTCGCGCTCCACGGCCGCGACATCGGCCGCCCCCGTCGCATCGACGAGAAAGATCCGACTCTTGAACGGCGGCACGCCGGGACCGGCCGCGCGTTCCAGGACGAGCAGGCGGCCGGCGCCGATGGCCACGAGGGCACAAACGCCGGCGAGCGGCTCACCGGCGAACACGCGGACGAACGCATGCGGCGGCTCGACGGCGTAGGCGTATTGCCGAGTCGGCTGCGGCGGATCGGCTGGCAGTGGAATCCGCACGATCCGCACCACCGTGCCGCCGCCGATCCGCGCCGCCGGACCGTCTCCGGAGAGCGCCTCCTCGTTGGCCGTCCAGATGCTGCCGTCGTCTGGATCGACGGCCAGCGACTCGATCCCGCGATTGGGGCGCCGCTGCTTCATCACCTCCGGCAGCGGCACGACACCGAGCAGGTCGCCGCCGTCCTGCGACACGGCGCGAATCGCGGGCGTATCCTCCTCGGCGAGCAGCAGACACGCTCCGGGATCACGCCCCTGCCGGCGACCCAGCCGCTCGGCGATCCGGGCCCGCAGCGGCTCTGGACAGACCGCGACGTCCTCGAAGTCATGGGCCGCGGCCAGCCGCACCGCGCGGAGTTCGCGGACCGCCACGGGCTTGCCGTCCGGTGAGAGATCCAGTGCGAAGAAGACCAGCACGTCGCTGTTGTCGAGGATCGCGACGTAACGTTGGTCACCGAGCCAGGCGATCCCGCTGAGACCGGTAATCCGCACGGGCGTTCCGGCGGCATCAGGGGCCTCGTCGGGCAGCACGAGTGTGCCCTGAACCTCGATCCGCAGCGGATCGTCGTCAACCGCCGGAGCACCGGCGGCCGCGCACGTCAGCCCCCAGCCGGCCACCCAACACGCCACGGCTCGCAGGCAACGCATGCCGGCGATCGTACCGCGCCGCCCGTCGCCGGGTGCGACGCGCTATCGATCACGGCCCCGCTGCCGCCGGAGCCTCGAAGCCCACAGTGCGGACATCGCCCGGCTCCGACTCGAGCGGATCGGCGGCGAGGATCGCCCGGTTCGGCCGATAGCTTGACGTGCCGCCGGGACGATAGCCGGGATCGGGGCGACGGGCAGGCGGCGCCGAGGCCGGCGTAGCGGCCGGCGGCGACGGGAATCCCATCGTCGGCGCTGACGGCGGAGGCGACAGCGGCAGTGCAAGCGGAGCCGCAGCCGACGGCGGGGCGGCGGGCAACGGCTCGAGAACCGCGGGCATGGCCGCGGCCGGGAAGGCCGCTGCGGCAGCCGGCGGCGCGAGCGGCTGATCGATGGCGGAGCCTCCACCCCCGAAGCGACTCCCCGTGACGGAGTCGTATCGCGAGCCGCCAGAAGCGGAAGCCGTTTGCTGGGCAGGCCAGCCGGCGGCTCCACGGGCGTCGGCGACACGCTGCATGTCCGGCGGCGCGACGGGTGCCGCAGGAGGCGGGGCGCTGAAGCCGGACGATTCGGGAACGGTGGGTGCCGCGGCGGCGATGGGCTGCAACGGTGGCAGGCTGCTCGGCGCTGCTGGTGTCTCCGTCGGCAAGGCGGCATAGGGGCCGACCTGCGGCGAGATCGAGGCCAGCGAACCACCCGTCGGGGAGGAGGTGGGCGCGGTTCCAGGGGCGGTCGCGACGGCGACCGGATCCGCCTTCGCCGGCGGGGGAGTGACGCCGTACGTGATCGGCGCGGCCGCGGCCACCGGATCGCCGGCGACGGCTCCCGCGGCCGGCGCGGAACCGCCCAGCACATAGCCGTTGGGGGTCGTGGTCGTGGGGTAGGGCTTCGCCGAGGCGGAAGGCTTCTCGGTGCTGCCGTTGAACGACGGCGCCGCCGCGAGTTTGGCTGCCTCTTCTTGGGAACCGCCGCCGAACGTCCACCACGAGGGCTTCATGCCCGCGGTGCCCGTCTTGCAACCGGTCGCCCCCGCGACGAGCAGGACTCCGATCGCGGCCACCACGCCCTGCCGAGCCGAGCGAGACCTTCGAGCGACGTTCACGTTCATGCGCACCTCCGCGAGACCGGCCGGAAATAGGTCCGCCGGGAGGTGGGGAGATACGTGCTGGGGGCGGCTGCGTCAACCGCAGTCGCAGTCGACGCAGCCGCCGCATCTTGCCAGCCGGGCGTTACTTGCCAGCGGCCGCGAACCGCTTGCCGACCGCATCCCAGTCGATGACGTTGTAGAACGCGTTCACGTAATCCGCGCGCCGGTTCTGGTAGAGCAGGTAGTAGGCGTGCTCCCAGACGTCGATGCCGAGCAGCGGCGTGTTGCCGTTCATGATCGGACTGTCCTGGTTGGCCGTGCTCTCCACGACCAGTTTGCCCTTCGGGTCGGCCGACAGCCAGGCCCAGCCGCTGCCGAACCGTCCCATCGCGGCCTTCGTGAACTCCTCCTTGAAGTTCGCGAAGCCGCCGAACACGGAGCGGACGGCCTCCCCGAGATGGCCGGCCGGCTCGCCACCCTTGCCCTTGCCGATCGTCTCCCAAAACATCGTGTGGTTGGCATGGCCGCCCCCGTTGTTGCGGACGACCGTGCGAATCGCCTCCGGCACCTTCTCCAGGCCGGCGATCAGCTTCTCGACCGGCAGCGCCGCGAGATCCGCGTGCGCCTCCAGGGCCTTGTTGACGTTGGTCACGTAGGCCGCGTGGTGCTTGTCATGATGGATCTCCATCGTGCGGGCGTCGATGAAGGGCTCCATCGCGTCGAAGGCGTAGGGCAGGGGGGGCAGCGTGTAGGCCATGGCAGGCTTCTCCGGAGGGTGGCGGAATGAGGTGGCGGGATCGTACCGCACCCGACTCCCGGCGGCAAACGCCGCGACCGACTC
>JBIKND010000032.1:0-25469 GCA_044358905.1 Pirellulales bacterium | reverse complement strand
CCGGCGATTGCCGGCTCGGTCGCGTTCCGTGCCCACCTTCCGCAGCCGCGAAAGCAGCGGACGGATCTTTCGCAGGCACTTCAGTCCCTGCACGTCCTGATCATGAATCTCACGCTTCGTCCGGCTGGCCATGGCGGGCACGATAACGCCATCAAAACCAGGGCGCAAGTTCCCTATCTTCACAATGGCCATCATGTACGATGCGCAAATCCCGTGCCGAACAGGATTGCCCTCCGGGCCTTCGCTCACTCGGATCTGCCTGCGCTTCGGCATCCATGCCTGCGCTGGTCAGATACGCCGGCTCCCGGGACATGGGCAACCCTTCCCTTACCCAGGGTGATGAGGACAAGAGGGGTTCGCACACGCGGATCAAGTGAGATACGCCTGAGACGGAGGATCTATACTCTCTCTGTGTTCAACATCCTGCTCTCAGACTCAACGGCCGCGCTGCCGTTGGGGTCAGGCGAGCGGGTCGGCGTGAGGATGCGGAGCGTGGCGGACCTTCGCCAGCGACGCAACTCATGCCGCCCGCGAGCCGGGTTGGGCTCGTCGCCACGATGACGGTTGCACCACTGGTCCTGGGTTCGCTCATATGCCCCGCCGCCGCCGCAATCCGTTCTACGCCCTGCTCGGCCTCGCCGGCCTCGCGTTCACGCTCACGGCTACGAGCTACTGCCTGTCCGTGCTTCGCGGCGTGCGCCCGGAGACCTCCCGCATGGCGAGCACCGGGCTGATGGCCGTGATGGACAAGCACGGCACCGCGATCCTCGTCGGCGAGCTCGTCGTGCTCGCCATCGCCACGGTCGGCGTCGTGGCCCTCGACAACCGCGACGGGAGCCGCTGAGCCGTGACCGCATCGGCCGCCTCCCGGATCACGAAGCTCCGCGCGCAGATTCGCCACCACGACCGGAAGTACTACGTCGAGGCGGCGCCCGAGATCTCCGACCGCGACTACGACTGGCTCGTGGAGGAACTCCGCAGCCTGGAGACGCAGCATCCCGACCTGGTCACGCCCGACAGCCCGACGCAGCGGGTGGGGGACGAGCCGGTCGCCGAACTGCGGCCGGTGCGGCACCGCGTGCCGATGATGTCGATCGACAACACCTACAGCGCGGCCGACCTCGCCGCCTGGGGCAAGCGGGTCGAGAAACTGCTCGCCGCGGCCGGCTCGACGGAGCCCGTCGAGTGGGTGTTGGAGCTGAAGATCGACGGCGTGGCGATGTCGATCACGTACGACGATGGCATGCTCACGTTGGCCGCCACGCGGGGCAACGGCGCGACGGGCGACGACGTCACCCACAACGTCCGCACGATCCCCGGCGTGCCACTCTCGCTCGATCTCGCGACGCCGCCCCGGTCGATCGAGATCCGCGGCGAGGTCTACATGACCAACTCCGACCTCGTCGCGCTCAACGAAACCCAGGCCGCGGCCGGCCTGCCGCCGTTCGCCAACACCCGCAACGTCGCCGCCGGCAGCATCCGCCTGCTCGATCCGCGCGAGTCGGCCCGGCGGCCGCTGCGGTTCTTCTGCCACGGCGTGGGCGACGCCACGGGCCTCGGTGCGGCCTCGCAGACCGACCTGCTCGCCTGGGCGGTGCAGGCCGGCCTGCCGGTGGCCCCGGGCACGATGGTCTTCGACACGCTCGACGCGCTCGTGGAGCGGGGCACGGAGCTGATCGAGGAACTGCACGACCTCGACTTCGAGGTCGACGGCTTCGTCGTCAAGGTGAACCGCTTCGACCAGCAGCGGCTCCTCGGGGCGACGGCCAAGAGCCCGCGCTGGGCGATCGCCTGGAAGTTCGAAAAGTTCGAGGCCACCACGAAGCTCGCCGGCATCCGCGTGCAGGTGGGCCGCGGCGGCACGATCACGCCCGTGGCCGACCTGGAGCCGGTGGAACTCGCCGGCACGACGGTCCGCCGGGCGAGCCTCCACAACGCCGACGAGATCGCCCGCAAGGACATCCGCATCGGCGACGTGCTCGTGGTGGAGAAGGCGGGCAAGGTGATCCCGCACGTCGTCCGCGTGGAGAAGCACCTCCGCGAGCGGCCGCTGCCGCAGTGGGAGTTTCCCACGGCATGCCCCGAATGCAGCACGCCGTTGGAGCGCGACCAGGAGGGCGTCTACATCCGCTGCCCAAACGTCGACTGCCCGGCCCGCTGCCGGGAGCGGCTCAAGTTCTTTTGCTCCCGTGGCGCCATGGATGTCGAGGGCCTGGGCGACAAACTCGTGGAGCAGCTGGTGGCCACGGGCCTCGTGAAGGACTATCCCGACCTCTACGCGCTCGAGGCCGCGCAGCTCGAGCCGCTGGAGCGGATGGGGGCGAAGTCGGCCGCGGCGCTCGTCGAGCAGATCGCGGCCAGCCGCGACCGCGGTCTCGTCCGCGTGCTCAACGCCCTGGGCATCAGGCACGTCGGCCCGCGGGTGGCCTCCCTGCTCTGCGGCCGCTTCCCGACCATCGAGCAGCTGCAGGCCGCGACGGTCGAGGAACTCTCGGCGGTGCCCGACATCGGCGACGTGATCGCGGCGAGCGTGCACGAGTGGCTGGCGAGCGGCTACGGCAAGCGAACGATCGCCGGCCTGCACGCCGCGGGCGTGCGGCTCGACGTGCCGGCCTCCGAGCGGGCGGCGGAGGGCGGGCCGCTCGCGGGCAAGACGCTCGTCGTCACCGGCAGCCTCGAGCGATTCTCCCGCCAGGAAGCCGAGGAGGCGATCCGGCTGGCGGGCGGGCGGGCCGCGGGGAGCGTGTCGAAGAAGACCGATTACGTCGTCGCCGGCGCCGAGGCGGGCAGCAAGCTCGAGAAGGCCGAGAAACTCGGCGTGCCGGTCATCGACGAAGCGGCGTTCGAGCGACTGCTCGGACACGAACCAGACCGGCTCACGCAGTGAGCGTCGTGGCCCGATCGGCGACCAGCGGGTTTTGCTCGTCGCGACGCGCAGCCAGCGCCGGCGTCAGCGTTGCTGATCGCGGCGGAACGCGATCGCCCGCCGCTCGGCGTCCGCCCACCGGCCGGCCTCGCCGAGAGCGATGATCTCCTGATACCAGGCATGCTCCTCCGGGCCGATGAGGCCGGCTGCCTGATCGCGGGCAACGAGTTCCTTCGTTCGCGCGAGCCGCTCCGCGTTCCGGGTATTGGCCGCAGTCCGCAGGGCAGCCGAATAGTGTCGGTTGCCAAACTCGATCTGCGGCGCTCGCGGGCCGCAGCCAGCCGCCACGGCGAGCACGATGGCCAGCCCGCGGGCACGATGCCACCGCGCGGCCGGCCGCGAGCGGATTCTGGCTGATTCAATGCCCATCGCCGCCCACCGTTTCCCGGCCGGCGATGCTCGACATCGCCGCCCAAACGTCCAAATTGATCGTTTCCGCGATGAACCGCACCGCCCCGTCGCCAAACGCCACGTTGCCCCCGCCATGATGATCGGAAAACATCTGGCAGACCTGGGCCATCGGGTCGTTGGGCGGATGGATCACGTCGGCTTCGCCGGCCGCAGGTCCGCTGTGGACCAGCAGCAGCGTGGCGGCCCCGTCGGGCTCCGAGCCGACGAGCACAACGAACGTCGGGCTTGGATGGCTCGCGGCGCCGGGCAATGTGCCAGCCCAGGCCTTCTGCGACACCCGCTGGGAATGCTCGCCGAGGAACACGGTCTTCGAAAGCCCGTCATGGATCCGAGAGACCGCGAGCCAGCTGTTGCGATACAGCGGACCGTTGGCATGCCCCTCCCATGACTCGAGCGGATCGGCCCAGGGCTCGGCCTGGCCGGCGTTCGCCACATAACTCGACCGGCCGAGGATCGCTCCGGAAACGTGCCGTCCGCCCGACTCGTCGAGCACTTCGAAAGGCGTTCGCGGACCGCCATCCGACTGGCAGCGGAAGATCGCCGGCGACGCAGACACGACCGGACGATTCTCGATCGCTCCAACGCCGATCCCCACCGTGGGGCGGAAGCCGTCGGCCAGGGCCGACTCGTCAATGTACGAGGCAATCAGCAGCCCCCAGCCCGTGCCTGGCGGCCGGTCCCGAGAGTTCGGATCGACAGGCGACCGCCCAGTCTCGGTCACATAGCCCGCCGGGAGCCGCCGCCGCGAGGATTCATGGCAGAGAATCGCCAGGCCCAGCTGCCGAAGGTTCAGACCGCAGCCACTCCGCCGGGCCGACTCGCGGGCGGACTGCACCGCGGGCAGCAGGATGCCGACGAGCGCGGCCACGATCGCGATCGTGACCAGCAGCTCGACGAGCGAAAAACCGTATCGGGTGCCGGCTTCTATCCGGCTGACAACCAATTTTTGATGCATCAAAACTTATTTTTTGATTGTTCAAAATCTTGCGACGTCGCCACTATACGAGGGCAGCGGCTTGCAGGCAACGCGAGTGGGCGCAGAGCCCCTGCTGGAGGCCCCGCCGAGTCGCAACCGCGAATCAACGCATGCCGGCGGTTTGCAGGGCTGCAGGCAGACACATCGCCGCCAGCGTGAGGCCCCACAGCGGCTCACCGGCCAGCGCGCCGATCAGCGGCCAGGCGACCAGGCCCGCGCGGGCGAAGGCCACCCGCGTGGCCGCCGGCCAGATGCCGATCGCGAAGGCGATCTCGAAGAGCGGAATGGCGTGCGTCACCAGGTTCATGAGGTACTCCGACGCGGCGTACGCCCCCGTCAGATCGATCAGTGGCGAATCCTGCCGCACGGCCAGCCACCAGGCCGCGGTGCCGTTCCACCACACGTCGCCCGTAAGCTGCGCGAGCGCCGCGGCGGCCGCGATCACCGCCGCATGCACCTGCAGCAGCCGCTCCGCGATCCGGCAACGCACCGACGGCAGCTCTATGACGCGGCCGGCCCGCGCGGCGAGCAGGTGATCCACCGAGCACGCCCGGCCGCTGCGGCCGATCGCGAGACACCAGAGGAGCACGGACAGGCAATCATCGGCCGGCCCGGCGAGCATCGGCCCGCGGTGCAAGAGCGACGCCCAGAGCACCGGCGCCAGGAGCGACACCAGCGGCGTGCCGAGGCCGACCAGCAGCAAGAGGAACACGACCACCGTGGCCGCGAACACGAGCCGCACCGCGGCCGCGGAGGCGGCGAAGTCGTATATGGAGAAGCCGAAGGGCGACCGCCACGCCGCGGCCGTCGCCGGATCGATCATGCCCTCGGGGCCGAACCAGGCCTGCAGGTCGGCGGCGTAACTCCACAGCAGCGCGAGACCGAGGCCCGCGGCCAGCATCCGCACGATCGCCAGCGGCCGCGGATCCGCGGGCGTGAACCAGAAGGCGAGCCAGCTGGCGGCGAAGCCTGCGGCCGCGGGACGGTCAGCGGCGTCGCTCACGGTGCAGCCTCCCCGGAGCGGCGCAGCGGCGCGAGCTCGCCCCGCGCTTCGCTCGGCATGAGTTGCAGTTCACCGTCCACGAGCCGCACCCGCGCGGCGTAGACCTGCCGCGGCTTCCCGTCGTCCAGTGGTCCGTCACGTTCCGGCAACGACCGCCGCAGCACCCGCACGTTGACGTCCTGCGAGTCGAGGTCGGCGAACGCACCGCGGCCCACCGCCGCGGCGAGCACGGCGGGATCGCCCGCCCCGCCGGTTGCGATCGCTCGCGCGAGCCGCCGCCAGCGGGCCGCCCGCTCCCCGCGGGCGTCGCCGGGCAGCCGGAGGACGGCCGCCTCGTCCCGCGTCGCGCCGAACCGGCGGATCTCGAGCGCATGGTCGGCGTCTTCGGGCACGCCGTGGGTGAGGTGATGCTCGAAGCCAAGGTCGAGCCAGGCCGGCACGAGCCAAGGTGAAAACAGCCGGCCCTTGATCGTGCGCACCAGCGCCGACGACCCGCTCGATGAGTTGCCCAGCACCGTGAGCAGGAGGCCGACGAGATACACGCCGAGGGCCACCGTCACCGCCGCCCGGACGGCATCGGACGGCACGGTGGACGGGCTGGAACGCGGATCGGCCATGGCTCGCCTGGCGGCGCGGTCGCGGAAGGAGTCGTGAGTGTGCTTCCCGGTCCCGGACGTTGCCAGCGGTCTTTTTCACGCTCCGCACGCGCCGCGAGCCCGGACGCGTTGACACGCCCCGACGAGGGCGATAGTTTCGCAGGAGATGGCTCGGCCCCGCGAGTCTCGCGACACACGGGGGATTAGCTCAATTGGGAGAGCGTCTGGCTGGCAGCCAGAAGGTCAGGGGTTCGAATCCCCTATCCTCCATTTTACGCCTGCCGGGCCATCCATGGCCCCGGCAGGCTTGGCCCGAGGGCTCGCCTTCCAGGCGAGCGGTCAGGTGGTCGGTGGCCCCCATGACCCGGCAGGCTTGGCCCGAGAGCTCGCCTTCCAGGCAAGCAGTCAGGTGGTCGGTGGCCCCCATGACCCGGCAGGCTTGGCCCGAGAGCTCGCCTTCCAGGCGAGCGGTCAGGTGGTCGGTGGCCCCCATGACCCGGCAGGCTTGGCCCGAGAGCTCGCCTTCCAGGCAAGCGGTCAGGTGGTCGGTGGCCATGCCCTTGAAGCCCGAGGCGCGAGTTTTGATGGAGCCGCAGAGTGGCACTCTGCGGAATCCGCGCTGCTCCAGTGTGCAGACTGCCAGTCTGCACCCCCAAGGCGCGCGTTTTGATGGAGCCGCAGAGTGGCACTCTGCGGAATCCGCGCTGCTCCAGTATGCAGACTGCCAGTCTGCACCCCCAAGGCGCGAGCCGAGGGCATGCGGCCAACTTCTCCTGAAACCACCCCGAGCCCCACGATGACCGGTGAGATCGCCTGGATCGATGGCACCGTCGTGCCGCGCGGCGATCTCGCGATCCCCGTCGGCGACGCGGGATTCGTGCTCGGCGCGACCGTCACGGAACAACTCCGCACGTTTCGCGGCAAACTCTTCCTTCCCGATGAGCACGCGCGGCGGCTCGCGGAATCGCTGATCGCCGTCGGCATCGAGCCGGCCATGCCCGTCGCCGCGATCATGCAGGCCGCCGCGGACGTCGCCGCCCACAATCACCGGCTCGGCCCCGAGAACACCGACCTCGGTGTCGTGGCCTTCGTCACGCCCGGCGATCTTCCCGCCCAGCACGACGGCCAAGCGGGCACGCCGCGGGCCATGGTCCATTCCTTCCCGCTCGCGTTCCCGCTCTGGGCGGCTGCCTACGACGCGGGCGTGGCCCTGCGAACCGTGGCCGTGCGGCAGGTGCCGGAGGCGTGCTGGCCGATCCAGGCGAAGACCCGCAGCCGACTGCATTACTTCCTCGCCGACCGCCAGGCCGCCGCCGCCGAACCCGGATCGCGGGCCGTGCTCGCCCACGCCGACGGGCGGATCAGCGAAACGTCCACCGCCAACATCGCCATCGTCCGGGACGGCACGATCCTCACGCCGCCCGCGACCGATGCGCTCGCCGGGATCAGCCTCGGCTTCGCCCGCCGGCTGGCCGCCGGCCTCGGCTTCGGCTGGCGCGAGGCGTCGCTGACGGCCGCCGATCTGGCCGCCGCCGACGAGATCCTGCTCACGAGCACGCCCTCCTGCATCGTGCCGGCGACGCGGTTCGACGGCGGAGCCGTCGGCACCGGGCGGCCGGGCCCGGCCTTTCGGAGTATCCTCGACGTCTGGAGCACCGCGGTCGGCCTCGACATCCGAGACCAGGCCGTCGCCGGCTCCATGTCACGCCACGGCCGCGCATGAATCGCCACGAGAGCACCGGGCCTGCCCGCTACGACGTCCGGCACACCACGACCTACGCCTACTCCGAGCCGGTACCCGTCTGTCACAACGAGGTCCACCTCGCCCCGCGGTCGTTGCCCCGGCAGCGGGTGCTCTCCAGCGCGCTGGTCGTCGAGCCCGAGCCCGCACAGATCTCGACGCACGTGGACTTCTTCGGCAACCAGGTGGGACGGTTCTCGATCGAGGGGCCGCACGAACGGCTCACGATCACGGCCACGAGCCGCGTGGAGGTGGAGCCGGCCCGCGTCTGGGAGGACCTGCCCGCGCGACCCTGGGAGCAGGTCCGCGACCGCCTCGCCACGGACCGCGCCGCCGAGGCAGGTCGCGCCCGTCAGTTCGCCTTCGAGTCGCCGCACGTGCGGCCGTCGGAGACGCTCGCGGCCTGGGCGACCGAATCATTCCGCCCCGGTCGTCCCTGGGCTGAGGCCCTCGTCGACCTGACGACACGGATCCACACCGAGTTCGCCTACGACCCGACCGCGACCACCACCAGCACGCCGGTGGAGGAGGTGTTCGCACTGCGGCGCGGCGTGTGCCAGGATTTCGCCCACCTGCAGATCGCCTGCCTGCGGTCCCTGGGCCTCGCTGCGCGGTACGTCAGCGGCTACATCTGCAACGATCGCGGGATCGCCGCTCCGGGCGCGGCGCCGGCCAACGATGCGGGCATGGTCGGGGCCGACGCCTCGCACGCCTGGCTCGCCTGCTGGGACGGAGCCGACGGCTGGCTCGACGTCGATCCGACCAACGACTGTGTCGCCGGACCACTCCACGTCACCGTCGGCTGGGGCCGCGACTACGCCGACGTCAGCCCCGTGAAGGGGGTGTGCGTGGGCGGCGGCCAGCATCGGATGGACGTCGCCGTGCACGTCGCGCGGATCGCCTGACGGACCGCCTCGATCGCCATGCGTCACTCGCTCCGCCTCCTGCTCGGGTTCGCCCTCGTCGCCGTCGCGGTGCCGCTGGTGCCGTTTCTCGCCTGCGGCACCCGGCTCGACGCGCTCGTCGCCGACTGGCTCGACCCGCTGCCATCGCCCCCCGTCCTCGCGGCGGCCGAAATCGGCGTGCTCGCGGCCGACCTGCTCCTGCCGGTGCCGTCGAGCATGGTGGCGACCCTCGGCGGAGCGTCGCTCGGGATCGTCGTCGGCACCGTCTGCGCCTGGATCGGAATGACGGCCGGTGCCGTCGCCGGCTGGTGGCTCGGCCGCCGTTCGGCGGGCCGGACGCTCGAGCGGCTCGACGCCACGGACCGCGCCGCGCTGGCCCGTCAGGAGCGGCGGATGGGGCCGCTCCTCGTGGTGCTCACGCGGCCGCTGCCGCTCGTGGCCGAGGCCGTGGCGCTGTTCGCCGGCGCCGCCGGCATGCCGCTGCGGAGCTTCTTCCCGGCGGCGGCGGGCGGCAACCTGGCGATCGCGTTCGCCTGGACCCTCGCCGGCGCGCTGGGCCGGGATGCCGACGCCCTCCAGTGGGTGCTCGTCGCCTCGCTGGCGGTGCCAGTGGGGTTCGCCCTGGTCGCGCTGCGCGGGACCGCGGCAGCCGGTGATCTCACCGGGCCAGCCGGGCCTCCGTTTCGTTGAAGATCCGTTCGAACTCGGCGCGGGTTCGGGCGGTCGTGGCCTGCACGTCCTGCACGAGGGCGTCGGGCCGGTCGTAGCCGAGCAGATGGGCGAGTTTCCGCTGCTCGTCGGGCGCCGTGGGAAAGTCGTGCCGGGCGGCCGCGTCGAGCAGCCGCAGCCGCCCCTCGATCGAGCGCAGCGTGCGGTAGGCACGCTCGAGGAAGGCGAACCGCTCGGCGGTGAGCAGCCCCGTCGCGTGCAAGGCCATCAGTCCACGCAGCGTTTCCGGAGCGCGCACGGCAGGCTCACGACCGCCATGCACCAACTGCAGCATCTGCACGATGAACTCGATGTCGACCACGCCGCCGGGGCCGCGCTTCAGGTTGCCCGTGCGGGCCCCCTGCTCCATGCGATACCGCATCCGCCGGATGGCCTCGACCTCCGCCGCCGTCCATTGTCGTGCGAACGTGGCCGCCACGATGATCTCCTCCACCCGGGCGACGGCCTCCGGGGGGCCCACGACGGGCCGCGCCTTGACGAGCGCCTGACGCTCCCAGATCGCCGCCGGCCCGTCCGCGGCGAAATAGCGGGCGAAGTCGTCGAGCGACACGGCGGGCGGGCCGCTCTTGCCGCTGGGCCGGAGCCGCGAATCCATCTCGTACAGCCGGCCCTGGGGGCCGAAGGTGTTGAAGATCCGCATCGTCCGCTGGGCGAGTTCGCCGAAGAAGTGGGCGTTGCTCGTGCCCCCGGCCCGGCCGCGGGGCGGCACGACGGACCCGTCGTGGTCGTAGAGAAAGATCACGTCCACGTCGCTGGCGTAGTTCATCTCGCGGCCGCCGAACTTGCCCATCGCGAGCACGACGGGCGCGGCCGGCCTGCCGGCGGCGCCGGGCGGCACGCCGAGCCGGTCCTCGAGGAGCCGCTCTTCGCGCCGCATCACCACGCGCACCAGCGCCTCGGCGATGCCCGACAACGCGGCGGTGGTCGTCTCGGCATCCTGCCGGCCGAGCATGTCGCGCACCCCCACCCGCAGCTGCTGCGAGGCCTTGTACGCGTGGAGGATCGCGTCCACGTCCACGGCGCCGCGGCACAGCTCCTCGAGGCTGGCCTCGAGGGCTGCCGGCGTCGGCAGCCGTTCGACGAGCAGGCTGTCGAGCAGTTCGTCGATCATCCCCGGGTTGCTCACCAGCAGCCGGGCCAGGAACGGACTCGACGAGCAGAGGCGGACGGTGAGATCGAGCGACGCCGGATTGAAGCTGAACAACTCCCACAACACCCCCTTGCCGCCGATCGAGTCGGCGATGGCGCCGAGGTTGGCGAGCGTGGCGTCGGGGTCGGGGGTGCGGCCGATCGCGGTCAGCAGCGCCGGTGCGATCGCCGCCAGGAAGTGACGGCAGCGGCGGGTGGAGAGAAACCGCACCTTCTCCTCCCCGAGGGCGACGAGCCCACGATGGGCCTGCGGAACGTCGCGGAATCCGTGCCGCGCCAGGACCTCGTGGACGAACGCGGGCGCGGGATCCGGATCGAGCACGAGGTCGACCTCCGGCTCGGGCGCGGCGTCGTCCGGGAAAGCGTCGTGCAGGAGATGATCGAGGATCCGCCGGTTGAGAGCCGTGGCCTCGGCCAGTTCCCGCCGCAGCCGCTCTCGGCCCGCGACGCCATAGCCCATCCGGGCCGCCAGCCGGCCGAGTTCGGTGTCGTCGGCGGGGACCACGTGCGTCTGCCGGTCGTAGAGGATCTGGAGCCGATGCTCGACGGTCCGCAGGAGCGTGTAGGTGCGCTCCAGGATCTCCCGCTCCTGGTCGGTGAGTCCGCCGGCGGCGGCCAGGCGCCGGATCGCCTCCAGCGTGTTGCCCGCGCGCAACGCGGCCGCGTCGCCGCCGCCGAGGAGTTGCAGGAACTGGATCGTGAACTCGACGTCGCGGATGCCGCCGCGACCGTGCTTGACGTCGGCGGCGTCGGTGCCCTCGCGGATCGACCGCTGCTCGATGCGACGTTTGAGCGCCTTGATGCCGCTGATGTCGGCCCCCGACAGCCAACGGCGGTGCACCCAGGGCTCGAGCTCGGCCAGCAGCCGCGCGCCGAGGCCCGCGTCGCCGGCGACGCACCGGGCCTTCACCCAGGCCTGTCGCTCCCAGGTCCGCCCGGCCTGCTCGTAATACAGGAGCATCGGCTCGAGCGCCAGCGACGCATGCCCGGCGGTGCCGTGCGGCCGCAGTCGCAGGTCCACCCGGTAGCAGGCCCCGAGGTCGGTCGGTTCGGCGAGGAGCCGCACGGTCTCCTGGGCGACGCGGTCGAAGAACTCCTGATTCGTGCAGGGCTTCGGCCCGGCGACGCGGCCGTCCGCGGAATGCACGAACACAAGGTCGATGTCGCTGGAGTAGTTGAGCTCGCAGCCGCCGAGCTTCCCCAGCGCGAGCACGGCGATCGTGGCGGGCGCGCCGTCGGGGCCGCGGGGGACGCCGCGTTGCCGCTCCACGCGATCGACGGCCACCCGCAGGGCGGCGGCGACGATGCAGTCGGCGACGTGCGAGATCTGGCCGGTCACGGTCTCGAGCCGCTGCCCACCGACGATGTCGCCGTAGGCGATCCGCAGCGTCTCGCGCCGCTTGAAGCGGCGCAGGGCCCGCATCGCCACCTCGGGATCCGCCGCCGGCGCTCCGGGCGGCTCGGGGGCCCCTGGCAGGCTGCGGGACAAGTCTGCCGCCGCAGGATGCGGCGACTGCCGAGTGGACGAAGGCCATGGAACGCTTTGTCCAGGGACGGCCAACTCTGCCGCGAGCGCGGCGGCGAGGGCCTCCCGCTTCTCGGGCCGGCCGCGGCCGAGCCGCACCTGCTCCCAGGCCTCGGGGTCGGCGATCACGATCTCGGCGAGGTACGGGCTCGCCGCGAAGATCTCCAGGAGCGTGTCGAGCGCGTGCGGGTCGCGCTCGAAGAGCGCCGCCGCGGCGAGCGGGCTGCGGACGGCGCAAAAAAATCGTTCCAGCGTGGCGAGCACGCGGTCTGGATCGGGAGTCTCGGGCAGCCGCGCGGCCAGCCGGGCCGCCAGCGCGGCGAGCAGGTCGAACGTCAGCCCGTGACCGGCCAGGCCGACCAGGGCGCGATGCGCCGCCTGCGGTTCGGCGAGACCGGCGGCCCGCCCCCAGGCCGCCGCCGCATCCGGGTCGTCGAGCCAGCGCCGGACCGCGGCCGCGTCGGGCGTCGTTCCGGATTCCGACACGGCATCCGCGCCGGTCGTGCGTGCCGCCCGGCGGCCGGAACGCGACGGCACGTCAGGCCTCCGCCGCATGCGGCGCCCGCGACGGCAGGGCGATCGAGTGAAGTTCGAACGGCTCCTCGGCGCTGAGCCGCAGGCCGTCGAGCGGGATCGCCTCGGCGAGGCCGTCGGCCACCACGCCGGCGAGGGACCAAGCGCCGGCCGTGAGGATGTCGATGTCCACGAGCCGGCCGACGAGCCGTGTGGGCGCGTCGAAGACGACGATCCGGTCGCACATCGTGCGGCCCGTGAGCTGCGCGACGCCGTCGGGACCGGGGTCGATCGCGCGTTTCTCGTCGCGTGTGGAGAGCCCTTCGACCAGCACCTGCTGGCGGGTGCCGATGAACCGCCGATTGCCGGCCAGGCTCACCTCCTCCTGGGCCGCGAGCAGCTGCCGATTGCGTTCCTTCTTCACGTCCTCCGGCACGTCGTCGGGCAGGCGGTCGTAGGCCTTCGTGCCGGGCCGCGGGCTGTACTTGAAGATGAAGCTGTTCTTGAAGCCGGCCGTCTGCACAAGGTCGAGCGTCGTCTGGAACTCCGCGTCGGTCTCGCCGCAGAAGCCGACGATGAAGTCGCTGGTCACCGCGGCCTGCGGCAACGCCTCGCGCACGCGGCCGAGCATCTCCATGTATTCGCCGATCGTGTAGCCGCGCTTCATGCGGGCCAGCACCGCGTCGGAGCCGTGCTGGGCGGGGACGTGCAGGTAGTGGCAGACCTTCGGCAGGTCGCGGACGGCCGCGATCAGATCGTCGGTCATGTCCCGCGGGTAGTTGGTGACGAACTTGATCCGATCGAGCCCGTCGACGGCGTCGAGCCGCCCGAGCAGGTCGGAGAGCCGCGTCGTCCGGCCGCCGTCGGTCCAGCGATAGCTGTTGACCGTCTGGCCGATGAGCGTGATCTCGCGGCAGCCCTCGGCGACGAGCTTCCGCGCCTCGGCGACGATCGTGTCGGGCGCGCGGGCCTGCTCGGGACCGCGCACGTGGGGCACCACGCAGAACGCGCAGAACTTGTCGCAGCCCGTCTGCGTGCGGATGAACGCCTGGAAGGGCGTGGGCCGCATGGCCGGATCGCGGTCGGGGTCGTAGCTCTCGAAACTCCGCGCGATCGCCTCGCGGGCATGCCCCTTGCGTTCGAGGCTGACCTCGATCCGCGGCCCGCCGCCGGCGAGCACCTCCGCCACGAGCCCGGGCACCTGGTGCAACTGGCCGGGGCCGACGACGAGATCGACCCACGGGGCCCGCTTGCGGATCAGCTCCTGATCCTTCTGGGCCATGCAGCCGAGCACGCCGACGACGAGCTGCGGCCGCTTCGCCTTCTCGATCCGCACCCGGCCGAGAGCCGAGTAGATCTTGTCCTCCGCGTGCTGGCGGACGGAGCAGGTGTTGTAGAAGACCGCGTCGGCCTCGCCGCTCGTCCGCGCCATCTCCCAGCCCTGGCGGCGCAGGGCGGCGACGACGAGCTCGCTGTCGAGCACGTTCATCTGGCAGCCGACGGTCTCGATCCACAGCCGCTTCGTCATGGCGGCAGTGTAGCAGCCCCGTTGCCAGCCGGGCGAGCGCCCGCTATGATGTTCACAAGTACAGTATTTATCCGCCCGCCGAGGTCTTGCCATGAACGCCGACACGATCCGCGACTACCTCCGCCGCGAGCCCTTCGAGCCGTTCGTGATTCGCATGTCGAACGGCGAGGTCCACGAGATCCGCCATCCGGAGTGCGCATTCGTCATGAAGACGAAGATGATCGTCTACTACCCCGATGACGATCGCAGCGTCACCTGCTCGCTCGTGCACGTCAACAGCATCGAGGCGCTGCAGGCGAACTGATCGGCCCGTTCAGCCGAGCCGCATGCCCGGCAGGAGCGGGCTGCCGCGGAGGAAATCGGCGGCCGACATGCTCCGGCGGCCCTCGGGCACGACCTGCGTGATCGCCAGTGCCGTGCCCGCGCCGCAGGCCACGACGATGCGGCCCCCGGCGGTGTCGAGCACCTCTCCCGAAGGCGCTGCTGCGGCCCGCGGGTCCGCGGCCACCTCGGCGTCGGCCAGCACGAGCCGCTGCCTGACACCGTCGCCGCGGGTGAAGAACGTCGCCGCCCGCGGCCAGGGTTCGAGGGCCCGGCGTTGCCGCTCGATCCGCGCGGCCGGCTGCGACCAGTCGATGACACCGTCCTGCTTCGCGAGCCGCGGCGCCCGCGTCGCCCGCGTCGCGTCCTGCGGCACACCGATTTCCTCCGGCTTCGTGCCGGCGGCCACCGCGGCGGCCAGCCGGTCGATCGCCTCGACGACCGCCTCGGCGCCGATGGCGGCCAGCCGCGGCTCGAGGTCGGCCGCGGTGTCGTGCGGGCCGATGGGCAGCGGCCGGGCCGCGATCACGCTGCCGGCGTCGAGCGCCGGCGTCATGTGGATGACACTCACGCCGGTGACGGCGTCGCCCTCCAGGATCGCCCACTGGATCGGCGCCGCACCGCGGTGCCGGGGCAGCAGCGAGCCGTGGAGGTTGATGCCGCCGAGCCGGGGCACGGCGAGCAGCGGTGCCGAGAGAATCTGCCCGTAGTCGCAGACCACGAACAGGTCCGGCGCGAGCGCGGCCAGCGCCGCCACCGCGTCCGGATCGTTGACCCGTTCCGGCGCGAGCACCGGCACGCCGGCCGCGGCCTCGCGCATCGGATTCGGCGGCGGCCGACGCCCTGGCGGCGCGTGGTCGGGCCGCGTGACCAGCGCCGCGATCGCGTGTGGCGTATCCAGCAGCACGCGGAACATCGGCACCGCGAACGGCCCGGTGCCCATCACCACGAGCCGTAGCGGACCGGTCACGCCTGGCACCGGGCCGCCTCCAGGCGGTCGAGGTCGGCCGCGAGCGTTTCCGAGTCGGGCAGTTCACCCCGCGACTGCTTGCCGACGAACATGTCGCGAAACGTCTCCAGGTCGCGCCGCACCTCGAGTGCCGCCGCCTCCGGCAGCCGGTCGGTGAACAGCCGGCCCTCGAGGTGGTCGAACTCGTGCTGTACGACGCGGGCGAACAGCCCGTCGAGGTCCATGCGCATCGGCGCTCCCGTCAGCGACCACGCATCGACCACGATCCGTTCCGGCCGCCGCACGTCCATGCGCACGCCCGGCAGCGACAGGCAGCCCTCTTCCTGCACGGCCGTGCCGCGCGGCCGGCTGAGCGTGGGATTGATGAACACGTACTCCGCGCCATCGCCGCGGCGGCCCGCGGTGTTGACCACGAACATCCGATAGGGCAACGCCACCTGGTTGGCCGCCAGGCCGATCCCCTGGGCCTCGTACATGATGTCGAACATCCGCGCCACGGCATCGCACACGGCAGCGTCGATCCGCACGATGGGCTTGGTTCGCCTCAACAACGCGGGGTGCGGGTATTCGACCAGTTCGAGCCGTCCGATCGTGGCGTCGGCCGTGGGCGTGGGGTTGTCCATCCGCGAGTCCAGAGACGGTCTTGGGCGCGGCCCGGAACTTCCAGACCCGGCGCCACGCCGACATCATACCCGCCTCCCTGCGGGGTCGCGTCGGCACTGGTACCATCGTGGTCATGACCGCATCCACGGAACCTGCGGCACGCCCTTGGGGGCGGCCCGCCGTCGTCGCCGCGACCCTCGGGGGAATCGGCCGCATCGGGTTCGCACCCGGCACGTTCGGTGCGGCCGTGGGCCTGGTCCTCGCACTCGCCACCGCGACGGCGGCGGGCTGGATGGGCCGGCGGTTCTTCGCGGGCACGGCCGGCGCGGCCCTGGCGTGCGAGGCGGGTCTCGTCACCGCCATCTGCCTGGCAGGCATCCCGATCTGCTCGCGGGCTGCGGCCCTCCTCGGCCGCGGCAAGGATCCGGGGGCGATCGTGCTCGACGAGGCGGCTGCCATGGCGGCCACGCTCCTCGTCGTGCCGGCGAACGGCCGCACGCCGGCCGTCCTCATCGTGGCCTTCCTGTTGTTTCGCGTCTTCGACATTCTCAAACCGTTCCCGTGCGACCGCTGCGAGCGGCTGCCGACGGGCCTGGGCATCATGGCCGACGACTGGGCGGCGGCGGCCTACGCCGCGGCGATCCTGACGGCGATCCGGGCGGCGGGCTGGCTCTGACACCGATCGCGCACGCCCGCGACATTTTCCCATGCGCGTCCTGCTCATCGACCACGGCAACTGCGACCACCCGCACACGCGTGTCCACGGTCTGCGCGCGGGACTCGTGGCGCTGGGCATCGAGGCGGGCGTGTGCGGGCCGTCGAGCGTGCCGGGCTTGGAAGAGCAGCCCCCCGGGATGTACGGCATTCACCTCCACGACGTCGCCGCCGCGTCGCGATCGTTCATCGCGGCGGTGAAGGACGGCTCACCGCAGGCGTTTCTCGCCGCCACCGCGGGCGTGCCGGCCCGCCTCCTCGGGCTGACCCGCGAGACCGCCCGGCAGATGATCGCGGAGGCGGTGGACGTGCTCTACCCCGACGCCATCTTCGTCCTCCACGCCGGCATCCTCACCGACCTCGCGGTCGAGACCGGCGCGCCGGTCGTGGTGCACGTGACGGCCGACGATCTGGCCGCCGCACAGGACCGACCGTCGCTCCGCAACCTCGTCGCCGCCTCGATCGGCTCGTGCGCGATCGTGGTGGCCGCCGACGACGCGACCGCCGCGACGCTCAAGGCGGAATGGCTGCACGACGCTGCCGATGTGGAGACCCGCTTGCAGTGCTGGCCGCTCGCTGCCGACGCCGCCACGCGGATCGCGATCGCCTGCCGCCGCGCCCGCCGCCGAGCCTGACCCGGCGGCAGGCGATGGGGGCGCTGCGGGGATCAGGCGTCGTCGAGGGCGTGGAGCGCGAGCCTCACGTCGCGGAGGCGGGCGAGCGTCGCGGGCGTGTGCAGCGCGGGATACTCCTCCATCAACGCCACGACGTCGGCGAGATCGTGCTGCCGCTTGCTGGGCCGGTGGCGGGGCTCGGCGGCGGCCGGCCGTCACCGCCCCGCAGCCGGCCAGCGGGCGACGATCTCACGCGTGGCCTGGAAGTCGACCGGCCCGACGTCGAGGCCGCCGCGGACCGGATGCCGAAACGAGAGCCGGCCGCGACGCGGCGCGATCCCCGTGGCCGTGCAGGGCGTCGTCAGCGGCCGGCCGTCGCGGGCGACGAGCACCGTGCCGTCGATGAGGACCGTCGCCTCGTAGGGCTCCGTGATGAAGTTGACGGCCACGGTCGGGGCGGCCCACGGCCCCCAGGCCGCCACCATGACCGCCACAGCGGCGGCCGCCGCCGTGAGGACGGGCCATCCGCGCCGCCGCCGCGGGCGGGCCGCAGGAGTCGCGTCCAGGGCCGCGAGCAGTTCGCCGGCGTGGGCGTGCCGCGCGTGGTGGTCGCGGCTGGCGGCTCGCAGGGCCACGCGGTTCAGGTGGCCGAGCACGGGGTCGGCGGCGATCTCGCGGGCCCGCGGCCCGAGCCGGGGAAACGCCTCCGCCGGCAGCCCGGTGAGCATTTCGTAGATCACGAGTCCCGCGGCGTACACGTCGGCCCGCAGATCCATGCGGCCGTCGGGGGGCATGTAGCGCACGGTGCCCAGCCGCGAGAGCGCCGCCGACGCCGGCGTGAGCAGGCCGAAGTCGGCGAGCTTGAGCTCGCGGCCCACGAACAGGCAGTTCGACGGCTTCACGTCGCGGTGCACCATGCCCGCCGCGTGCAGGTGGGCCAGCCCCGCGGCCAGCTGCCGCGCGCACCGCAGGCATTCGTCGGCCGGGAGCGGCCCCTGCTCCAGCCGCAGGGCGAGCGTGGCCGGACGATAGGCGGGGTCGTCGGCCGCGGGCCGGCCCGAGACGTCGTCGGCGGCCTCCATCAGATAGAAGAGCACGTCGTCGGTCAGGCCCACGTGCTGGATGTCGATGAGATGCGGATGCCGGGCGATCCGCTGGCTTTCGAGCTGCGCGAGCGACACGATCTCGCGGCCGGCCGGATCGGCCGCCTGGCCGCCCCGGGCCAGGGGGATGATCTTCACCGCCTTGATCGCCCCCGTCGCCCGGTTGATCCCCAGCCACACCGCGCCGAACCCGCCGCGGCCGATCAGCCGCACGAGATCGACGTCGGGAACGGACGGCGGCGGCTCGTTGCCGTCCGCGGCGGTGGTGGCGGCGCGGCTCATGCGGTCACGTGGCTCCGGTTTCCGTTCGCGCCGCCAGGAGCGTCTGCTCCACCTGCATCGTGAGGGCCCGCTCGACGGCGGGCCGCGCGTCGTCCGCGGCCGCGGCCGCGCGGAGCCGGGCCTCGACGGGGGCGCCCGGTTCCGCGACCGCCCCGAGTTCCCCGAGCCGGGCGAGCACGCGACGCCGGGCCAGATAGACGGCGTTTCGCGAGAGGCCCGTGACCCGCGCCACGTCGGCCCCGGGCATCTCCTGGAGCACGGCCAGCTCGAACGCCTGGAACGTCGCCGGGGCGACCTCGTGCCGCACCACGTCGAGCAGCGACGCGAGCGTGGCGAGATCGAAGGCCCGCTCCCACGCGGCATCCGGCTCGTCGGCCGCGTCGGCCACGGTGGCGAGCGGCGCGTCGTCGGCGAGCGGCTGCACCCGGTCGGCGGGCGACCGCCGCCGCGCCGCGATGGCGTTGCGGACGACGGTGCCGAGCCAGTCGCGGAATCGCCCGCGGGCGGGGTCGTAGCGAAACGCGGCCCGCCCCTTGAAGACGGCGAGCATCGCGTCCTGCACGATCTCCTCGGCGGTGTGGTCGGAGCAGCCGCGGCGGCGGGCGGTGGTGAAGATCAGCCGCCAGTACCGCTCGTAGAACTCCTCCCAGGCCAGCGGGTCGTCGGCCGCGCGGAGCCGGTCGAGGAGCGTGGCGTGCGTGTGCTTGTGCGAGTGCATGGGCATCCCGCGCGAAAGCGGACCGGCGGAGGGCGGGGCAGGCGATGCGGCGACTGCAGAATACCCGCGCCGGCGACGGCGCGGCAGGCCGGGAAGGAAAGGGGTAGCGGCGGCACCGCCGGCCGCGGCGGGGGCCGCGACAGATTTTCGGGGGCCCGCGCATACCGTCTGCGGGCTGCCGTACGATACGGCGGCCGTCCCCGTCGGAGCCCGCCCCATGCCGCGGATCGCCCTGCCTTGCCTGCTGCTCGCGTTCGCCGTCGCCGCCCCGGCCTTGGCCAAGGAGCCGTTTGAAAGCGTTGAAAGCGGTTCCCTGCCCGCGGCCGCGGCGACGCCCGCCGTGGAAACCTCGCCCACCCCGCAGACGCGGCTCTATGTCAAGACGCTCCCGCAGGGCGCTCAGGTGACGCTCGACGGCCAGCCGCTCGGCCCCAGCGACGGCCTGTTCATCGTCCCCGCCGGCACCGGGAAGGTGAGCGTCCAGTTCGACGGCGCCGCACCGCAGGTGCAGCAGGTCGAGATCGCCGACGGCCGGATCACGCGGGTGGAGTTCACGCGGACGCCGGTGGCGCCGGCCGCGGCCGGCGGCGCAGGCGGCGGCGCGGGGTTCGAACCGTCCGATGGACCCATCCGGCTGCGGTCGGCCAAGCCGGCGATCGACGCGAAGCCGCTCTCGAAACTCGACGCCACGCTCCTCGCGCCGGTGCCGCGGCTCACATTTCAGGAAGCGACCCTCGAGGACGCCATTGCAAAACTCGGCGCGGCCGCCAAGGTCGAGATCCTGATCGACCGCAGGGCACTGGAAGACGCGGGCATCGGTCTCGCAGCGCCGGTGACGGCGGACCTCGAACCCCTGCCCTTGGAGAGCGCCCTCGACGCGGTCCTTGCGCCACTCTATCTGGCGGCGATCGTCCGCGACGACCTGCTCGAGGTGACCACGCAGGAAAGGGCTGCGGAAAGGCTGTTCGTCCACGTCTACGACGTCTCGGACCTGACCGCGGACGACTCTCCAGCCGTGATGCGTCTCGTGCAGAAGCTGCAGCCGCAATCCTGGGAGGGTTTCGGAGGGCCGGGCTCCAGCCGTCTCGATGACACGTTCGTCCGCAAGGCCCTGGTCGTGTCGCAGGCCTGGCCGCAGCACTGGCAGATCGCGCGGTTCCTCGCGGTGCTGCGGCGGCTGAAGGCGATGCCGGCCGGGCAGCGGCGGCCCCTGGCCGGGGAAGGCTATTGGAGCGACGCGGCGGCGGCCGTCGCGGCCCGCGCCGCGCTCGACAAACCGGTGGACGCGGCGTTTCGAGAAGCGCCGCTGCGCGAGGCGCTCGCCGAGCTTTCCAAACAGGCCGGGACGCCGATCGGACTCGATGTGAAATCGCTCGTGGATAGTGGCCTCGACATCGACTCTCCGGTCACGGTCACGCTCACCCTCGCCGGCCAGCCGCTCGCGGTCGTGCTCGATCGCATCCTCGATCCGCTCGACCTGACGTTTGAACTCACCGGCGACCGGCTGTTCGTGACCACGAAGGAGGCGGCCGTCGCACGCCTCTCCACCGCGATCTATCCGCTGCCCCTCGACAGCCGAGACCACGTCGCCCTGTGCGACACCATCCAGAACACCGTCGGCGGCCCGGAAAATTGGGTGTATGCAGGCGGAGACGGTTCCATCACGGCGATCGAGGGCGACATGCGCTGCCTGGTCGTCAGGCAGACGACCGCCGTGCACCGCGCGATCGACGCCTTGCTCCGCTCGCTCGAGTGACCGGCCGCGGCCTCCGCCGCCTTGCGGCGCCGGCCGTGCCGTCCGCGTCAACCGCCGAGGAGCCGGTCGACAACGCCGGTCTGCAGGGCGTGGGAGAACTCGTCGACGTCGCGGTACACCGCGTCGCTCGTCAGCTGCACCACCCAGTTGTGGATCAGCGGCGTGATCGTCACGACCTTCCGGGCATGGCGATGGGCCTCCCACATCTCGATCGCCGTGCCCATCGAGGCCTCGGGCACGTAGGCCACGAGCAGGTCGAACACGCGGCACATGTCCACATGGCCGAGGAACACTTCGCGGGCCCGGCGCGTGTCGTAGCCGACGCTCGTGGCATGGTTGGCGAAGGGATCGTAGACTTCCGCCGACGGCCAGTGCGCCCGCACGAGGTCGCCGAGGGTGTTCCGATACGTCTGATCGTGCACGAGCGCCGCCACGTGCGAGCCCTGCATGATTCCCGCCAGAAAGATCCGCATGCCACGCTCCACCAAGGGTTCCAAGTCGGCTCCGCAGGCCGCCCGCAGTGTAAAGGCACCGGCCGCGGGCCAGCAGTCCGCCGGCCCGGACCTCGCCCTCGCCCGCCGCATCGTGCTCGACCTGCTTTCCGTCCCAGGTGTCTCCGGGCAGGAAAAGGCCGTCGCCGAGCGGATCGTGAAATGGCTGCGGGGGGCCGGCTGCCCGGCCGCGGCGATCGCCTTCGACAAGGCCCACGAGAAGACGCCGCTGAAGGGCGACTGCGGCAACCTCATCGTGCAGCTGCCCGGCACGCTGCCGGGGCCGCGGCGGCTCCTGATGGCCCACATGGACACCGTGCCGGTGTGCGTCGGCGCGAAGCCCGTGGTGGCAGGGAAGTATGTGAAGAGTGCCGACCCGAAGACCGGCCTCGGCGGTGACGACCGGGCCGGCGTGGCCGTCGTGCTCGCCACGGCGCTCGAGGTCCTGCGGCGGAAGCTCCCGCACCCGCCGCTCACCTTCCTGTTCGCGATCCAGGAGGAGGTGGGGCTCTACGGAGCGCGGTTCGTGAAGGCGGCCGACCTCGGCCGGCCGAAGCTGGCCTTCAACTTCGACGGCGGCGCGGTGGAGAAGGTCACCGTGGGCGCCACCGGCGGCTATCGGATGGACGTCACGATCGAGGGCATCCCCGCCCACGCCGGCGTGGCGCCCGAGAAGGGCGTGTCGGCGATCGCGATCGCGGCGCTGGCGATCGCCGACCTCGTCGACCAGGGCCTGCACGGCCTCGTGGAGAAAGACGGCAAGCGGGGCACGACGAACGTGGGCGTGATCCGGGCCGGGGCGGCGACGAACGTCGTGGCCGAGTCGGCGGCCCTGCGGGCCGAGGCCCGCAGCCACGACCCCCGCTTCCGCGAACGGATGGTGAAGGCGATCGAGAAGGCGTTCACCGACGCCGCGAAGAAGGTGCGCAGCGTCGACGGCCGGACGGGGAAGGTGTCGTTCTCCGGCCAGCTCGACTACGAGGCCTTTCGTCTGGAGGCCGACGAACCCTGCGTCGTCGCGGCCCAGGCCGCCGTGCGGGCGATCGGGCTCGTGCCCCGGCTCGAGGTCTCCAACGGCGGTCTCGACGCCAACTGGATGTTCGCCAACGGCGTGCCCACCGTCACGCTCGGCTGCGGCCAGATGGAGATCCACACGACCAACGAACGGCTCGACCTCGCGGCCTTCGAGCACGCCTGCCGGGCGGCGCTCCTCTTGGCAACTGGCGGCTGACGGTCGCGGTCTCCGAGGGGCGTCCCTCTGTAGCGGCGGTCTCTGACCGTCGAATGCGGGCCCCACGTCGACGTCGGCGGTCAGAGACCGCCGCTACAGGTTCAGGGCGCCGCTCCGAAAAAGGGGGCGAATGACAGGATGTGGCACGCTTCGCTACCATCACCCGCATGGCAGGCAACGGCATCCCGCACCCTCTGCACCTCGACCGCGTCCACCAGGGCGACTGCCTGGACCTGCTCGCCCGGGTGCCGAGCGGCACGGTCGATCTCGCCTTCGCCGACCCGCCGTTCAACATCGGCTACGACTACGACACGTACGACGACCGGCGGTCCGCCGACGATTACCTCGCCTGGTCACGGCGGTGGATGGCCGAGGTCGAGCGGGTGCTCAAGGCGTCGGGCACCTTCTGGCTGGCGATCGGCGACGAATACGCCGCCGAACTGAAGGTGCTGGCCACGCGGGAACTTGGCCTCACCTGCCGCAGCTGGGTCGTCTGGTACTACACGTTCGGCGTGAACTGCAAATACAAGTTCAGCCGCTCCCACGCCCACCTCTTCCACTTCGTGAAGGATCCGGTGAAGTTCACCTTCAACGTCGATGCGATCCGCGTGCCCAGCGCCCGCGAGCTCGTCTACGGCGACCGCCGCGCCAACGCCAAGGGCCGGCTGCCCGACGACACCTGGATCCTCCGGCCCCAGGACCTTCCCGAGGGCTTCGCGGCCGACGACGACACCTGGTACTTCCCCCGGGTGTGCGGCACCTTCAAGGAGCGGAGCGGCTGGCACGGCTGCCAGATGCCGGAGCAGTTGCTGGGCCGGATCATCCGAGCGTGCAGCGACGCCGGGGAGGTGGTCCTCGACCCGTTCGGCGGCAGCGGCACCACGCTCGCCGTGGCCAAGAAGCTCGGCCGCTCATACCTTGGGCTGGAGCTCTCGGAGGCCTACGCCGCGCGGATCGCCGACCGCCTGGCCGGGATTACCGTCGGCGATCCGCTCGACGGCGCGCCCGAGCCGCTCAAGAGCTGCCCGGCGACGAAGGACGGAAAGCGAGTAGAACAGCGCAAGCCGCGGGCCAAAAAAACCGCGGCCAAGAAGCCGCGGTCGAAGAAACAGCAGACATTGTTCTGACTGTACTACGGGTAGCATCCAATAGGGTGCACCTCGCACATCTCGCGAAACGCCGTCAGCAAGGCTGTCGCGATGCCCCGCTTTGCCAGCGTCACCAATCCAGCCAGCATGCTGTGAAATCGTGTCCGATACTCTCGGCGTCAGAGAAGCCGCGCCGTCGCCGATGCCGGCCACCCGATCGCCGCTGCCGGGAAGCCCGAAGCGCAAGCTGAGCGGAATACGCGTCGCTTCACCGGAAACCGCTCCGCATTCCGCTCGGCTCGCGCCTCGGGCTTCACGGAACGGGACCGCCAAACCCGAAAAACCGGAAACCCATTGCCGCGCTCACGAGGCAGTCTGGCGAAACTGCGGTGCGAAATTTGCGAGTTACGCCATAGTGAGTCCGGATTCCGGCAGCGAGCACGGGCTTGTTTCCCGCCTGGGATTCGTGCTTGAATCCCTCTTTTCGCCTGTGGCCCTCGATCGCCCCCCTGGGAACCGCCATGAAGTACGGACTCAACCTGCTGCTCTGGACCGACCGTATGCACGACGGCATGGTGCCCGTCGTCGAGAAGATCAAGGCCCTCGGCTACGACGGGGTGGAGATCCCGATCTTCGAACTCGACGAGCCGCTGCACCGCCGCTGGGGCACGACGCTCGACGGCCTCGGCCTGGAGCGAACGGCCGTCACGGTCCGCGGGCCGGGCGACAATCCGATCAGCCCGTCGGCCGCCGTGCGAGCCGCGGCGGTGGACGCCATGAAGCGGACGCTCGACTGCTGCCACGCAGCCGGCGTGAAGACGCTCGTCGGCCCCACCCACTCCGCCATCGGCGAGTTCACCGGCAAGGGCCCCACCGACGACGAGTTCCAGTGGGGCGTGGACACGATGCGGCAGGTCGCCCAGCACGCGGCCCAGGCGGGAATCACGATCGCCACCGAGTACCTCAACCGCTTCGAGAACTACTTTCTCACCTCGGTCGAGCAGACGGTGAAGTTCGTGCAGGCGGTGGATCATCCGGCCGTGCGAATGATGTACGACACGTTCCACGCCAACATCGAGGAGAAGAACCTCACCCAGGCGATCCACGCCGCGGCCCCGTGGACGGTGCTCGTCCACATCTCCGAGAACGACCGCAGCATCCCCGGCACGGGCCACGTTCACTGGAACGAGACGTTCGACGCGCTCCACGCGGCCGGCTACGACGGCTGGCTGGTGGTCGAGGCCTTCGGCCTGGCGCTGCCGAACATCGCCGCCGCCACGAAGATCTGGCGGAAGATGTTCCCGACGGAGGACCAGCTTGCGACCGACGCCCTGGCGTTCATGAAGCAGAACGTCGCCACACGCTGGCGGTGAGTGATTCAGACCCCGCGGCCATGTGCCGGGTTCGAGGCGGCATGAAATTCGAGTTCGAGAAGGTGAGAGGATCGGCGTGAGGATCGGATAGTCTCGGCCGAGGCACGCAAGGCCAAGACACGGACCTTCGCCAGCGTCGCAACTCCTGCCGTCTCCGAGCCGAGCTGGACCGCACGGTGCCAACTTCAGCATTCGGGTCGATG
>JBIKND010000185.1:0-7565 GCA_044358905.1 Pirellulales bacterium | reverse complement strand
GGGCTCATCTCTGCGTCCGCCCCATGGAGGTGCAGACTGGCAGTCTGCACACCGCCGTGATCTGCAGAGTGCCACTCTGCGGCCACGGGGTTCATCTCTGCGTCCGCCCCATGGAGGTGCAGACTGGCGGTCTGCACACCGCCGCGATCCGCAGAGTGCCACTCTGCGGCCACAGGGCTCATCTCTGCGTCCGCCCCATGGAGGTGCAGACTCGCGGTCTGCACACCGCCGCGATCCGCAGAGTGCCACTCTGCGGCCACGGGGTTCATCTCTGCGTCCGCCCCAAGGAGGTGCAGACTGGCAGTCTGCACACCGCCGCAATTCGCTGGCGTGTGCCGCGGTCGACCGAACGACTCATAGAATCCGCCGCGAGCCCCCTACGGCACGCGGTGACAGACCCATTCGCCGGTCCGGACCCGAACCCGCCACCGTCCCGTTGTCGTTGCCCTCGAATCAACGTATTCTAGAAGGCAACCTCGCCGGGAAGGAAGGCAACCTCCATGACGCTGAGCATCAAAGATCCAGAGGCAGATGCGCTGGCACGTCGGCTCGCCGAGCAGACCGGGGAAAGCCTGACGGAGGCCGTGAAGAAGGCCCTCCAGGAACGCCTCGAGCGAGAATCGGCCCGTCACCCCGGCGCTGCGCTCGCGGAACGACTGCTCGGTATCGGGCGGCACTGCGCGGCCCACGTAGCGCCCCCGTTCGATTCGGGCGACCACGCCCGCCTGCTCTATGACGACCGTGGGCTGCCGAAATGATCCTCGACAGTTCAGCGATCCTGGCGATCCTGTTCGCGGAGCCGGATGCGCCGGTGTACGCCGCAGCAATTGAGAAAGCGGGATCACGTCGGCTCTCCGCGGCAACCTGGCTGGAGTCGGCCATTCGGATCGAAATGACCGGTAGCCCGGTCGCCAGCATGGACTTCGATGCGTTCGTCCGCGAGTCGCGGATGACGATCGAACCCGTCGATGAGGAGCAGGTGCGGCTGGCGCGGGCGGCCTATCGGGCCTATGGTCGTGGCTCGGGGCACCCGGCCCGGCTCAATTTCGGTGACTGTTTCAGTTACGCTCTGGCAAAGGTTCGCGACGAGCCACTGTTGTTCAAAGGCGACGATTTCAGCCGCACCGACCTCATTTCCGCCCTGCGGACCTCACCCGGCCCGCAGTAACCCGCCGCCGCGACTCCGCCAGAGCCCACCATGCGCATCATCGAAATCTACGACACCACGCTCCGCGACGGCAGTCAGGGCGAGGGCGTCAACTTCTCCCTCGAGGACAAGCTGGCGATCACCCGCCGGCTCGACGAGGCGGGTGTGGACTTCATCGAGGGTGGCTACCCGCTTTCGAACCCCAAGGACGCGCAGTACTTTGCCCGGGCCCGCGGCCTGAAGCTCCGGCACTCGCGGGTCTGCGCCTTCGGCATGACCCGCCGCCGCGGCATGGCGGCCGCGGACGACCCCGGCATGAAGGCCCTGCTCGAAGCGGGCACGAGCGTGGTCACGATCGTCGGCAAGACGTCGGCCTTCCACGTCACCGAGGTGCTCGGCGTGTCGCGCGAGGAGAACCTGTCGATGATCGCCGACACGGTCGGCCACCTCACGCAGGCCGGCCGCGAGGTCTTCTACGACGCGGAGCACTTCTTCGACGGCTGGAAGCTCGATCCGGAGTATGCCGCCAGCACGATCGTGGCCGCGGCCCGGGCCGGCGCCACGCGGATCGTCTGCTGCGACACCAACGGCGGCACGCTGCCCGACGAGGTCGTGCGGATCCTGGGTGAAGCCGCCGTCGCGCTGCAGGCCGCCGGCTGCCCACGGCCGCTGGCCATCCATTGCCACAACGACTGCGACCTCGCCGTGGCCAACTCGTTGGCGGCCATCGGGGCGGGTGCCGTGCAGGTGCAGGGCACGATCAACGGCATCGGCGAGCGGTGCGGCAACGCCGACCTGATCTCGGTCGTGGCGAACCTCGCCCTCAAGCTGCCCGGCTATCGCGTACTCGGGGGCGCCGCGGCGGACGGCGCCGGCACGGCCCACCTCACGGAACTCTCGCGGTTCGTCTACGAGACGGCCAACATGAGCTACCGCCCCGGGCAGCCGTTCGTCGGCGCGAGTGCCTTCGCCCACAAGGGCGGCATGCACGTGCACGCCGTGGCCAAGGCGACGGAGTCGTACGAGCACATCCCGCCCGAGGCCGTGGGCAACTCGCGCCGGATCCTGGTAAGCGAACTCTCGGGCCGGTCGAACATCGCCGCCCTCGTCTCGCGGCCCGACGTCAAGGGCGATCGGGCGCTGCTCGACGCGGTGCTGGCCGAGGTCTGCCGGCTGGAGAACGACGGCTGGCAATTCGAGGCGGCCAACGCGTCGTTTGACCTGCTCGTCGATCGGATCGCCGGCACGTTCCGGCCCGCGTTCGAGACCCTGGCCTACCACGTGGCCGTGGAACGCCGGGCCGGCAGCGACATCCGCACCGAGGCGACCGTCAAGCTCCTCGTAAAGGGTTCGGAGCGGCACGAGGTGGCGGAGGGCGACGGCCCGGTCAATGCCCTCGATGCCGCCCTGCGGAAGGCGCTCGAGCCGGCGTACCCGGGGCTCGCGCGGATGCACCTCCTCGACTACAAGGTCCGCGTCATCAACGCCCAGGAGGGCACCGCGGCCAAGGTCCGCGTCTCGATCGAGAGCACCGATGGCGACACCGTGTGGGGCACCGTCGGCGTGAGCGAAAACGTGATCGAGGCCTCGTGGCTGGCCCTCACCGACTCGCTGCACCACTTCCTCGCCCGCACCTGACCGGGCGGAGCGCGTTCAATCGGCCACGGCGTGGTGCTGGCCGCCGTTCTGTGGGCGGCGATCTGTCGGAGGATCGTGGGCGTCCGGCGGCAGCCCGTTGATGGCGTCGCGGAACTCGCGTTTCAGTCGTTCGGTCAACGGGCCGTCCATGTTCCCCGACACGTCCACCAGGAAGGCGACGTCACGACCGGTGGCCTGGACCCCGTAGAAGCTCGGGGGCAGGACCGCCGACCGCCTTGCCGAGGCCGCTGCAGCGGTCACCGGCGCGTCGCGCTTCGCGGTGGCGACGACGACGATCTCGAGCCCCTCTTGACGGCTTTTGCCCGACGCGATACTCTCTCCGGGTCGGCGACATTTTTTCGGTCGTCCGTCAAGCTTTTCGATCAGGATCCGCTTCTGCACGCACTCGTCCATCTCGTCCCGGTTCATGGGCGGTTGGCTATTCTTTGCGGCAGATTCTCGCGGTTTCCCGTCTGCGTTCCGTGCGCGGACTAAAGGTCGCGCGCCGTCGCGTTTCGCCTTCTACCCCGTTCCGGTCGTGTGCCGAGGCGTGCATCACCTCAGAGGGAGATGCATCATGTCACGACTGTTTTCCAGTGCCGACCGCCCCGCGGATGTCGAACTCTGTCGATTGCTCTCGGCTGCCCTTCGCAGGTCGCTCGTCAGCGCCTTCGCCGTGGCCGCGTCGGCCGTGAGCCTGGTCGCATTCTCGCGGCCCCCCGCGTCCGCGGACGAGCGCGGGGATCGCGATCGGCCCGCCGTGATGACGACGGAGGCGCCGCAGCGTTGACGGCAATGGTTCGTCGTCGCGGGCCCTGGCGCAGCGGCACGTCGCGGTGGCGGGATTGCGGTTCGACCGGCAGAATGTGCGGCCCACCGTGAGGAGCCCCATGTCCGAACTCGCCAAGCAATACGATCACCGCGCCGCCCAGGCCCGGTGCCGCGCCCTGTGGGACGCCGACCGTTCATGGCACGCCGATGCCGCCGCCCCCGGCGACACGCGGCCCGTGTATTCCGTCGTCATCCCGCCGCCGAACGTCACCGGGGCCCTGCACCTCGGCCACGCCCTCAACAACACCCTCCAGGACATCCTCGTCCGCACCCGGCGGATGCAGGGCTTCCTCACGCTCTGGATGCCGGGCACCGACCACGCCGGCATCGCCACGCAGGCGGTCGTCGAGCGCCGGCTGCTGGAAGAGGAGAAACTTTCCCGGCACGACCTCGGCCGCGATGCGCTCGTGGCCCGGATCTGGGCCTGGAAGGAGCAGTACGAGAAGCGGATCCTCGGACAGCTGCGCGACCTCGGTGCCAGCTGCGACTGGGATCGCACCCGGTTCACGCTCGATGACCAGTGTGCCGCGGCCGTCCGCACGGCGTTCTTCAGACTGTTCCAGCAGGGGCTCGTCCGCCGCGGCAAGCGGCTCGTCAACTGGGACACCTTCCTGCAGACCGCCGTCAGCGACGACGAGGTGTTTCACGAGCAGGTGAAGGGCCACTTCTGGCACATCCGTTATGACGTGATCGACCCGCAGCCCGGCGAGCCGGCCAATGTGACGGTGGCCACTACCCGGCCCGAAACGCTCCTCGGCGACACCGCGGTCGCCGTCCATCCCGACCCTGCCGCCGCCCTCGACGCCGCGGCGGCCGCCCTGCGGGCGAAGCGGGCCGAGGTCTCCGCCAAGGAGCATGCGGCCATCGACGCCCAGATCGAGGATCTCGCCGCCCGCCGCCGCGACCTTTTGCCGACGCTCGTGACGCTCGCCGCCATGGCCCGCGCCGGACGCCAGGTGAAGCTGCCGCTGCTCGGCCGAGAGATTCCGCTCGTGGCCGACGAGTGGGCCAAGCCCGAGATGGGCTCGGGCTGCGTGAAGATCACGCCCGCCCACGATCCCAACGATTACGACGTCGGCCGCCGGCAGAGCCTGCCGATGGTCAACATCCTGAACCCCGACGGCACGCTGAACGCGGCGGCCGGGCCGTACGCCGGGCTCACGATCCCAAAGGCGCGGACCAAGGTGGTGGCCGATCTGGAGGCGGCCGGCCAGCTCGTGCAGGTGGAGGATCGCGTCATCGAACTGGCCCACTCCGATCGCTCGAAGACGCCCATCGAACCGTATCTCGCCGACCAGTGGTTCATCCGCATGGACGAACTCGCCCAGCCGGCGCTCGACGCCGTCACGAGCGGCCGGGTGCGGATCGTGCCCGAGCGCTACGCCAAGACCTATCTCGACTGGCTCTCCGAGAAGCGCGACTGGCCGGTGAGCCGGCAGCTGTGGTGGGGCCACCGGATCCCGATCTGGCACGTGGCGGGCGTGACGGAGGCCGAACTCACCGCCGCGCTCGGCGGCCGCGACACGGTCGCCTGGACGGCCGACGGCGCCGGGGGCTGGTTCGTCTGCGGGCGCGACGAGGCGCTGCCCGTGGAGGCCGTCGCCGGCCAGCCGCTGGTGCGCGATCCCGACGTGCTCGACACCTGGTTCTCGTCGGCGCTCTGGCCCCATTCCACGCTCGGCTGGCCGCAGGCCACCGCCGACCTGGCGTGCTTCTATCCCACGAGCACGCTCGTCACCAGCCGCGACATCCTCACGCTGTGGGTCGCGCGGATGGTGATCCTCGGCCTGTTCGACACCGGCGAGATCCCGTTCCACGAGGTCTACATCCACCCCAAGATCCTCGATCGCTATGGCGAGACGATGAGCAAGAGCAAGGGGAACGGCGTCGATCCCGTGGACGTGATCGACACGCTCGGGGCCGACGCGCTGCGGTTCGCGCTGGCGAGCATGGCGACCGAGACGCAGGACGTGCGGATGCCGGTCGACTTCCAGTGCCCGGCCTGCAGCACGCTGATCGAGCAGACGGTGCAGAACCGCGTCAAGCCGCGGATCGACTGCCCGAAGTGCGGCCAGCCGTTTCGCACCCAGTGGGCCGCTGCGGAGGCCGATCTCGCCCTCCCCCGCGGGCCGGCCGTGAGCGAGCGGTTCGAGTCGGGCCGCAACTTCTCCAACAAGCTCTGGAACGCCACCCGCTTCGTGCTCATGCACCTGGAGGGCTTCGAGGCGCGGCCGTTCGCCGCGGACCTCGGCGGCGACGCCGCGGAACTCGCCGACCGCTGGCTGGCCAGCCGGCTCGCCAGCGTGACCCGCGACGCCACCCGGGCGATCGACGAATACAAGTTCGCCGAGGCGGCCCGGATCCTCTACGCCTTCGCGTGGGACGAGTTTTGCAGCGCGTATCTCGAACTCTGCAAGCCGCGGCTCGCCGATCCGGCCACTCGCGACCGGGCCCGCGCCATGCTCCTGCTGGGCCTCGACACGATCCTCCGCCTCCTCCACCCGATCATGCCGTTCGTGACCGAGGAGATCTGGCAGCATCTGCGCGAGACGGCGGCCGGCCGCCGCATGCCGTGGGACGCGGGTGAGCCGCCGCGGTCGATCATGGTCGCCGCCTGGCCGCAGCCGGCCGCTGCCTGGATCGATCCACGGACGGAGGCCCAGTTCGGTTCGTTCCTCGCCCTTGTGGCCGCGATCCGCGAGATCCGCGCGCGGCAGAACGTGCCGCCGCGGACGCGGGTCAAGGTGGCCATCAAGGCCGCCCGGGACCAGGCCGATCTGCTGCTGCCGCTCCACGGGGCGCTCGAGTCGATGGCGGTCGCGGAGCTCACCGCCGTCGGCCCCGACGCTGCCGGGGCGCCGGCCGCGGCCTCGGCGACGGCGAGCGGCTGCGAGGTGTTCGTCGACCTCGCGGGCCTGATCGACGTCGAGGCCGAGATCGCCAAGCTCGTCAAGGAGAACGAGAAGACCGAGGGCTTCATCCGTGCGAAGCAGGCCAAGCTCGCCGACGAGAAGTTCGCCGCCCGGGCCCCGGAGGCCGTGGTGGCCAAGGAACGGGCGCAGCTGGCCGAACTCGAGGAGCGGCTAGAGAAGGGTCGGGCGACGCTCGCCGAACTCCGCGGGAGCCGGCCGCCGGCGGCGGGATGACGGGGCGGATGCTCCGGTCTCCTTCCCGGGGTAGAATCCGATCGGGCAGTCTGACCGACGACGCCTCACCGGCTGCCAACCTTTGCGGAGCGGCGATCATGAGCGTGCAGATGGAACTCTCGCGGATCATCATCAGCGAGATCAACGACCAGCAGGTGGTCTACCTCAAGGAGGTGGACGGCGACCGCACGTTCCCGATCCTGATCGGGCTTTTCGAGGCCACGAGCATCGACCGCCGCGTGAAGCACCACCAGTCGCCGCGGCCGCTGACCCACGACCTGCTCGTCGCGGCGGTGGAGCTGATGGGGGGCGAGTTTCAGGACGTCGTGATCTCGGAGATCAAGGAGCACACCTACTACGCCGTGATCCGCGTCGCGAAGGACGGCGACGTGGTGGAGATCGACGCCCGCCCCTCCGACGCGATCGCCGTGGCGGTCACCTGCGAGCCCAACCTGCCGATCTACGTGGCGGAAGAGGTGCTCGAGAACGTGCTCGGCTGACGTGCCTCGCTCGCCGTCATCGGCTTCATTGCGCTCAACACCGCCCAGCGACATGGTAGTGGCACCGCTTCTGGCTCGTCCTTGTAGCCGCAGAGTGGCACTCTGCGGAATGCGGGCCGACGCACCGGCGGCGGTGTGCAGACTGCCAGTCTGCACCTACACAAACGGGTCGCAGCCGCCTGCGTTCGGTGCCGCAGAGTGGCACTCTGCGGAATGCGGGCCGACGCACCGGCGGCGGTGTGCAGACTGCCAGTCTGCACCTACACAAACGGGTCGCAGCCGCCTGCGTTCGGTGCCGCAGAG